>JAIBCE010000096.1 GCA_019694315.1 Sandaracinaceae bacterium
CTTGTCGCACGAGCTCGCTCACCGCGGCGCGACGCCGCTCGCTCTCGAAGCGACCTTCCAGCCACCCATCGATGATCTCGACGAGCTCGGCGGCGCTCGAGGGGCGTCGGGCCGGGTCCTTCTCCAGGCATCGCAGCGCGAGATCGGCGAGGTCGCGCGGCACGTCGTGTCCGGGCCGCGCGAGCGGAGGATCCTCGGGGCGCTTCTCGAGGATGCTGACGACCAGCTCGGCGAAGCTGCTCGCGAGGAACGGCGGTCGCAGCGTGAGGAGCTCGTAGAGGATCGCGCCGAGCGAGTAGACGTCGCTCCTCGGACCGATGTGGGGCGAGTCGCCGCGCGCCTGCTCCGGCGGCATGTAGTAGGGCGTCCCGATCGGCGTGCCGATCTGCGTCCGCTCGAGGGGACCGTCGGCCTTCACCATCACGCTGTCGCGAAAGAGCCGCGCCAGCCCGAAGTCGGCCACGAGGAGCTCGCCCGTCGGGCCGAGGACGAGGTTTCCCGGCTTGAGATCGCGATGCACGACGCCAGCGCGGTGGGCCGCGTGCACCGCCATGCACGTGCTCGAGAACCAGCGCACGAGGCGCACCAGCGGCTCGCTCGAGGTGCCCGCCCGGATCGCGTCGAGGCGGTCGGCGAGGCTGCCTCCGGGCAGGAGCGGCATCGTGTAGAAGGGTCGACCGTCGTGCCATCGACCGGCGTCGTGGATGGGCACGATGTGGGGGTGCTCGATCTGCGCCGTCACCTGCGCCTCGGTCACGAAGCGCGCGATGGTGTTGGGATCGTGCGCGTACGACTCCGACACGAGCTTCATCGCGACGCGTCGGCGCAGCACGTGGTCCTCGGCCACGTGCACCACGCCCTGCTGTCCGCGCCCGAGCTCGACGCCCAGCGTGTAGCGCTCGCCGCTCGGGGCAGGCAGCCGCGACGCGGTCGGCCGCTGCGTGGCGGGTCGCTCGCCCGCCATCGTCCCCTCGAGCTCGGCGATCGTGTGGTGCAGGTCCTCGTCGGCCACGGAGGGAGGATACGCCGCCCAGGGACACTCCGAGGTCTCTCGTGCAGAGCCAGCCCGTGCGGCCCGCGCTACGCGTGGCGCCGCGTTCTGCGCTAGATCGCGGCGCGTGACCGAGACCATCGTCATCGTGGGCGCGAACCTCGCCGGCGGCCGGGCCGCGGAGTCGCTTCGCAAGCTGGGCTTCGAGGGCCGGATCGTGCTCGTGGGGGCCGAGAAGGATCGTCCCTACGATCGGCCGCCGCTCTCGAAGAAGGCCATGCGCGGGCAGATGCCGGAGGAGAAGCTCTTCTTCCGCCCGCTCGAGTACTACGACGAGCACCGCATCGAGCTGCACCTCGGCGTGCGCGCCGAGCGCCTGGACGGGACGAGCCGCGAGGTCGAGCTCTCGAGCGGTACGAAGATCGGCTTCGACAAGCTCCTCGTCGCCACCGGCGCCGACGTTCGTCGCCTCACCTGCGAGGGCGCGACGCTGCCGGGCATCCACTACCTCCGCTCGCTCGAGGACGCGCGCGGGATCCGGGCCGAGCTCGCGCCGGGCAAGCGTCTCGTCGTGATCGGCGCGGGCGTGATCGGCATGGAGGTCGCTGCCTCGTGTCGCGAGGAGGGCTGCGAGGTCACCGTGCTCGAGATGCTCGAGGTGCCGCTGCTCCGCGCGTTCGGTCGCGACGTGGGCGCGCTCTACGGTCAGTTCCATCGCGAGCGCGGCGTGGACGTGCGCTGTGGTGTGGGCGTCGCCTCGTTCCGCGGTGGCGATCGCGTCGAGGAGGTCGTGACCACGACGGGCGAGGTGATCCCATGCGACTTCGTCGTCGCAGGCATCGGCGTGGTCCCAGCGACGGGCTGGCTCGAGGGCTCCGGCGTCGCGCTCGATCGCGGCGTGCTCGTGAACGAGCGCTGCGAGACGAGCCTCCCCGGCGTGTACGCCGCAGGCGACGTCGCGCGCTTCTTCCACACGCGCCTCGGGCGCCACGTGATGATCGAGTCCGTCGAGAACGCGCAGCTCATGGCGGCGACGGCCGTCGCGAACATGATGGGCAAGAGCGAGACGCACGCGCCCGTGGCGTGGTTCTGGTCCGATCAGTACGAGCTGAAGCTCCAGAGCGTGGGCGCGGTGGACGACTACGATCGTGTGGTCTACCGAGGCTCGATCGCCGACAAGCAGTTCGCGGCCTTCCTCGTGAAGGGTGATCGCGTGACCGGCGTGCTCGGGGTGAATCGCCTCAAGGAGATCGCCGCCGCCAAGAAGCTCATCAGCGCGTCGATCCCCGTCGTGGACGCGATGCTCGCCGACGCGGATCTGCCCATGAGCAAGGTGCTCGCGGGGCCCACGCCCGCGAGCTGACCCGCGGAGCGACGCCCCCGACCGCGGGCTCGTGGCTCACGCACGCGCGAGGCCGGCGCGTCGGCGACGCGGGCCACGCAGGGCGTCGTTGGCCACGTAGCGGAGCGCAGCGAGACGTGCGCCCATCGATGGATCGGGCGCCTCGCCGCGGCCCATGCGCGCGAGCTGCGCGCCGTACCAGGCCGGAGCAGCGAGCGGATCGAGCGCGCGCACGCCGAACGGAGGCGGCTCGATCGCGGGCGCACGATCCACGCGGCCCGAGACCAGCTCGCGCGGCAGATCGGGCGACACACAGAGCGGCCGCGCGAGGCCCACGAGATCCACGGCGCCCGAGCCGAGCGCCTCGTCCATCCCCTGGCGCGTACGCATGCCGCCGGTGAGCAGCACGGGCATGCGCGCGTGGGCACGCGCCGTCCTCGCGAAGTCGAGGAAGTACGCCTCGCGGGCGCGCGTGCTCGCGCGGAGCGGCGCGCCGTCCTCGGCCACCCCGAAGAGGGCCATCGACTCGTAGTTGCCGCCCGAGAGCTCGAGGAAGTCGATGCCCTCGCCGCCGAGGAGCTCGATCACCTTCACTGCGTCGTCCTCGTCGAAGCCTCCGCGCTGGAAGTCGGCGGAGTTGAGCTTCACGCCGATCGTGAAGTCTCGGGTCGTGGCGCGTCGACACGCGCGCACGATCTCCACGAGCAAGCGCGCACGGTTCTCGAGGGCGCCACCCCAGCGATCGCCGCGGCGGTTCACGAGGGGCGAGAGGAATTGGCTCACGAGGTAGCCGTGCGCGGCGTGGATCTCGACACCGTCGAAGCCCGCCTCGCGCGCGAGCGACGAGGTGCGCGCGAAGCGCTCGATCGCGTCCTCGATCTCGGCTTCGGTCATCGCGCGAGGTCGACCGAACGCCGCCATCAGCTTCACCGCGGGGCCGTCGCTCGGCGCGAGCGGCGTGGGCGCGACGAAGCGGCTCACCTGACGGCCCGGGTGGCTGATCTGCGCGATCATCGCGCTGCCGTGCGACTTGCCCGCGCGCGCCCAGCGACGGAACGCCTCGAGGTCGGCGCGTGCGTCGAGGATGGGATTGCCACAGTGCTCGAGGTAGCGCGCGTCGATCATCACGTTGCCCGTGAGGAGCATCGCGGCGCCCCCCTCCGACCAGCGCGTGTAGAGGCGCTCGAGCCGCGCGTCGGGGCGCCCGTCGTCGCGCGCGAGGCCCTCGCTCATCGAGGCCTTCACGAGACGGTTCGCGAGCCGGAGGCCCGAGGGCAGCGTGAGCGGCGTGGCGATCGTGGGCGTATCGGACATCGCCCGAGACTGTGTCGCGCCGCGCACGCTGCCAATGACGAAGTGTTGCCGCGGGGCCCGCCGCGCAGCGGTACGCTTCCGCGATGGTGCCGCCGACTCTCGAGACGCGCCGCGCGCGACGTCTCTTGCTCGCCTCGTCGTTGCTCCTGCTTGCCTGTGAGAGCCCCGCCGTGCCCGAGGACGCGCGTGCGGCCGACGACGTGCTCGGCGAGGACGCCGCCGTGGTCGACGCGCTCCGTCCCGACGAGGGCACCGACGCCTTCACGCGCACGACGCCGCCGACGTGCGAGCCGCCTCGACGTCGGGTGGTGCCGGCGTGCGGGACGGGCACGGGCCCGAGCGGCCTCGTCGCGAGCGAGCCGCTCCTCGACGATGCGGCGCGTCTCTACGATCGCGGGCACGTCGCGATCCACGCGTGGGGCGTGGGTGTGAGCACCGAGGTGCGCGCCAACGACGAGAGCGCGCGGATGCGGATCGATCGCTTCCTCCGCGACGGCGACGGCTTCGACTTCGAGGCCTTCGACGGCGCGCCGATCGACTCGCTCGTGAGCTTCCAGAAGGTCGCGGGCTCGTATGCGGGCGCGGGCGCCGCAGCGGACGCGTTTCGCTACGGCACGCTGCGCGACGAGGGCGCGGACTGCGACGAGCTCGCGGCCGCGCGCACGCAGCTCCACGCCGCGCTGGACGCGATGCACCGCGCGGCGACCATCACCGGTGTGCGGGGCGTGATCGCGCGCGGCTACCAGCGCCGCGATCGACCCGGCTTCACGCAGACCACCACGCCGCTCTTCGACGCCATGGGCCACCCGCTCCCGGCGGAGAAGACCAACGGCACCTGGCGCGACGATCAGAGCGGCCTCTACCCCGAGTACGCGTGGGAGGACTCGGCGAGCCGCGACATGCTCATCGGCTGGGTCCTCGGCATGGCCGCGGCGTGGGAGGTGAGCGAAGGTGACGACACGATCGACGCGACCCGGCTCGCCACGCTGCGCGACGACGCCTCGGCCATCGCGCACATGCTCGCGATCGTGAGCCCCGAGGGACACGACCTCGAGATCCACGACGCCGACGGGCGCATCACCTACAACGGCTACCTCCACGAGAGCGCGATCGATCGCGTGTACGTGCCGCGCTTCCACGAGAACGGGCAGCACGCGATCATGGCGCTCGGCATCGTCGCGGCGCTCTCGCGGATCTCGGGCGACGCCGAGATCGCCGACTGGCTCCACAACGATCTCGTGCGTGCGCGCGATCTGCCCGGCATCGCGGGCGACGACGTGGGCTTCGTCGACACGGGCGTGTCGTCGAATTACTCGAACTACAACATGGCCTTCACGGGGGGCTGGCTCGCCACGCGCTATCTCTGCGACGACGACGCGCGCGAGCGTGTGCGCGGCGGCGTGATCGGCGCGCTCTACGGTGCGCCGGGGGAGGCGTGGCAGCCCGCGGAGCAGGGCCAGTCCTTCTACGATCTCGTCGCGATCGCAGCGCGCGCACGGGGGGATGTGCTCCATGATCTGGAGGCCGCGGAGGTCGATGCCGCCGGGCTCGATCGCGCGCTCGCCTCGCTCCGCGGATTCCCGGCGCCGTACTGGGCCGAAGGCCACGTGAACTGCGACGCCGCCGAGCTCGCCTCGCGCGCGTGCATCGGTCTCGACGGCACGACGCTCCCGCTCTCGATGGATCTCGGGCGCGGCGACATCGCCGTGTCCACGGTGGCCGTGCCGTTCGCGATCCGGCCGCCGTCGAACTTCCACTGGCGCAGCAATCCCTACGCGGTGAACGGCGAAGGCGACCCGCTCGCGCTCTATCCCGCGGTCGACTTCCGCCTCGCGTACTGGATGGCTCGCTACCTGCGCGTCGCGCCCGCCTGATCGCGGATCACCATGTGCCCGTGTTGGGCATCGACTTCCACGGCTCGATCGGGGCGAGGCCCGGGCCGCGCTGGAGCAGCTCCACCGAGTGACCGTCGGGTGACTTCACGAAGGCCATGCGCCCATCGCGCGGCGGTCGGTGGATCGTCACGCCCGCCGCGTGGAGCTTCGCGCAGGTCGCGTGGATGTCGTCGACCTCGAACGCGAGGTGACCGAAGAAGCGGCCCGTGGGGTAGGGCTCCTTCTCGTCCCAGTTGTGCGTGAGCTCGAGCTCTCCCGCGTCGCCCTCGGCGCCCGTGCCGAGGAACACCAGCGTGAAGCGTCCCTCGGGCGACTCGCGCCGCCGCAGCTCGCCGAGGCCGAGCTTGTCGCAGAAGAAGTCGAGCGCCGCGTCGAGGTCGCGCACGCGCAGCATCGTGTGGAGGTAGCGCATCCGCGCGAGCATGCGTCGCGACGCGTCGGTCGCTCAACCACGATCGGGGCTCGACCCCGATGCGAGGACGCCTTTCGTGGGGCCCGGCAAGGTGCGATCGTTCGGCCATGCGCACGCTCTCGGGGCTCGTGGTCCTTGCCTTCTCGCTGTGGCTCGCGGCGCCTGCGCTCGCGCAGACGTCCGTTCCGGCGGGGGAGCTCGCGGGCGACCAGATCTGGACCGCCGCCGGCAGCCCGTACGTGCTCGCGGGGAGCATCACGATCTCCGACGGCGCGAGCCTCCGCGTGGAGGAGGGCGTCGAGATCCAGGTGCCGCCGACGCGCACGATCGGCGCGACGGGTGGCCTCCTGACGATGGTGGGCACCGACGCGAGCCCGATCGCGATCCGCTCCACGGTCGCGGGCTCTCGGTGGCAGGGCATCGTCGCGACCACCGGCCTCGTCGATCTCACGCACGTCGACCTCGTCGAGGTGGTCGTCGCGCTCGACACGCAGAACGGCGGCTCGCTCTCGTTCGTCTCGGTCCCCGTGGGCGCGCCGGTGAACGTGCGCGCGGGCAACCTCTCGATCCGCGACTCGGAGCTCGGCGCCGCCGATTTCTCGGGCACGGGCACCACCTCCACGTTCCGCTCGATCTTCCGGGGCGCGGTGTTCTTCCGGGGCGCCCGTGCCTACGTGGACCACGCCACGATCGTGGGCGACGTGACCGGCACGGGCGGCGCGGATCTCTTCGACTCGATCGTCGTGCAGCCTCGCGATCTCGACTGTGCGTGCGTGCTCGATCGTGTGCTCGTCCACCCGCGCAGCCGCGGCGCGACGAACGTCGCGGTGGACGAGATCCGGAACCCCCTCGAGCCCGAGGACGCCCTGCTCGGCGCGGAGCTGAGGCCCACCTCGCGCTCTCCGGCCCGCTTCCGTGACAGCGGCGGCGGCGATCTGGGCGCGCGCCCGTATGCAGGCGAGCCCACCGCGCGGCTCGAGGGCTGGCTCTGGGAGGACGTGCACATGACCCGCGCGAGCGCCGAGGACATCGCCGGGGATCTCACCGTGCCCGCGGGGCACGCGCTCGTCGTGGATCCCGGCGTGCGCTTCGCCTTTCCGTTCGGCGCCGACGAGCTCGGCTACGAGCTCCGTGTCGCGGGCTCGCTCGTGTGGGGCGATCGGAGCGGTCCGCCGGTGCACGTCGACGGCACGGTCACGCGGGGAGGCCTCTTCCCGATCGTCGTCGAGAGCGGAGGCACGCTCGCTCTTCATCGCGTCGAGCTCGCGCGCAGCACGATCGAGGTGCGCGAGGGGGCCTCCGCCACGATCGACGACGCGACGCTCACGCGCGCCGATCCGGCCGTGAACGTCGCGCACGGCGCCACGTTCGCGTTCGCGCGCCTCCGATCGAGCGGCGGCCTCGTGCTCGACGGAACCGGCCTCCTCGAGAACGCGCTCGTCACCTCGTCCTCGACCGCGCTCTCGCTCGGTCCGTCCGCGGGTGATGCCGTCGAGGTGCGTCACGCGACCGTGCGCTGCTCGGGCCCTTCGGCGACGGGTGTGCTCGCAGACGCGAGCGGCACGGGCACGAGCGCCATCACCTACAGCGTCGTCACGGGCTGCGCGCGCGGTCTCGACGTGATCGCGCCGGGCTTCTCGATCACCACGTCGATCGTGGGCGCCAACACCGTCGACGCGATGGGCATCGCGCTTGCGCCGAGCGTCGTCACGACCGATCCGCAGCTCGATCCCGCGACCTCGCGGCCGCTCGCGAGCTCGCCGTGCGTGGACGCGGCCACGGGCTCGAGCACCACGCTCGATCTCGACGAGGTGGCGCGTCCGGTCGAAGGCGATGGCATGGGCAGCGCGGTGAGCGACCTCGGCGCGTTCGAGATCGGCCGCGGAGTGTGCGGCGATGGCGCGATCGACCCGGGCGAGCGCTGCGACGACGGGGCCGTCGCAGGCTACGGCTGGAGCGCGTGCGCGAGCGACTGCCGAGGGCACGGTCCGTACTGCGGCGACGGCGTGGTGACGGCCTCCGACGAGGACTGCGACGGTACGCCCGGCTGCACCGGTGCGTGCACGCTCGCGCCGATGGACGCAGGCACGATGACCGACGCGGCCTTCGAGGACGCGGGCGCCTCGACCGACGCAGCCTCGCTCGATGGCGCGGCGCTCGACGACGCCTCGCTCGATGCCTCGGGGCTCGATGCCTCGGGGCTCGACGCGAGCCGTCTCGATCGCGACGTCGGTGGGCGCGTGGACGCAGGCCTCGCGGACGATGGAGGACTCTTCGATGCGGCGGGAACGGTCGCCGATGCCGGCGTGCCCGCACCCCAAGGAGGCTGCGCGTGTCGCGCGGCGCACGCGTGGCGCGCGCGCGGGGGCTGGCCCGTGGCGCTCGCGGCGCTCGGACTGCTGGCCCTCGCGCGGCGACGCGCGAGGCGTCGCTGAGGTTCAGCCACGAGGGCCGACCTCGACGTTCAGGCGACGAGGCCGTCGAGCGCGCCCTCGCGCGCGAGGCTCTCCGCGTCGCGGTGCGCGGCGACGTGCAGGAGCGCGGTGACGGCGACGCCGACTGCGCACGCGGCGGCCGACACGAGGAAGAGCTCCCACGCGTCGTGCCCGAGCGTGGCGAGCGCGCCGAAGGTGAGCAGCACGGCGCCGTGATGGAGGTAGCTGTGCGTCGTCGCGAAGCGCACCGCGCGGCTCGCGTCGGGCGTGCGGCGCGCGAGCTTGGAGCTCGCGACGAAGAGGACGATCACGAGCGCGTAGCCCGAGAGCGCCACTGGCCACGCGGGCGGAAGCAGCGTCCCTGCGAGCGCGAAGCCGAGCGTCACCAGCGCCCAGAGCGCGCTCAGCGTGCACGCCGCGCCGACGACGATGGGCAGCCCGAGCCAGCGCCTCCGCCACCGCGAGACAGGCGCTTCGCGGTACGCGCCCTCACCGACGACGGGGCCGTCGGCGCGCTCGTTCACCCACCGCGCTCGTGCCAGCAGGGCCTGCGAGAGCACGGTGCCGAGCACCACGGCGAGCGCGAGGCTCGCGGTGAAGAAGAGGGTCATGGCGGTCTCCTTGTTGAAACCGTTCAACGCTGTTTGCGCCTACACATGAGGCAACAGACGCGTCGTCTGGAGCTGGTGTTGAACGTGTTCAGTTTGTGGGAGTAGGATGCGTCGCCGGCCGGAGTCGTCAAGGTCCGTCGTCTCGGAGCGGGTCGCGGTATCGTCGAGGAATGTCGTATTCGTCGCTTCGCGCGCTTCGCGCCTCGCTGCCTGCTGCTCCGTCGGTGTTCGTGCTCTCTGCGCTCGCGTCGCTGCTCTCCGGCTGCCCCGATGGAGGCCCGGGCGTGCGCCCCGACTCGGGTCGCGGGATCGACGCGGCCGAGGATCGCGTCGATGCCTACTCGCGCGACGATGCGCCAGGACCGGACGTGCGCACCGGGCCGTGCGGCGACGTCGGAGAGGCGTGCTGCGGCGACCTCGGAACCTGCTCTGCGGGCCGTCGCTGCGAGACCGAGCTCTGCTGCGCGGTGCCCGGTGGAGGCGTGGCGTGCGATGCGCCCGAGGATTGCTGCGGCGGTGCCGACTGCGTGGGTGGTGCGTGCTGCTCGCTCCAGGGCACCGCGTGTCGCTCGAGCGCAGAGTGCTGCACGGATCTCCTCTGTCAGGACGGCGTCTGCGCGCGCCCGATGGCCGCGTGTGGGCACGTGGGCGAGGCGTGCTGTGCGGGCAACGAGTGTCGCTCGGGCTCGGTCTGCGCGGGCGGGCGCTGCGAGCCTTGCGGTGGCGATGGCGAGCTCTGCTGCGCGCCCCCGAGCGAGTGCAGCGCGGAGCTGAGCTGCCAGAGCGGTCACTGCGCGATGCCAGATCCGAGCTGCGGGGGCGAGGGCCAGCCATGCTGCGCGGGCGATCGCTGCACCGGCGCGCTCGCGTGCACCTCGGGCACCTGCGCGATGCCGAGCTCCGAGTGCGCGTACCTCGACTGCGGTGAGTGCACGAACCACTACCCCTGCGGCTGGTGTGGTGACACCGGCACGTGTGGCGTCGGCACCGCGAGCGGCCCGAGCGCGGGCTCCTGCACCGACTGGAGCTGGCTCGCGAGCGACTGCACCGGGCCCGCGGACTCGTGCGCCGATGCGACGGATTGCGAGACGTGCACCGCGCGCTCGGGCTGCGGCTTCTGCGACGGGGCGTGTCGCTCGGGCGACTCGAGCGGCCCGACCTCGGGCACCTGCACGGGCGACTGGGCGTGGATCAGCTTCGAGTGCTCGAGCACGCCGGTCGACGAGTGCGCCACCAACACGGACTGCGAGTCGTGCACGTCGGCGTCTCGCTGCGGCTGGTGCGCGGGCACCGGGCGCTGCGTGTCGGGCGACTCCACGGGTCCTACGAGCGGCGCGTGCACCGACTGGAGCTGGCTCGCGAGCGAGTGCGTGGCGGCCGATCCGTGCGTCGACGCGACGACCTGCGGCGACTGCACCTCGCGCTCCGAGTGCGGCTTCTGCGCGAGCACGGGGGAGTGCCTGACGGGCGATGCGGGGGGGCCCACGGCCGGCGTCTGCGCGGACTGGAGCTACACGGCGGGCGACTGCGCATGCTCGCCGCTGCAGGGGGTGTGCGCGAGCGCGGCTGCGTGCTGCACCGACCTGAGCTGCCGTCGCGGTGTGTCGTTCGAGGTGCGCTGCTGCGGCGAGTCGGGAGGCTCTTGCACCACCGGCGCCGACTGCTGCGGCTACATGGACTGTCGCTCGGGCACGTGTGCGTGTCGCGCGGCGGGCCGCGGCTGTCTCGAGAACGCCGACTGTTGCTCGGGCACTTGCACTGCTGGGCGCTGCGCGTGAGCGGCTCGAACTTCGTGTCCGCAGAGCACGGTCGATCTATCATCGCCAGAGCGATGACGGCGGTTGAGGCCAGTGCACTGTTGGTCGTGGAGGACCATCCCCTCGTGACGGAGAGCGTCGCGGCGCTCGGCAAGCGAGCGGGTATCGCGAGGGCAGAGGTCGCGACGACCGTCGCGGAGGCGCAAGTGCTGCTCGAGCGCGCGCAGCTCGACCGGATGGTGGCCGTGGTCGACATCCAGCTCGGCGACGGCTCTGGGCTCGATCTCCTCCGACGCTGGGCCCCGCAGGGACTGCGGGCCCTCGTGCTCACCGGGGAGGTCACCGACCAGGCGATCCGCGACTCGCTCGCAGCCGGCGCGCTCGGGTTCGTGGCGAAGACCGAGGGTCCGCAGATCCTCCTCCGGGCCATCGAGGCCGTCTCGCACGGTGACTCGTACCTCAGCGAGGCGGCCAAGCGCGTGATGTCTTCGGCGGTGCCCGGCGTCGCGCTCACGCCCCGCGAGACCGACGTGCTCGGGCTCGTGGGCCGCGGCCTGACGAACAAGGAGATCGCGCAACAGCTCGGCGTTGCGGTGAGGACGGCGGAGAGCCACCGCGAGCGCTTGATGAACAAGCTCGGTGCGCACAACGCTGCCGATCTCACCCGGGAAGCCGTCAAGCGTGGCCTCGTCAAAGCGGGCTGACGCGGCGCGGGCGGAGCTCGGGCTCGGAGTGGCGGCGCAGACGCGAGAGCTGGTGCTCGTCGCGGCCGGCGCAGCGCACCTGCTCAACAACGTGACGCTCACCGTCGCGTCACAGCTGCTCCTCGCAGAAGGCGCGCTCGGCACCGACGCTGGCGGCGTCGAGGAGCTGGAGACGGCGCGGCGTGCGCTCGAGCTCAACACCCTGCTCGCGCGGCGTCTCTCGGCGCTGGCGCAGGCCCATGGCGTCCACGCACGGGTCGAGCGCGACGTGGCGCACGAGGTCGCCGACGGCATCGCGAAGGCGCGGCATCGGGTCGGGGCGAGCGAGGTGCCGATCGAGGCGCACGTCGTCACGAGGCTCGCGCGCGTGGCCCCGCCGGCTCTCTCCATGGTCACCGAGGAGCTCGTCGCCAACGCCCTCGAGGCGGGGGCGCGGGGCGTGAGGGTCCGTGCGAGCGCTCGCGCCGATCACCTCGTGCTTCGTGTGGAGGACGACGGCGCCGGCATGACGAAGGAGCTCGCGCGTCGCGCCGCCGACCCGTTCGTGACGACGCGCCCTCGCGCGCAGCACTGCGGGATCGGCCTCACGCTCGTCCGTGCCTGGACCCGAGGCCGCTACCGCATCGCGCCGCGGGCGAACGGCGGCACGACGGTCTCGGCCAGCCTCCGGGCTCGCTGAGCCACCGTCGAGCACGACGTGCGGGCACGGTCCGTGGAAGCCCGCGGAAGTCAGTGGAAGTCAGTGGAAGTCGCGTGACTTCTCGAGATCTCCGAGCGTTCGCGCGCCCTTGCCGTCTTCCAGCGTGGCGGAGAGATCGCGCAGCTCGGCCGCGATCACGTGCACCACGCCGTTCTCCTCCTGCACCTGCCCGCGCACTTCGAGGAGCACGCTCGTCTTGGCCACACGCTCGAACTTCGCGAACACGTCGGCCCAGCACACGACGTTCACGAAGCCCGTCTCGTCCTCGAGCGTCATGAAGAACACGCCCGTGGCGGTCTGTGGTCGCTGTCGACAGATCACGAGCCCCGCGAACTTCACCGCGCCGCGGCGCATGCGCGCGACCACGTTCGCCTCGGGGTAGCCGAGCTCGATCAGACGCTCGCGGTACGCCTCCATCGGGTGCCCACGCGTGGAGTGAAGGCTCGCTCGATAGTCCCAGGCGATCCCCTCGCTCCTCTGGAGTGAAGGGATCCACGTCTTGCGCGCCTGCGGCGCTCGAGGCGCGGTCTCCGAGGACTCACGCCACTCCAGGCCTTCCAAGGGCTCGTGGACGAGGCGCCGCAGCTCCCAGATGGCGTGGCGTCGATCGAGGCCGAGGCTCGCGAACGCGCCGGCCTCGGCGAGCCTGTGGAGGGCCTTCATGCTCATGCGCGTGCGCCGCGCGAAGTCGGCGAGATCGGTGAACGCGCCCTCGTCGCGTGCGGTCGTGAAGGCGCGCTGCTCGCGCTCACCGAGGCCCTTCACGTAGCGCACGCCCATGCGGATGCCCCAGCCTCGCTGGGCCACGGGCTCGAGGCGGCACTGCCACGTGCTCTTGTTCACGTCGATCGGGAGCACGGCCACGCCGTGGCGCTTCACGTCGTCGACGATCGTGGACGGGTGATAGAAGCCCATCGGCCACGCATCGAGCATCGCGCACGCGAAGGCCGCGGGGTGGTGGCACTTGAGCCACGCGGTGACGTACGCGAGGAGGGCGAAGCTCGCGGCGTGCGACTCGGGGAAGCCGTACTCACCGAAGCCGCGGATCTGCATGAACACGCGCTCTGCGAACTCGAGCGGGATGCCGTCTTGCACCATGCGCCCGACGAGCTTCTCCTTGTGCTGCTCGATGCGGCCCTTGCTGCGCCACGCGGCCATGTCGCGTCGCAGCTGATCGGCCTCGCCCGGCGTGTAGCCCGCCACGGCCACGGCGAGCTTCATCACCTGCTCCTGGAAGATGGGCACGCCGAGCGTCTTCTTGAGCACGCGCTCGAGCTTGGGGTGAGGAAAGCTCACCACCTCCTTGCCCTCGCGACGGCGAAGGTACGGATGCACCATGTCGCCCTGGATCGGGCCGGGGCGCACGATCGCGACCTCGATCACGAGGTCGTAGAAGGTGCGTGGCTGAAGGCGCGGCAGCATCGCCATCTGCGCGCGGCTCTCGATCTGGAACACGCCCACCGTGTCGGCGCGGCTCACCATCGCGTACGTCGTCGGGTCCTCGGCGGGCACGGTGCGGATCTCGAGGTCGATCTCGTCGTGCTCCTTCAGCAGATCGAACGCGCGGTGGATCACGGTGAGGCAGCCGAGGCCGAGAAGATCGATCTTGAAGAGGCCGAGGTCCTCGATGTCCTGCTTGTCCCACTGCACCACGGTGCGGTTGGGCATGGTGGCGGGCTCGACGGGGCAGAGCGTGTCGACGGGCTCGTGCCCGAGCACGAAGCCGCCTGGGTGGATGCCGAGGTGGCGCGGGAAGTCGAGCACCTGGGTCACGAGCGAGAGCAGCTGCCGCGTGACGGGCGCGTCCGGATCGAGCCCTGCGTCGCGCAGCAGGGTCTCTTCGATCTTGTCGTCGTAGTGCGAGAGCACCTTGCTCGCGCGATCGAGCACGAGCTCGGGCAGATCGAGCGCCTTGCCCACGTCGCGGAGCGCGCTCTTGACGCGATAGCGGATGACGTTGGCGACCATCGCCGCACGCGGCGGCGGTGGCTCGTTCGCAGCTCTATCGCGCCCTTCGGGCGCAGGGCGGGGGGCCGAGCCCCCCACCACACCCCCCGCTCGTCGGTCGTCGAAGACTCCTCCTCCTCGCTGCTCCAGGGGTTGCTCCGCAACCCCGCCGCAGGGCGCCCCGGGCAGAGGAAAGGCGTCGTCGTCGAGCTGATGCTTCTTGAGCCCTCGGCCCCAGCGCTCGTAGACGTACTGGATGACCTCCTCGCGGCGGTCGTGCTCGATGTCGACGTCGATGTCGGGAGGCTCGGCGCGCTCGCGGGAGAGGAAGCGCTCGAAGAGCAGATCCATGCGCACCGGATCGATCGCGGTGATGCCCAGGCAGTAACAGACGATGCTGTTCGCGGCGCTGCCGCGGCCCTGGCAGAGGATGTTCGCCTCGCGGCAGAAGCGAACGACGTCCCACATCGTGAGGAAGTAGCCGCCGTAATCGAGCTCCTCGATGAGCGCGAGCTCCTTCTCGATCTGCTCGAGGCAGTCGTCGGGGATGCCGCGCGGATAGCGCACGCGCGCGCCCTCGAAGGTGAGCTCGCGGAGCCAGTCCTTCTCGCTCCTGCCGTGCGGCACCTTCTCGGCGGGGTAGCGATAGCGGAGCAGGCCGAAGTGGAAGCGGCAGCGATCGGCCACCTCGCTCGAGCGGTGCACGCTCGCCGGATCGTCGCGGAAGAGCGAGAGCATCGCGCGCAGATCCGGGAGATCGTGCTCGGCGTTGGGGCGGAGCAGGGTGCCCGCGGTGCTGAGCGTCACGCCGTGGCGAACGCACGTGAGCACGTCCTGCAGCGGCTGGCGTGTGCGATCGTGATAGAGCACCTCGCGCTGCGCGATCGTCGGGATCGACGCGTGCGCCGCGGCCTCGCGGAGCAAGCGCTCGCGCGCCTCGTCACCCGAGGCGAGGTGACGCGTGAGCATCGCGTAGAGGCGACCACGATGGCTCTCGGCGAGCGCCGCGAGGCTCGTGGCGTCGGGCGCGAGGGCGATCACGTCCTCGACCGCGATCGAGCGCACCTCGTCCCACGTGACGCGCGCGGCGCCCTTGCTCTCGGCGCGTGCGTGGCCACGCGTGAGGAGGCGCGCGATGCGCCCGTAGCCCGCGCGGGTCTCGGCGAGGAGCACGATGCGGCGCGTGCCCGTGAGCGCGGTCGTGTCGGGGGTGTGCGCGTCGTTCGCCACGTCGAGCACCGTGATCTCGGCGCCGACGATCGCGCGCGGCAGCGTCGCATCGCTCCGCTCCTCTTGCTTCGCGACCTTCGCGAGCTCGCCGTGCTTCATGTGCGCACGCACCGAGCCGTAGAAGCCATTGCGATCCGTGAGCGCGATCGCAGGCAGCGCGAGCTCGGCAGCCCGCGCGACGAGCTCCTCCGGCTGGCTCGCCCCTTCGAGGAACGATCCGTTCGACTTCACCCAGAGCGGGACGAACACCACCCCCGATCGATACCTGAACGCGCAATCAGTGTCAGTGGGGTCACTCCATGACTTCGAACTATCCGAGAACATTGGGCTTCTGCGGGCACTTTGACGCGACCCTCCATTCGGGGAGGTCGCCTGCCCGTTCGGGGAGTCGCGTCAAAGTGCCCCCAGGAGGCCAAGCAAATCGGGGACTTGCGACGCATGGAGTGACCCCGCTACAAGGGGGCGGTGATTGCGCGCGCATGGATTGGGTTCGCGGGGCTCGTCCTCGTGGGTTGTGGTGAGGCCGCGACGGCCGACGACGCGGGGCTCGCGAGCGATGCGTTCGCGTCGAGCGACGACGCAGCCCTCGCACCGGACGCGGTGAGCGCGCCGGATGCGGGCCCCATCGATGCGGGTCCGCTGCGCATGGAGCCCACGCTCCCCATGGCCACGGGCGCCTGTCCCGACATGACCGCGACGGGCATGATCACGGTCGCGCCCACGGGCATCACGCCGCGCGACGCGCTGATCTGGGTCGGCCCCGAGGCCGCCGCGACGGACGGTCCGGTGGTGTTCTTCTGGCACGGCGCGGGCGGCTCGCCGACCGAGGCTCCTTACGCGCTCGGCGATGCGCTCGACGCGATCACCACCGCAGGCGGCATCGTGGTCGCGCCCTTCCACGATCCCACCGCGCCCACGTTTCCGTGGTTCCTCACCACGGGCGGCACGCGCGAGGACGATCTCCTCGTGGCCGACGAGCTGCTCGCGTGCGCCGAGGCTGGGGTCGGCGTCGACGATCACCACGTGCACTCGGTGGGCTTCAGCGCGGGCGCGCTCCACACCACGCAGATGAGCTTCCGCCGCGCGAGCTACCTCGCGAGCGTGGTGGTCTACAGCGGTGGTCTCATCACCTCGCGCATGCCGCCCACCGACGCGCCCGATGC
The DNA here is from genome assembly GCA_019694315.1 of Sandaracinaceae bacterium. Lineage (GTDB taxonomy): Bacteria > Myxococcota_A > Polyangia > Polyangiales > Sandaracinaceae > JAFLCL01. Next base: position 16,502 of record JAIBCE010000096.1, read on the forward strand.
GCGCTTCGCGGCGATGATCCTCTACGGCGGCGAGCGCGACGTGGTGGTGACGAGCTTCGAGGACGCGAGCCTCCGCTACCACGACATGCTCGCGCGCAACCCCGGTTACTTCGGCTTCCTCTGCAACCACGGCATGGGCCACACGGTCCCCTCCGCGGCCCGCGCGAGCGCCTGGCAGTTCCTCCAGGATCATCCGTTCGGCATGCACCCACACGCCTACGAGTCCGGCCTCCCCGACGGCTTCTACGCGCCCTGCACGCTCTGAGACGAGAGCGCACCGCGTTCCGGCGCGAGCCGCACCTCACGAAGCCGTCGGTCGCGTCAGTGGCAGGTGGGGTTCACGCAGCGGGCGCGGGTCGCGGCGGCGATCGCGGGGTCGAGCTCGGTCGCGCCCGTGCCAGCGGCCTCGCCGTTCGTGCGCAGGTCGCAGACGTAGCCCGAGAGGCCCGCGGTCCTGCAGTCCGCGTCGTTCGTGCAGGGGGCAGCGCAGAGACGCTCCACCTCGTCGCACACGAGCGCCACGCCTGCGCCGTCTGGGAGGCTCGTGCCCGTGCCACATCGATCGCCATCGCCCGGCTCGCAGAACATGCCGAGCTCGCACGGAGCGCTCGCCTCGTCGCAGCTCACCGCGGCGTGCTCCTGCGCGGGGCCGATCGTCTGCAGGCACTCGAGCTCGATCACCGAGCCCAGGGCAGGGCGCGCGATCTCCGTGAACGAGATGCGCTGCCCATCGTCGCCGCAGCTCGCGCGGCGCTCCTCGCTCGCGTCGTCGTAGAACCAGCCCGCAGCGCTGCCTGCGAGGCCCGTGGCGCGATCGAGCTGCGTCACGCGGCAGCGCTCGTGCATCGTGCCGCCGCGCTCCACCACCTCGAAGAGCTCGCGACCCGCGAGACCCGAGCACGCGGTGACGGCGCTCGTGGTGCCTGGGGTGGGCAGCACCTCGAAGACCTCGCAGTCCACGCGCCCCTCGGCGTCGGGGTTGAGATCGCGCGGTAGACACGCGCCGTTCAGCGCGTCGGCGATGCGCGCGATCACACCGTCGATCGCAGGGCCGAAGTCCTCGTCGCAGATCGAGGCGAGCGAGACACCCGCACCCTCGTTCGCGAGACCGCGCGCCGTCTCGATCACGCGCCGCGCCGGATCGGCGCTGCCCGAGGGTGAGGTGCAGGCGTCGCGGAGGAAGTTCGCGCGCTCGCCCGTCTCCTCGTAGCCCATGCGCGGATCGCCGAGGATCGCGTCGAAGTCGAAGCCGCGCTCGGTCGCCGCGCTCGCCACGAGATCGTGCGGGATGCCGGCGATCGCCGAGAACACCACGAGGCCCGGCTCACGCCGCAGGCCCACGAGACCGCGCACGTAGCGATCGACGGCGTGGAGCACACCCGCGCCAGGATCGGCCAGGCGCGTGCATCGCAGCTGCACGTCGCCGCCGAAGCGCGCGGCGGTCGCCGCGTCGTCGCCGAAGATCGCCGTGTCGCTCGCGGAGCAGTCTTCTTCGTCGGTCACCACCACCACGGCGAGCACGGAGTCGTCGCGTACGAAGCCTGCGTTGGCGCCCTCGGCGTGACCCGCGCGCGAGCGCAGGCCCGTGTCGGGATCGAGGAAGCGCGGCGCGTCGTAGCCCGCGGCGGTCCAGCCCGTGGCGTCGGCAGGCGAGATCGCCTCGAGCGCGGCCTCGAGGGGCTGCTCGAGCCCGCAGCCGTCGGTGCCGAGGCTCGCGCCGCACTGCACGGTGCTCACGAAGGCGCCGAGATCGTCGCCGCGCGCGAAGTCGAACACGCCGTCGGCCGGCAGGCCGCTGCAGACCGCGTCGGTGCGGCGCAGCCGTCCGTCGTCACCCGAGCCGTGCACACAGGCGCCGAGCGTGTGGGGCGTGGCCACGCCTGCCCCGAGATCCGTGCTCACGACGCCGACGTGCAGCGAGCGCACGGGGCGGAAGTCCTCGGCGCCGTCGCCGTCGCGATCTCCGCTCGCGAGCACCGAGACGAGGCGTGGGAGCTCGCGCTCGAGCGAGCGTTGCTCTTCGTCCATGGAGCCCGAGTCGTCGATCACGAAGAGCAGATCGACGCTGTCGACGTAGTGCACCGCGAGGGCCTGCGTGACCGACGAGCGCGTGCAGGGCGCGACGGACTCGAGCCGACGCTCGAGACACGCGCCGAGCGTGAGCGACGGAACGAGCAGAGACACCGCGATCCCGAGGGATCGAAGACGCATCCTCATGGCCACCTCCACGAGTGCGTCGTCGCGCGAGGCGCGAGATTCCAAACGAGGTGTGCGCGTCGAGAGGCGACCAGAGACGCGACGGAACGCGAAAGGCCCCGTCTCTCGACGAGGCCTCTCGCTGTGACGCGACTGACGAGGTCAGCCGCAGATCGTCAGTGGGTCAGTTGCACGTGGGGTTCACGCAGACGTTGCGCGGGTTGTTGCGGATCGCCTCGGGCACATCCATCGCGCCCTCGCCAGCGGCCACCGCGTTCGTGCGGGTGTCGCAGACGTAGCCGAGGAGGCCGGCCGTGGTGCACGACGCGTCGTCGACGCAGGGCACGCCGCAGAGGCGCTCGACGGGGTCACAGCTCAGCGTGGGGCTGCTCGGATCCGGGAGGCTGTGCCCGGTGGCGCAGCGGTCGGCGTCGAGCGTGCAGAACTGGCCGATGCGGCAGCCCTGACCACCCTCGTCACCGTCGCAGTCGACGTCGACGCCGGCGTTGCCGAGCGCGATCGTCTGGAGGCACTCGAGGCGAACCTCGGAGCCCGTGGCCGGCGGCGCCATCTCGGTGAAGGCGATGCGCTGGGGCGTCGCGCCGCAGGTCATCGCGAGCTCCGGATCGAAGTCGTCGTAGAACCAGCCCGGCGCGCTGTTTGCCATGGCGACCGCGCGCGTGACCTGGTCGACGCGGCAGAGCTGACGGCTCACGCCGAGCTCGTCGACGACGTCCTGCGAGTAGGTGCGGCCAGCGAGGGCGCTGCAGTCGGAGATGACGCCGGCCGTGCCCGCCGCGGGCAGGAGCTCGTAGACCTCGCAGTCGACGGTGCCGTCGGCGGCGGGGTTGAGGGCGCGCGGGAGGCAGGCGCCGCGGAGGGCGTCGGCGATCTTCGCGATGATGCCGTCGATGGCCGGCTGGAAGCTCGAGGAGCAGATCGAGGAGAGCGACACGGCGGCGCCCGCAGCCGCGAGGCCGGCAGCGGTCTGCACGATGCGGATGGGCGGGTACGCGACGCCGTTCGTCGTGGAGCACGAGGGCTCGAGGTTCGTGCCCATCGCGTTCGGGCGCGGGATCATGTTCGTGTTCGCCAGGATCGACGCGTAGTCACCGGCCGCCGCGCTCGCCTCGGTCTCGGGCGGGATGCCCACGATGCCCGAGAAGATGAGGAGGTTCGGGTCGGAGCGGAGGCCGAGGAAGCCGTTCACGTAGCGATCCACGGGGTGGACGATGCCCATCGTCGGGTCGCCGAACGTGTTGCAGCGAAGGTTGAGCGGCACCGACATGAAGCGCGGGTCGCCCGTCACGAAGAGGTTGTAGTCGCGGACCGAGCAGTCCTCTTCGTCGGTCACGAGCACGATCGCGAGGGCCGAGTTCGGGCGGAGGAAGCCCATGTTCGGGCCGTCGGCGTTGCCAGCGACCGTGTCCGGGATGCCGTCGGCGCTGACGAAGCGCGGGGGCGAGTAGCCCGGGCGCGTCCAGCTCGACGGGTTGAGCGGCGTGAGGGCCTTGAGGGGCGACTCGAGCTGCTGCTCGAAGCCGCAGCCACCGGTGCTCAGGTTCGCCACGCAGCCGACCGTCGTCGCGAAGGTGTCGGCGTTGTCGGTGTCGCGGTTGAACTCGAAGACGCCCGACGGGTAGGTCGCCATGCAGCCGCCCGTGGTGAGCCGGCTCCGGCTGCGCAGGATGCCGTCGTCACCGAGGCCGCGCGCACACGTGGGGACGCCCGTGTTGGGGCCCGCGCCCATGTCGCTCGTGACCACGCCGACGTGCAGCGACTTGACCGGGTTGAAGTCCCGCGTCCCGTCCGAGTCGCGATCACCCGACGCGAGCACGCGCACGAGGCGCGGCAGCTCGGCGATCAGGTTCAGCTGCTCCTCGGCCATGGAGTTCGAGTTGTCGACCATGAAGAGGAGGTCGACGTCGTCGACGTTCGTCACCTGGATGCGCTGACCGACGCTCGATCGCGTGCACGGGTTGACCGGGCGCAGGCCGCGCTCGAGACAGCCCGAGGCGGAGACGCCGGCCACGGTGAGCACCGCGGCGCCGAGCGTGACGCCAGCATTCCAGCGAGAGAGGGCATTCCAGCGCGAGAGGAACGAACGGGGCGAGCCATTGGAACGGGAATCCATGAATCCTCCTCGGAGCGGGCTCCGAAGCTCACGCGCGTCCTGAGACCAGACTGACGGGACCAGACTGACGGGACCAGACTGGTGGGACCAGGGCGAGCGCGGGCGAGGGTACAGGGTGAGGCGACTTCGGATCAACGGGTTCCGAGCAGATCCAGAGAGCAGACCCAGAGCAGACAGGGCGGGGAGACTCGGACACAACGAGGCAGAGACGGGCGATGGTCTGGGTCGTTCGCGGGCGGCGCGTTTTCCAAGAGGATCGGCGCTGGCGGCGCGGGAGGGATCGAGCGTGGGACAGCCTCCGCGGCGCCCCCGCAACACGGCAATCCGCGTTCCACGTGGAACGAGCGGGGGACGCGCTCGGCGTCGACGAGTGAGTGCCAACGCGGTTGGCGGTCCGCGATTCGATGAGCGAGACGTGCCGACCGAGGTGTGCGGCGCTGTCAGTGCGGGTCGCGTGAGGCCGTCCCTCGTCCGTGAGCCTCGTCTTCTGCCACACCGCTGATTGGCACCTGGGTCGCACGCTGCACGGAGCGTCGCTCGAGCTCGCGCACCGGCGCTTCCTCGCCTGGCTCGTCGAGGTCATCGTGGCGCGCGCGGTCGATGTCCTCGTCGTCGCGGGGGACGTGTTCGATCGCAGCGTGCCGCCAGCCGGGGCGGAGGCGCTCTTCTATGGCTTCCTCGCCGAGCTCTCGCGCGCTGCGCCGGGCGTGCAGGTGATCGTGATCGCCGGCAACCACGACGGTCCTGCGCGGCTCTCGGCGCCTGCGCCGCTGCTCGAGCGACTGGGAGGCGCTGCGCGCATGCCAGTGCGCATCTTCGGCTCCCTCGGGCTCGATGCGCGCGGACGGATCGATCCGGCCGCTGCGCTCGTGCCGCTCACCACGCGCGATGGTGCGTTGGCGGGGCACCTCGTCGCGGTGCCGTTTCTGCGGCCGAGCGATCTCTCGAGGGTGGCGGTCGCCGATGCGGACCAGCCCGACACGCCTCTCTCGCGGCCCGGCGAGCCTCTCGCGCGCTGCGAGGAGCCTCGCTGTGCGAGCGAGCGGCTCGTCCGTGATCTGGTGGCGCACGCGATCGCCGCGACGGGGCAGCGGTCGCTGCTCATGGCCGCGGGGCACGGGCTCGTGCGCGGCGCGCGCCTCTCGCCGGAGTCGGAGCGCCCGCTGCTCGGCGGCGACGAGGCGGCGCTGTCGGTCGAGGCCTTCCCGCGCGAGCTCGCGTACGTGGCGATGGGACACCTGCACCTCGCGCAGGGGCTCGATGGCGGGAGGCTCCGCTACGCAGGCGCGCCGCTCCCGCTCGCGTTCTCGGAGCGCGCCTACCCGCATCAGGTCGTCGTCGGCACCGCACGCGACGGCGCAGTGGCGCTCGAGGCCGTGCACGTTCCGCCGTTCGTCGAGCTCGTGCGGATCGAGGGGGAGGGCGGCGAGGCGCTCGACGTGGAGACGGCGATCGCGCGGCTCGGCGCGATGACGCCGTGTGTGAACGAGCGCTGGGTGCAGGTGCGCGTGCGTGTTCCGTCGCCGAGGCCCGCGCTGAGACGGGAGCTGGGCGAGGCGCTCGCGCCCTCGGGGGCGCGGCTCGTGAGCGTGGACCTCGAGCGAGCGGGCGACGCGGCGCTCGTGCCGGTGTCGTCGTCGGCGTACGCAGAGCTCGCGCCCGACGCGGTGCTCGCGCGGGTGTGGTCGAGCGTGTCGCGCGAGCCCTTGCCCGAGGCGCTGACGCGCGCGCTCCACGAGGCGTGGCGCGAGGCGCAGCTGGAGCAAGACGACGTGCTCGCGGGGCTGCCCGAGGCGTCCGGGGGCGAGAGCGCGGACCTCGAGGTGGCGTCGTGAGGATCCGTGCGATCCGGGGGCGCGGGCTCGCGAGCTTGGCGGCGCCCTTCGAGCTCGACCTCGACGCGGCGCCGATGCGGGGGGCGGGCGTGTTCGTGATCGGCGGGCCCACGGGCGCGGGCAAGAGCACGATCCTCGACGCGATGTGCCTCGCGCTCTTCGATCGCGCGCCGCGCCTCGCACGGAGCCCGCAGCGAGACGTGGTGCGCGCAGGGACGCGCAGCGCCCTGGGCTCGGATCGCGCGAGCGAGGTGGAGGGGGAGGGCGACGCAGCGCGTGGGAGCACGCCGGTGGGCGCGGGCAAGGGGCGCGTCGCGAGCGCGGCCGAGCCCGACGTGATCCGCACGAGCGATCCACGGGCGATCGTGCGGCGCGGCGCGCGCCACGCGTTCGCCGAGGTGGACTTCGAAGCGCGCGGGGGAGGCCTCTTCCGCGCACGCTGGGAGGTGCGCGCCGTCCGGCGTCGCGACGGTGGCTGGTCGCTCGGCAAGCCGACCATGTCGCTCGTGGTCTTGGGGGCGCGCGCGGCGCGGGACGGCGACGCCGCACGTGCTGGCGCGACGCCGCGAGGCCCGCTCCTCGCAGACGCGGGGCTCCGCGTGGGCACGACCAAGACCGACGTGCTCGCGCAGATCGAGGCCCGTCTGGGCCTGGATTACGGGCAATTCTGTCGATCCGTCCTCTTGCCGCAGGGGGAGCTCGCGTCGTTCCTCGAGGCGCCGGACGATGAGCGGGCGCGCCTCCTCGAGCGCGTGACGGGCACGGAGATCTACTCGACGCTCTCGCGTGTGGTTCACACGCGGGCCGCGACGCTGGTGAGAGAAGCGCGCGAGCGCAGCCTGGAGATCGACGCGCTGCCTTTGCTCTCTGAGCCCGAGCGGGACGAGCTGGTCGTGCAGCGTGACGAGGCGGCGATCGAGGCCGCGCGTGCGCAGAAGCGCGTGGCGGAGCTCGTGGCGAGCGAGCGCGCTCACGAGACGCTGCGTGTGCTCGCGAGCGAGCTCGGGCAGGCCGAGCGCGAGCTCGACGACGTGAGCCGTCAGCTCGGCCTCTGGGAGCCTCGCCGGGGCGAGGTGACGCTGGCGCTGCGGGCGCGCGAGGTGCGGGCCGAGCGCGAGGTCGCACGCAGCGCGGCCGTGGAGCGCGGACGCGCGGAGGCGGAGCTCTCGAGCGTGTCTGCGCGCCTCGAGGAGAGCGAGCCTGCGCTGACGCGAGCGGCGACGGAAGTGCGCGAGGCCGAGGGGGAGCTCCGCG
>JAIBCE010000491.1 GCA_019694315.1 Sandaracinaceae bacterium
GGGGGCGCCACCCCGGTGCGCAGCCGCTCGCGTCGTTGTAGCGTGCTCGCCCGCCCCGATGAACGACGAGGAGCGCGAGCTCGGCGCGCTGCGCCCGAGCGTGCGACCGCTCCTCACGGCGATCCTGGCCAACGCGGCGCTCGCAGCGATCCTCCTCGGCTGGCCGTACCTGCGCGGCCGCGAGCGCGCGCGGACCTCGGCGCACGCGGTCGTCGAGCTCTCGGCGTGCCTCCTCGATGGTCAGCCGCGGAGCACGCTGGGGCTCGCGCTGCCGCTCGGAGAGCGCGAGCGCTTCGCGACGCTCTACGAGCAGGCGCCCGAGGACTGGCCCTCGCGTTGCGCCCCGCTCCTCGGCCGCGTCGCGCACGAGCCCGCCATCTTTCTCTTGCCCTCGCCCAAGGCCGCCGAGATCGATCTCGCGGCGGCCGTCGACCAGATGGCGACCGCGCTCCTCGATCTCGAGAGCGCACGTGCGGCCCACGAGGGCGCGGTGCCCGAGGCGCCGCTCGAGTCGCTCGCCCTCCTCCGCGGCCTCGCCGCCTCGCTCCTCACCGCCAACGATCTCGAGGTCGACCCCAACGCCGTGGGCCTCGATCTCGGCCCGAGCGTGGCGCCGCTGCCGGCGCCGAGCCGCGTCCCCGTCCGCACCGGAGAAGGCTCTTTCTGGGCAGGCTCGGACGGCGCAAGCGCGCTTCGCTTGGTGGCCGCCGATGGCCTGGGCATCGCCGAGGTCGAGGTGCACGCGCCCACGGGCGAGCGCGAGCCGGCGCGTGTCCGCGTGCTCCAGCTCCGACGCCCAGGCGGTGCGCGTGGTGTGCTCGTCGGCGCCGAGGACGCCTGGCTCGCGTGGACCACCGCCGACGCGACGTGCGATGCCGACACACGCCACTGCGCGATGCGTGCGACGGGTCTCGGGCGCCTCCTCGAGGCGGGCCGCGTGATGCGTCCCGAGCACTGGATCGCGGCCCATCCCGGTGGGCCGATCGATCGCTCGATCGCCATCGGCCCCGAGCGCTTCACGATCGTGGCGCGCACCGCCGAGGGCGGCCTCGAGGCCCGCGTCGTGCCGCGGGGCGAGCCCATCCCGCCGCCCCCACCGAACGAGCACCCCGATCCGCCCCCGCCCACGCACGCGATCGCCTCGCGAGCGCTGCCGGGCGCGCTCGACTGGGTGGTGGGAGACGGTCGTGTGGTGGTGCTCGAGCGCGACGAGGCGGGCACGCGCGTGCGCTGGGCGCTCGTCGGTGCCGACCCCACGAGCGATGCGATCGCGGAGGCCTCGCCGGAGGCCGACGCGATCGAGGGCTGCGACGACGCGGTGCTGGTGACGGGTGCTCGCGCCGCGCAGGTGTTCCGCGCGGGCGCCGCGTGGCCCTCTTTCGCGCACGAGGCGCGCACGCCGCGGCGTGGGCCGTCGTACGCCGAGTCCTCGCTGCACCTCGCCTGCGATGCGGACTCCGTGGTGGTGGGCGCGCTCGAGGCGAGCGGTCGGCTCCGCGTGCACCGCTGCACGCCACAGGCCTGCGAGACACTCGTCTGGCCCGAGGAGAACGTGGCGCACTTCGATCTCGCGCAGCACGGAGGCCGCACCTGGGTCGCGAGCAGCCGCGGCGAAGACGCCGCCGCGCCGATCCGCGTCGCGACGATCCCGTCCGAGGATCCGCCGCGCGTGCTCGCTGCGTGCTGGAGCTCGCGTCACGGCATGTGCGGGCCGGCGCAGTGGGCGCGCGGCCCCGGTCCGCTCACGATCACCGCGCGAGACGGATCCGACGTGCTCGCGCTCGTGCGCGATGACGCCGCGGGGGCCTTCGTTCCGCTCGCAGGCCTCGCGACGGCGCAGTGATCGAGCTCGCCCGGCTCGGAGGCTTCTCGTGGCCGAGCACGAAGCCTCTCGTCGGATGGCTCTCGCGGTGGGCGGCGCACGGCGGCGCGCCGTGTGCGAGACTCGCGCCCGCGATGACCGAAGGCAGCTCCTATCCGTTCCACTCTCCGCTCGTCGGACGCGAGCGCGAGCTGAGTGATCTCGACGACGCGCTCGCGCGCGCGATCGACCGCCAGCAGCTCACCGCCGTCACCTTCGTGGGCGCCCGCGGCGTGGGCAAGTCGCGGCTCCTCGACGAGGCGGTCGCGAGGCTCTCGCGGCGCGAGCCACACCTGCGCGTGCTGCGCGCCTCGGCGCGCGACAGCGGGGGCAGCCACGCCTACGATCCGATCGCGCGCCTGCTCCGTGCGCGCGCTGGCGTGGCAGAGGGCGCGCCCGAGGCCGACGTGCGCAGCGCGTTCGCGAAGATGATCGGCGAGGTGCTCGGGGGCACGGCGACCGCCGAATTCCTCCACGTCCTCGGCGCGTACGTGGGCGTCTCGTACCCGGAGTCGCCGCTCCTGGCGGCCGTCGACGACGAGCCCGTGCAGCGCGCCGCGCTCCAGCACGCCGTCGTGCGCCGCTTCTTCGAGATCGACGGACGCAGCCATCCGCTCCTGCTCGTGCTCGAGGACCTCGAGCGCGCGAGCGACGACGCGCTCGGCCTCGTCCACAGCCTCATCACCTCGCTCCGCGGCGCACCCGTGCTGCTCGTCGCGACCGCGCGCCCCGAGCTCCTCGTGCGCCGCCCGGAGTGGTCGGGTGTGAGCGTGCCAGGCGCCTCGTCGGCGACGCTGCCGGGCGCAGTGCCCACCGACCACGTGCTCTACGAGCTCTTGCCGCTCCGCGCCGAGGACGCCGCGCAGCTCGTGCTCCATCTCCTCGATCCCGTGGGCGATCCCCCCGAGGATCTGGTCGACGCCGCCGTCGACGTCGCCGGCGGGAGCCCTGCCCTGCTCGAGCAGATGGTCCGCGCGTACGTCGCGAGCGGCACGCTCCAGCAAGGCGAGGACGGTGCGTGGCAGGTCCACCTCGATCGCCTCGACGACGCGCAGCTGCCGCTCTCCGTCGAGGACGCGATCGCGGCCCGCATCGCCGCGCTCGCGCCGACCGAGCGCAAGCTCCTCGAGCACGCTGCGGTCATGGGCGGCGTGTTCTGGCTCGGCGGCCTCGTGGCCCTCGGTCGCCTCGAGCGCGAGGCACCCGATCTCTGGGGTGGCGCCGAGGATCTCGCCGCGCACTACCGCGACCTCCTCGAGGGCCTGCGCGAGCGGGACTACGTGATGGCGCTCCCCGACTCGACGATGGCGGGCGAGAGCGAGCTCGCGTTCAAGCACAACCTCGAGCGGGAGACGCTCTATCACCTCATGAACGCGCACGAGGTGAAGCGGCTGCATCTCCACGTGGCCGAGTGGCTCGAGGCCCGCTTCCCCGCGACCGTGGGCAGCGAGACGGGCGGCCGCAACGAGGAGCAGTGCGAGCTCCTCGCGACGCACTTCGAGGGCGGCGGCGCGACGCGACGCGCGGGCCTCTACTGGCTCGACGCGGCCGATCAGGCGCGCGCTCGCTTCGCGAACACGCGTGCCGCCGAGCTCTACGATCGAGGCCTCGCGTTCCTCGGCATCGAGGACGAGGTGCGGCAGCTCGACGCGCTCCACAACCTCGGCGACGTGCTCCAGCTCGCGGGCAAGAACGAGGAGGCGATCCACGCGTTCCAGCGCATGCGCCGCATCGCGTTCCGCCTCGACCTGAAGGCCAAGGGCGGCGTCGCGCACAACCGCATCGGCCGCGTGTACCGCGCGATCGGTCACCTCGACGTCGCGATGCGGCACCTCGGCACCGGCCACGCGCTCTTCGACGCGGCCGCCGACGCGCGCGGCGTGGCCTCGTCGCTCGACGACGTGGGCAAGGTGCACTGGATGCGCGGCACCTACGACGCCGCGGAGCGCTTCTTCCAGAAGGGCCTCGAGCTCCGGCGCGATCTCGGCGATCCGCGCTCGATCGCGCTCTCGCTCAACAACCTCGGCCTCGTCTACCAGGACAGCGGACGCTTCGAGGCCGCGCGCGACGCGTTCAGCGAGGCCTTCGCGCTGCGCCGCGAGATCGGCGATCGCGCGGGCATCGCGCAGACGCTCAACAACCTCGGCTCGATCTACCAGGACCAGGGCGATCACCTGCGCGCCCAGGAGCACTACCGCGAGGCCCTCGATCACGCGCGCGCCGTGGGCGATCGCATGCGGCAGGCCGTGATCCTCACGAACCTCGGCGAGACGATGTATCGACAGGATCGCCCCGAGCAGGCGATCGAGACGCTGCGCGAGGCCGAGCACCTCAGCGCGACGCTGGGCGATCGCATCCTCGAGGGCGAGATCCTGCGAGGCCTCGCCAAGGCCCACCTCCTCCTTCACGACGTCGGTGAGGCCAAGACCTTGATCGCGCGCTCGATCGCGCTCTTCGAGCAGGCCAAGGGCAAGGCCTTCCTGGCCGTCGGTCTTCGCACCGCCGGCGAGATCGAGCAGGCCGCGGGCTGGGGCGGCGGCGAGGCGCACGAGCGCGCGCGGCAGCTCCTCGACCGCTCGATCCAGCTGCTCGAGGAGCTCGGCAACGACGTGGAGCTCGCGCGGAGCTGTCACGCGCTCGCGAGCTTCCTGGAGCTCGATCCCGACGCGGCGACCGATCCGATCCGCGTGCACGAGATCCAGCGCCTGCGCACGCGGGCCGCCGAGATCGAGGATCGCCTCCACGGCGTCGGCCACGTGCCCGAAGAAGCGACGGACCCCGGCGCGACGGAGCCCGCGAGCGCCTGAAGCGGCGAGCCGCCGGGGATTCGAACCGTCGTGCAGTGGAGCTTCGCGCC
>JAIBCE010000492.1 GCA_019694315.1 Sandaracinaceae bacterium
TCGCGCTCGTGCCCACGCGACGCCTCGTCGCACGGTGGATCGATCGGCGCTTCTTCGGCATCGGCCTCGACTACGAGGAGCTCGCGCGGCGCGCGGCGACGCTGGGCTCGCTGCCCGTGGAGGGCGACACCTTCGCCTCGTTCGTGCACCTCCAGCTCCTCGGGCGCGGCGGCATGGGCGCCGTCTACAAGGCGAGCCACCCCGACTACGACTTCGAGATCGTGCTCAAGGTGATGTCGAGGGAGAGGGCCCACGAGCCGCGCGCGCGCGCACGCTTTCGTCGCGAGGCCGCGATCCTCGAGCGCATCGATCACCCCAACGTCGTGCCGTTCCTCGATCGCGGTGAGGATTATCTGGTCATGACGTACGTCGAGGGACGCGACCTCGCCGCGCGGCTCCTCGAGGACGGACGCGTGCCGCTGCCCGAGGCCCTGCGCATCCTCCGCGACGTCGCGAGCGCGCTCGACGCGATCCACGCCAAGGGCTTCGTGCACCGCGACGTGAAGCCCGCGAACGTCCTCGTGGGGCCCCAGCGCGCGATGCTGATGGACTTCGGTGTGGCGAAGGAGATCGCGACACACGACGAGGCCGAGGACGTCGTGGGGACGCTCGCGTACATCGCGCCGGAGCAGATCCACGATCCTCGCCACGTCGACGGCCGCGCGGATCTGTATGCCCTGGGCGTGATGGCGTTCGAGATGCTCACCGGGCAGCTCCCCTTCACCGATCCCACGCCGCTGGCGCTCGTGATGTACCACCTTCACGTGCCGCCCCCCGCGGCGCGCACGATCGCGCCCGATCTGCCGCCGCACGTGGAGGCAGCGCTCGATCGAGCGCTCTCGAAGAGCCCCGCCGATCGCCACGCGAGCTGTGCCGACTTCGTCGCAGCGCTCGAGCGCGCCTGAGCGCCTCGATCCGCCTCGCGCTCGCGTATCCTCGCGGTCGTGAGCGAGCTGCCTGCGTATCCCATCGCACCGCCGATCGAGCCGATGCTCGCGAAGCTCACCGAGGGCATGCCCGAGGGGGCGCAGTGGATCTTCGAGCCCAAGTGGGATGGCTTCCGCGCGCTCGTGTTCCGGGACGGGCCGCACCTCTACGTGCAGAGCCGCGATCTCAAGCCGCTCGATCGCTACTTCCCCGAGGTGCGCGAGGCCCTCTTCGCCTCGATCCCCGAGCGCTGCGTGCTCGATGGCGAGATCGTGATCGCCCGCAACGGCACGCTCGACTTCCAGGCCCTCCAGCTGCGCCTTCATCCTGCGGCCTCGCGCGTGAAGAAGCTCAGCGTGGAGCTGCCTGCGTCGTTCGTGGCCTTCGATCTCCTCGCCGAGGGCGGCGACGACCTGCGCGAGCGCGCCTTCGCCGAGCGACGCGCGCGCCTCGAGCACGTGCTCGCTGGAGCGCGGCCGCCGGTGCACGTCACGCCGGCCACGCGGGATCGCGCGCGCGCGCTCGACTGGTTCCATCGCTTCGAGGGCGCGGGCCTCGACGGCGTGATCGCCAAGGACGAGGCGAGCCGCTACGAGCCGGCCAAGCGCGTGATGCAGAAGATCAAGCACTCGCGCACGGCCGACTGCGTGGTGGCGGGCTTCCGCTGGCACAAGGACGGCAAGGACCAGCGCGTGGGCTCGCTCCTGCTCGCGCTCTACGACAACGAGGGCGAGCTCCATCACCTCGGCGTCACCTCGTCGTTCACGATGAAGCGCCGCGCCGAGCTGCTCGAGGAGCTCGCGCCGCTTCGCGAGGGCGCGCTCGAAGCGCACCCGTGGCGCAGCTGGATCGACGGTGGCACGGGGCGCCATGCGGCGGGGGAGCGAAGCTCCCCCTGGAGCAGCGAGGGAGAGAGGAGCGAAGCGACGAGCGTACGAGCAGGGGGGCCAAGTTCATCGGCGCGCTCGAGAAGCGCGACGGTGGGGGAGTTGCCGACTCCCCCCGTACCGAGCGGCAGAGGCGCGGGAAACAAGAGCCGCTGGAGCGCGGGCAAGGACCTCTCGTGGGAGCCGCTGCGGCTCGAGCGCGTGTGCGAGGTGAAGTACGACCACCTCGAGGGGGATCGCTTCCGGCACACGACACAGTTCGTGCGCTGGCGCCCCGACAAGGCACCGAAGGACTGCCGCTACGATCAGCTCGAGGTCACCCCTGCCGCGGAGATCCGCGCGATCTTCGGGCGATGACGTGAAGAAGAACCCACGCAAGACCGTGGCCCTGGGCTTCCTCGGCACCACGCTCGACGGCATCAAGCACGCGCGTCGCTTCGAGCGGTGGCGGCCGACCCTCGGCCTCGCCATGCACGAGGAGCTCGGCCTCGATCGGCTCGAGTTGCTCGTGACGAACGCCGACGACGATCTCGTCGACACGGTGCTCGCCGACCTCCACCACGTGGCGCCACGCCTCGAGGTGCGCACGCACGCCCTCGTGCTCGCGGACCCCTGGGACTTCGAGGAGGTCTATGCACGCCTCTTCGACTTCGCGCGCAGCTACCCCTTCGATCTCGAGCGCGAGGACTACCTCGTGCACCTCACGACCGGCAGCCACGTGGCGCAGATCTGCTGGTTTCTCCTCACCGAGTCGCGGCACGTGCCCGCGCGCCTCGTCCAGACCGCGCCGGGACGCGACAGCGACGACAAGGCCCGCGGCAGCGTCTCGATCGTCGATCTCGATCTCGCGCGCTACGACGCCCTCGCCTCGCGCTTCCGCACCGAACGCGTGCGCGGACAGGACCTCCTCAAGGACGGCATCGTCACGCGCAACGCCGCGTTCAACGCGATGATCGCCGAGATCGAGGAGGTCGCCCTCGCCTCGCGCGCGCCGATCCTGCTCACGGGCCCCACGGGCGCCGGCAAGAGCCAGCTCGCGCGGCGCATCTTCGCGCTGAAGAAGGCGCGACACCTCGTGAAGGGCGCGCTCGTCGACGTGAATTGCGCCACGTTGCGGGGCGATCTCGCGCGCTCTGCGCTCTTCGGCCACAAGAAGGGCGCGTTCACGGGCGCGGTCTCCGATCGGCGCGGCGTCCTCGAGGACGCGCACGAGGGGGTGCTCTTCCTCGACGAGATCGGCGAGCTGGGCCTCGAGGAGCAGGCGATGCTGCTCGTGGCGATCGAGGAGAAGCGCTTCGTGCCGGTCGGCGCGAGCCGCGAGGTGACGAGCGACTTCACGCTGCTCGCCGGCACCAACCGGGATCTGCCGGCGGCCGTGCGCGAGGGGCGTTTCCGCGAAGATCTCCTCGCGCGCATCGATCTCTGGAGCTTCGCCCTGCCGCCGCTGCGCGAGCGCCTCGAGGATCTCGAGCCGAACCTCGACTTCGAGCTCGAGCGCGCAGCGCGCCTGCTCGGACGTCAGGTGACGATGAACCAGGAGGCCCGCCGTGCGTTCCTGCGCTTCGGGCGCGGCCACGCCTGGCCCGCGAATTTCCGCGACCTCGCGGGCGCGGTGCTCCGCATGGCGACGCTCGCGGAGGGCGGACGCATCGCGCCGCGCGACGTGGACAAGGAGATCGCGGCCCGCACGCGAAGCGCCGCCTCGACGCCGAGCACGGGCCACGTGGATCGCGTGCTCGGCGCACGCGCCCGAGAGCTCGATCGCTTCGATCGCGTGCAGCTCGAGGACGTGCTCTCCGTGTGCGCCGAGGCGAGCTCGCTCTCGGACGCGGGACGCACGCTCTTCAGCGAGTCGCGCAAGGAGAAGTCGAGCACGAACGACGCCGACCGATTGCGAAAGTACCTCGCGCGCTTCGGCCTCGACTGGGCGAGCGTGCGCGCCAGGTAGGCGCGCGCGGCGCTCCAGCGCAGCAGCTCACGCGTCCGACGACGACGACCTCGAGATCGAGCTCCGATCGAGGTGATTCAGGGCGCCGGAACGGCCGCCGAGGGCATCGCGTCGGGCGCTTCGGTCACGCCGAGGCGATACGCCGATGCCGCGTCGCCGACCTCGTAGCCGCCCACGAAGACCTGGTAGGTACCGGGCGCTGCGTTCTCGATCACCGCGACGGGATTGAGGCCGTTGCCGGGATCGCCCGAGTCGTCGTTGCACACCGTGTGGCCGTCCGGCGTGCGCACGGCGATGGTCGTGTCGGCGCTCGGGCCCGCGTTGACGAGGATGCGCAGGCGCGGGATCGCGGCACCGAGCTCGAGCGTGTGCTGCGGTGCGGTGGGGAAGTTGCCGATGCAGTCGGCGCCGAGGCTCGCGCCCGGCTGCACGCCACCCGCGCGACCCGTCACCGGCGCGAACGTGAAGCCGGGGCCGGCGATGGCGATCGGCGTGCTCGAGGCCTCGGAGCCGCCGCAGCCAGCGGCGAGGAGCGAAGAGGTGGCGGCGGCAAGGAGGAGGTTCTTCATCGACATCGTCATGGAATCGCGGGTCCTTTCAGGGACGGTCACCTCGACCGGCCTGCTCTTTCCCGAAGGACACGCGTCGCGACGACGAGTAACAAAGATTCTTCGTCCTGCCCCAAGCGAGCAGAGGGAAGACCGCCGCTTCGCGTCTTGAGGTCACGGGCCTTGACCCCGAGCTCGTCGCGAAGCGCTCACGCAAACCCAAGACGAGCGCGCACGACGCCGATCGCCTGCGGAAGTACCTCGCGCGGTTCGGCCTCGACTGGGCGAGCGTGCGCACGAAGTGATCGACGCGGAGGCGCGGCCGCGACGATACGCTCACGCGATGCTCGAGAGCCTCGACCGGGTCGACTTCTCTTCGCTCGAAGATGCCTATGG
>JAIBCE010000097.1 GCA_019694315.1 Sandaracinaceae bacterium
AAGAAGCTCCCTGTCGAACCGGAGGATCTCGACGAGCGCGATCGTCCCGTGCGGACGATGGTCGCGCTCGTCGTGGGCTTCCTCGTCATCGTGGGGATCGCGATCGGCGCGGTGCTGCTGCCCGAGCTGCGCGACGACGCCGGCGAGGAAGAGGACGGCGCACCCGCCGCCGCACCGTCCGCGGAGGCGAGCCCCTCGGTGCCCGCTGCGCCCGCCCCGAGCCCGTAGCGAGCGACGCGACGACGCGACGACGCCGGGGGGGAAGGCGTCCGCGGGCCTCGGCGTATGCTCGGGCCGTGCTCGAGCGTGGCCACATCGCCTTCGATCCCAACGGTCGCATCTTCGTCCTCACCCACGACGAGGAGCTGCTCGTCCACGACGGCGACAGCGAGGCGCCGCTCTGGCGCGAGTCGCTCGGCGAGCCGCTCGTGGGCGTGGCCATCGCCGGTGACGAGATCGTCGCCGTCACCGAGACGGGCGCCGTGCGCCGGTTCACGTTCCTGCACCGTGAGCTGCCCCGCGCCTCGCTCGGCGCGCCGACGAGCTCGTTCGCCGTGCGCGGCGACGGCGCGGTCGCGGCGGTTCACGACGACCACGTGTCGATCCTGCGCAGGAACGACCTCGCGCCCGTGCCGCTCTACCACCGCGGCGTGAGCGCGCTCGCGTGGTCGCGCGACGGGACGCGCCTCGCGATCGCCAAGAGCGTCGAGGATCGCGAGCACACCGTCACCCTGCTCGAGGGGCAGAGCTTCGAGCCGATCGGGAGCCCGGTCACCACGCTGAACCGCGTGCTCGCGATGTGCGCGAGCCCCAAGGGCTTCCTCGTGACGAGCGGGGATCGGCTCGTGAAGCTCGTGCCGGGCACGGGCGCCGTCGCGCACACGCTCGAGCACGTGACGCGCGCCAAGGATCGCGTGCTCCGCGACGTGGCCTGCTCCGCGGACGGCACGCGCTTCGCGCTCCAGCTCGAGCGCTCGCAGGTGATCGTGCTGGGTGATCCGCCCGACGAGACGCTCCTCGATGTGAAGTACCCCGAGCGCGTCTGCGCAGGCGTGGCCTTCGGGTCGAGGTCGTGGATCGCGATCGCGCTCGGAGGAGGCGACGCGAACAAGGTGAACGTCGAGACGGGCGCGATGCACCGCAGCGACACGCACCCCGGTCGCACGCACAATCGATGGTTCGTGAGCGTGGGAGGTGCGTTCATGAACAAGGCAGGCGCGTCGGCCGCCGCGCCGAGCACGAGGAGCGCGGTCTCCGCGTCGGGCGCGGGCCCTGCGTCGGGCCCTGCGTCGGGAGCGGCACGCGCTGCCCTCGACCAGAGCGAGCTCGAGCGTCAGCGCAGGGCGCGGCAGGCGCTCGCGGACGCCGAGCAGCAGCTACGACAAGGCCAGGCGAGCGACACCGACACGCGGACGATGATCCGCATCGGGCTCATCGTGCTGGCGGTGTTGCTGGGGATCGCTCGGGCCTGCGCGCACACGCATCACTGAGGCGGATCGCCGAGACGGTGGATCGCGCTTGCGCGGGCCGTCCCCTCGGCGGTAACGCGCGGCCCATGAAGCTCGCCGTCCTCGCCTCCGGCCGTGGGTCGAACCTCCGCGCGATCGCGGACGCCATCGACTGGGGCGCATGCGCCGCCTCGATCGTCGCCGTGGTCTCCGACAAGGACGACGCGGGCGCGCTCGCGTTCGCCGCGGAGCGAGGGGTGGCGAGCGCGATCGTGCGTCCCAAGGCCTACGAGAGCCGCGCGCTGTGGGACGCGGCGCTCGCGGAGGCGGTCGCGTCGTTCTCGCCCGATCTCGTGGTGCTCGCGGGCTTCATGCGGATCATCGGGGGCGCGATGCTCGGCCGCTTTCCGCATCGCATCGTGAACGTGCACCCCGCGCTCCTGCCCTCGTTTCCCGGCGCGCACGGCGCGCGCGACGCGATCGCGAAGGGCGTGCGGATCTCGGGCTGCACGGTGCACCTCGTGGATGCAGGCGTCGACACCGGCCCGATCCTCGCGCAGGCTGCCGTGTCGGTGTGGCCGAGCGACGACGAGGCGAGCCTCCAGGCGCGCATCCAGCGCGAGGAGCATCGCCTCCTGCCCGCGGTGATCGACGCGATCGCGAAGGGAGCGATCGTGCTGGGCGAGCGTCCGCAGCTCGCGAGCACGCTGGCGTTCGACGAGCGCGCGCTGAACTCACCCGCGCTGATCTCCGCCCCGCTGTCGACACGCTGATCTCGCGCGCGCTCTCGTCGCGCCGACACGAGGGATCAGGGACACTCGCTCATCGGCACGGTCCAGGTCGCGTGGGGCTCGAGCGTGGTGCGGAGGGTGCGCCACTGGTGCTCGGGGCCTGTCGAGCGGAGGCCGATCGCGATGGCGCCGGAGGGGATCGCGACGATCCTCGGCGTGAGACCGAGCGAGCGGTTGTCGAGGAAGATCTCGGCGGCGGGGCGACACACGATCTCGAGCGTGGCGTCGTCGGCGCGGAGCGGAGCCTCGACCGCGTCGAGCTCGTCCGGGTGCGAGTCGACCGAGGGCGTCGGGGGCTCGACGGCGACGTCGGGCGGTGCCGCGATCACCGTCGCGCTCGGGATCTCGGTCTGCACGATCGGTGCATCGGGCGGTCGCTCGTGGAGCGACGAGCCATGCGGATCGAGCTCGGGGGACGGCGTGGGGCTCGAGGTGGGCGGGCGCTCGCGGGCGGGGCGCTCGCGGGCGGGGCGCTCGGAGGAGAGCGTGGTCGGCGGTGGTGTGCCGGGCCGTGAGGAGGGCTCCGGCGCGCCCCCGCGCGTCGCGAGCCAGGCCATGCCGATCAGCCCGAGACCGCCGATCGCAGCGAACGCGAGCCACGGCCGCGAGGCGCCACCGCTCGAGGGCGTCGCGGGCGAGGTGGGTGTCGACGCGGGCGTCGACGAGGACGTCGCCGACGCGGTGGGCTTCGGCTCGGACGCAGAGGTCGCGGTGCTCGACAACGACCTCGATGCGGTCGATGCAGTGGAGGCAGCCGTGGATGGATGGGATGCAGCCGTCGAGGTCGATGCAGAGGCCGAGGGCGATGCGATCGAGGCAGAGGCGGATGCCGAGGTCGAGGTCGATGCGGAGGTCGATGCGACCTCCGCGGCGGGGGCGGACGCCGCGTCGGGCGCGGAGTGGGAAGACGGTGCCTCGGACGCGGACGTCGGAGCGGGCGAAGCCGTCGACGTGGACACGGACGCGGAAGACGCTGGCGTGGCCGAGGGCGCAGGCGCGTCCTTGCGAGGCGCGGGTGGGTGCAGCGACGGCGAGCTCGCGGCGAGCGGCGCGTACGACTCGCGGCTCGGGCGGAGGGCCCTCCGCATGGTGGCCTCGCGGCCGGCCTCGCGCTGGGCGAAGAGCTCGTGTACGAGCCGCGCGAGCGCGGCGGTGCTCGTGTCGCGACGGCGCTTGCGCAGGATGTCCTCGAGCTCGTCGGCGAGGACACCCGCGCTGGGCGGGCGCTCGCGAGGATCCGCGGCGAGACAGCGCAGGACGAGGCGCTCGAGGGCCGCCGGGCAGTCAGTCATGTCGCCGGGTCGCGGGACCTCGCAGCGGATCACGGCGGCGCGCGTCTCGGCGCGCGTGGGTGCCACGAAGAGCCCGCGCTGCGTGATGCACTCCCAGAGCAAGATGCCGAGCGCGAACACGTCGGTCGCCGGGCTCGGCAGGCGATCGGCCGCTTGCTCCGGAGACCAGTAGGCCAGGCCGCCGTGATCGCGCTGCTCGTCGTCGTCGTCGCGGCGCGCAGCGCGGGGCGTGCCGAAGTCGGCCACGCGCACCTCGCCGTCGTAGGCCACGAAGACGTTCTGCGGCGTGAGGCTCGCGTGCACGAGCGGGGTGCGCCCTGCGTGCGCGTGCTCCACCGCCTCGGACGCGAGCGCGATCACCCGCAGGAGGAGATCGAGGGGGCGCTGCCCGGGCGCGAGGCGACGAACGATCGACGAGAGCTGCTCGCCGTGCACGTACTCGGTCGCCACGAATGGCGCGTGCGCGTCGCTCGACACGTCGAGCACGCGCGCGATCCCAGGATGGAGCAGCTGCGCGGCGCGACGCGCCGACGCGAGGAATTCCTCGACGAAACGTGGGTCCGCGGCATACGCGGGCAGCGGTCGCCGGAGCGCGACGAGCGCGACCTCTCCATCGCTTCGCACGGTGCGGGCCAGGTGCACCTCCGAGGTGTGCCCGTGCCCGAGACGCTCGATGAGCTCGTAGCGGCCGACGTGGATGGCGCCCTCGCTCACGGTGCGCCCTCGCTCACGGCCGCCTCGGCCAGCACGCCACCGTGCGACTCTCTCGCGACGATGGTCGGGCCTTCGCAGCGCGCGGTGTGGAGACGCGCGCGGCCATCGCGACCCACGGGCGCGACGGCTGCGCTCGCGCCCTGGCAGCGGAGCTCGAGGTGGTGAACGAGGCCGGCAGGCGCGTGCTCGATGTGGCCGACCACCTCGACTCCTTCTGCAGCGACACCTTCCGCTGCCCTCTCGACGTGCGCCTCGAGCGCGAGGCCCTCGCGGGGCCGCTCCTGCTCGAAGCGACTGCGATCGCGTCCCGCCAGCTCGCTCGGCGCAGGCAGGTGCGGATCGAGCGCGAGCGCGATCGCGAAGTGCGTGCGCGCCGTGCGCTCCGCGCCGTGGGCCGCCGCGAGGATGCCCAGGTGCACGTGGATGACGACGAGATCGTCGCGCCCGTTGCCCGGCTCGGCGAGAGCCGCTTCGTAGAGTCGCTCGGCCTCTCGCAGCGCGCCGCGTGTGTAGGCCGCGTCGGCCGCGCGAAGGCTCGCGTCGTCGGCGCTCGCAGGCGTGGAGAGCGCGACGGCCAGGATCGCGAGGCCCGCAGCGGAGCAGCGCACCGCTGACAGCGCGGCGCGGACGGTCCTAGAAGGGAACATCGAGAGGCCCCACACGGCGAGCGCCAGGCTACCACGTGAGGCCCGTGCGAAGCGTGGGCATCGCGGCTTGCGAGCGCCCCGACGCACCTCCTACAGTCACGCCCCCATGAAGATCGAGCTCACCGAAGAACAGTCGATGATCCAGCAGATGGCCCGCGATTTCGCCGTGCGCGACGTGGAGCCCAAGGCGCGGGAGCTCGACAAGGAAGGGCGCTGGCCCGCGGAGCTCGTCGCGCGCATGGGGGAGCTGGGCCTGATGGGCCTCGCGATCCCCGATGAGCATGGCGGCGCGGGCGCCGACAACGTGAGCTACGCGCTCGCGATGGAGGAGGTCTCTCGCGCGTGCGCCTCCACGGGTGTGATCATGAGCGTGAACAACTCGCTCGTGTGCGATCCGCTCTACAAATTCGGCAACGACGATCAGAAGAAGCGGTTCCTCCAGCCGCTGGCGAGCGGCCAGAAGCTGGGCTGCTTCGGCCTCACCGAGCCGGCCTCGGGCTCGGACGCGTCGAACATGGAGACGGTCGCGGAGGACAAGGGCGATCACTTCATCGTCAACGGCGCCAAGAACTGGATCACGAACGGCCCGCACGCCGACGTGATCATCCTCTTCGCGTCGCACGATCGTGCCGCGGGCGCCAAGGGCACGACGGCCTTCGTCATCGAGAAGGGCACGCCGGGCTTCACGCAGAACGCGCGCGATCACAAGCTCGGCATCCACGCCGCACACTCCTGCACCGTGTTCTTCGAGAACGTGAGGGTGCCCAAGGAGAACGTGCTCGGCGGCAAGGGCATGGGCTTCAAGATCGCGATGTCCACGCTCGACGGAGGACGCATCGGCATCGCGTCGCAGGCCCTGGGCATCGCGCGCGCCGCGCTCGAGAAGGCCACGGAGTACGCCAAGGTCCGCAAGGCCTTCGGTGAGCCGATCGCGAACAAGCAGGCGATCCAGTTCATGCTCGCCGACATGGCGACCGAGCTCGACGCCGCGCGCCTGCTCACGCTGCGTGCCGCGGCGATGAAGGACAAGGCCGTGAAGGATCCCTCGATCCGGCACTCGAAGGAGTCGGCCATGGCCAAGCTCTTCGCGTCGGAGGCGGCCACCCGCATCACGCACAAGGCCATCCAGATCCACGGCGGCTACGGCTACAGCACCGAGTACGACGTCGAGCGTCACTACCGCGACGCGCGGATCACCGAGATCTACGAGGGAACGAGCGAGATCCAGCGCGTCGTGATCGCCGCCAACACGCTGAAGGGCTGAGCCAGATGCGACACGTGAGCCAGATGCGACACGGACTCCTCACGACGTCGGCCCTCGCGCTCACGCTCACGGCGTGTGGCGGCGGAACGACCGAGCAGACGACCACCACCACGACCGCGCGCCGCACGCGCGAGCCCACGGCGGAGGAGCAGGCGCAGGCCGACGCGCAGGCTGGCGTGCAGATCGAAGGGCTCATGGGCACGATCTCGCAGCGGCAGGTCAACGACACGCTCCAGCCGCGCGTGGAGAGCGCGTTCGGCCCGTGCTTCGCGCACGCCAGCGACGTGCACTTCCTCTTCGGGAGCATCCGGCTCGCGTTCCGGATCCACACCGACGGCTCGGTCGCGTGGGTGTATCCGTCGGAGACCACGCTCGGTCATCGCGACGTGGAGCGCTGCATCGCGGACCGCGCGCACGGCATCCACTTCCCGCGACCGCGTGGTGGCGAGGCCGAGTTCTCGTGGGAGTTCCACTACGACGCGCCGACCGACATCCGGCCGCCGCTCTCGTGGGACGCCGCGCGCATCGCGACGCTGCTCTCGAGCAACGGCGGGAGCCTGGTCTCGCAGTGTGGTGGTCAGCGCGGCTATCGCGTCACGGCCTACGTCCAGAGCGGAGGCGCGGTGATGTCGGTGGGCGTCGCGGCGCAGAGCACCGAGGCCGCCGCGCAGCTCGACTGCATCGCCAACGGTGTCTCGGGCTGGCGCATGCCGGATCCGGGGAGCTATCCGGCGAAGATCACGTTCGATCTCTGATCGCGGTCTCCTCTGTGCGAGCATCGCGGCCATGAAGTCGCTTCGATGGATGGTCGTGCCGGTGCTGGGGCTTTCGGCGCTGGGGCTTTCGGCGCTGGGCCTCGCGGGGTGTCCCGAGACCACGAGCGCGGGGGATGCAGGGCGTGACGCACAGGAGAGCGTCGATGCGGGCAGTCTCGACTCGGGGGTCGCGCCGGACGCGGTCGGGCTCGACGCACCTCTGCTGCTCGATGCACCGACGCTGACAGACGCACCGCGCGCCGACGCGGCGACCGTGCCCACCGACGCGGGTATGTGCATGGACCTGCCCCCCGAGCCGTCGCGGCCGGTCGAGGTCGTGTGCAGCCCGTGCCGGCCGCCGGGCCCCGGTGGTGGCGGCGTGGGCGGCGAGTGCACGACGGATGCGGACTGCACGACGGGCAGCAACGGGCGCTGCCTGTTCGGCCGCGCCGGAGCGTTCTGCTCGTACGACACCTGCTTCCGCGACTCCGACTGCGCCGCGGATCAGGCCTGTCTCTGCGACGCTTCGGGGGGCGGAAACGCGTGCGTGCCCGCGGGGTGTCGCACGAACAACGACTGCGGCCCGGGCCTCGCGTGCTCGCCGACGTTCGGTAGCTGTGGCCACTACTTCGGCTTCATCGGCTTCGAGTGCCACACGGCCGCCGACGAGTGCGCGACCGACGCGGACTGCGGTGCGGGCTACTGCGCGTTCGATCCTGCGCTTGCGCACTGGGCCTGCTCCATGGCCGAGTGCGTGGGGTGATGCGCGAGCGGCGCATGCAGGGAGCGCATGTCGTGGCGCTTGCCGCCGCATCGCTCGTGTCGCTCGCGCTCTCCTCGTGTGTCGCGCCCGACGATCCGCGGCTCGTGGACGCGCGCGCGTTTCGTGACGACGCGCGGGTGCGTCGCGCGGCGCTCGAGCGATCCATCGCCGGGCACGACACGCCCTACGCGGCGCTCCGCGAGGCGCACTACGCGCTCTCGGGGGCGCTCTCGGGGGCTCTCTCGGGGAGCGAGGCCCTCGATCCCGCGGCCGACTGGGACCTCCTGCCGGAGCTGACGCCTCGCGTGCGCGAGGTCTTCGTCGACGGCCGCTCGGGAGAGGCCGCGCCGATCGCACAGACCGACCTCGCGTCTCTGCCGCAGGTCCTCGCGGCGGGCGAGCAGGCCTTCGATCGCTATCCCGCGCAGCTCGATCTCTCGCTCGCACGCATCCGCACGCGCGCAGATGCCGAGCGCGCGGGGCTCCACGTGGAGGAGAGCGGCCGGATCCGTGGCCTCGTCGAGGCCGAGACCGCGTCGGGCTGGGTGCGCGCGCTCAGCTGCAGCGGCTGCCACGGCCGCTTCGACGGCGCGAGCTTCCGTCTCGCGATCCCCAACGAACACCTGGCGATCGGTGACCCGAGCTGGCCGCTCGGCACCGTCGACGTGACCGACGACGGCCTCGACGATCCGATGCGCCCGTCCGACCTGCGGCCCATCGCGCTCGAGGCGCGCCTCCATCACACAGGCAACCTCGAGAACGGTCGCGTCGAGCGGATGGTGCGCATCGAGACGCTCCTCGTCACGCAGCAGCGTGAGCGCTTCCGTCCGAGTCGCGCGCTCGTGGCGGCGATCGCGCTCTACCTCGAGTCGCTCGCGGACACCTTGCCGGAGCTCGACGACACCTCGCCCGGCGCCGCGCTCTTCGAACGCGAGTGCGCGCGCTGTCACGCCCTGCCGGGCCTCGCGGGCGCGTGGGTCGACGTGGCCGAGGTGGGCACCGATCCCGTCGCGACCACGGTGGGCGGTCAGCGGGGCACCGGGGGCTATCGCGCGCCCTCGCTCCGCGGCGTGCTCGACCGTCGCGGCCTCTTCCACGACGGCAGCGCGGCCGACGTGCGCGCGGTGCTGCGGCTCGAGCCGAGCGGTCACGAGGGTCACCCGTTCGGGCTCGGGCTCACGGTCGCGGAGCGCGAGCTGCTGCTCGACTACCTCCGTGGCGCTCCCTGATCGAAACGGCGCTATGGTCGCGCCTCCGAGGAGCGAGCCATGGACTTCGAGCTGGACGAGACGGCGGTGATGGTGCGCGACAGCGCGCGTGAGATCGCGACCAAGGAGATCGTGCCGCGCGCCGCTTCGATCGATCGCGAGGGTCGGATCCCGCCCGAGGTCCTGCTCCTGCTCGCGAAGAACACGATGATGACGCTGGCGGTGCCCGAGGAGCTGGGCGGCGCGGACGTGGGTGTCGTGGCGTACTCGGCGGCGCTGAGCGAGATCGCCAAGGCCTGTGCCTCCACGGCCGTGACGATGTCGGTGACGAACATGGTCGCCGAGGTGATCACCACCTTCGGCACCGATGCGCAGAAGAAGCGCTACGTGCCGAAGATCGCGGATGGCACGCTGCGCGCGGGGAGCTTCGCGCTCTCGGAGCCCGAGGCGGGCAGCGATCCGGGCGCGATGCGCACGACCGCCAAGAAGGACGGCGATCACTGGGTGATCGACGGCGCCAAGCAGTGGATCACGAGCGGCGACTTCGCGGGCGTGTTCGTGGTGTGGGCGCGGACGGGCGGCGCCGGCACGCGCGGCATCTCGTGCTTCCTCGTGGAGCAAGGGGAGAAGGGCCTCTCGATCGGGCACCACGAAGACAAGATGGGCCTGCGGGGAAGCTCCACGGTGGCCCTGCACTTCGAGGGGGTTCGCGTGCCCGAGAGCGCGCTCCTCGGCGAGCTGAACGGCGGCTTCAAGATCGCGATGATGGCGCTCGACGGTGGCCGCATCGGCATCGCGTCGCAGGCGATCGGCATTGCCGAGGCCGCGCTCGCCGCGGCGGTGGAGTACGCGAAGGAGCGCAAGACCTTCGGCAAGCCGATCGCAGATCACCAGGCGATCCAGTGGATGATCGCCGATGCGCGCACCGAGCTCGACGCCGCGCGCCTGCTCACCTACCGCGCCGCGTACCTCAAGCAGACCAAGCAGATGTTCTCGTCCCAGGCGGCGATGGCCAAGCTCTACGCGACCGAGGCCGCGGGCCGCATCTGCGATCGCGCGCTCCAGATCCACGGAGGCTACGGCTACGTGAAGGAATACGACGTGGAGCGCTACTACCGCGACGTGCGCGTCACGCGCATCTACGAGGGCACGAGCGAGATCCAGCGCGTGGTCATCGGCCGCAGCGTGCTCGGCTGAGCCCGATGACGAGCGAGGAGAGCTCGCAGCCCGAGGCCAGCGGTCCGCTGCGCGGCGTGCGCGTGCTCGATCTGAGCCGCGTGCTCGCGGGGCCCACGTGCACGCAGACGCTCGGGGATCTCGGCGCCGACGTGGTGAAGCTCGAGCGGCCCGGCGCAGGCGACGACACGCGCGGCTGGGGTCCGCCGTTCGTGCACGACGCCGACGGCGCTCGCACGGACCTGTCGGCGTACTTCCTCGCGGCCAACCGCAACAAGCGCTCGATCGCGATCGACCTCGCGTCGGACGAGGGGGTCGCGCTCACGCAGCGCCTCGTCGCGAAGGCCGACGTGGTCGTCGAGAATTTCAAGGTCGGTGATCTCGCGCGTCGCGGCCTCGACGCGGCGAGCTTGCTCGCGGCGCACCCACACCTCGTCGTCTGCTCGATCACGGGCTTCGGGCAGACGGGGCCGCGCGCAGGCGAGGCGGGCTACGACTTCCTCGCCCAGGCGATGGGCGGCCTCATGAGCCTCACGGGCGAGATCGACGGCGCGCCGACGAAGGTGGGCGTGGGGATCGCCGACGTGGTGACGGGGCTCTACGCCACGATCGGTGTGCTCGCGGCCCTCGCGGAGGTGCGTCGCACGGGCCGTGGCCAGCACGTGGACGTCGCGCTCTACGACGCGCAGCTCGCGTGGCTCGTGAACGCCGCGACCACCACGTTCCTCACCGGCGCGCCGCCGCGTCGACACGGCAACGCGCACCCCAGCATCGTCCCGTATCAGACCTTTCCGAGCGCCGACGGCGAGGTCGCGCTCGCCTGCGGCAACGACGGGCAGTTCGCGACGCTCGCCGAGGTGCTCGGCGAGCCGGCGCTCGCGGCCGACGCGCGCTTCGCGACGAACCGCGGGCGCGTGGAGCATCGCGAGGCGCTCGTGCCCATCCTCGCGCGGCTCTTCCGGGCGCGGCCGACCGAGGCGTGGATCGACGCCCTCGTGCCGCGTGGCGTGCCGATCGGGCCCGTGCGCACGGTGGCCGAGGCCTTCGCCGACCCACAGGCGATCGCGCGTGCGATGCGCGTGGAGATGCCGAGCGCCCTGGCGGCCTCGGGCCACGTGTCGCTCATCGGCAGCCCGATCAAGCTCTCGGAGACGCCCGTCGCGTACCGCACGAGCCCGCCCTCGCTCGGCGAGCACGGCCCAGAGGTGCTCCGTGACTGGCTCGGGGTGGACGACGCCGAGCTCGCGGCGCTGGCCATGCGCGGCGCGTTCCGATCGCGGCGCTGATCGGAGACCGAGCCGACGGAACGCCCTCGGACGAGGGCGATCGCGCGGCGCGGGCCCGCGCCTCTGGTATCGTCGTCGGGTGGTCGCGCCGCTCGTTCCTCCCCGTGTTCGGCTCCCGCTCGCTCCGGGCGCGAGCCGACGCGCGCTCCGCGAGGAGCCGCCGCCGATGCCTGCGGATCACGAGCCGCCGTCCGAGCTGCGCGACGCCGAGGGGCGTGCCATCCGCTACCTGCGCCTCTCGATCACGGACCGCTGCGACATGGCGTGCACGTACTGCATGCCGCCCGAGGGGGAGCGCGAGCACGGCTTGCGAGACGAGCTCCTCTCGTTCGAGGAGATCGTGCGCCTCGTGCGCTTGCTCGCGTCGCACGGGCTGCGCCGCGTGCGGCTGACGGGCGGCGAGCCGCTCGTGCGTCGCGACGTCGTGTCGCTCGTGGCGCGCCTGGCCGAGACGGGCATCGAGGATCTCTGGCTGACGACGAACGGATCGCGGCTGGCCGCGCTCGCCGAGCCCCTGCGAGCCGCCGGCCTCGTGGGTGTGAACGTGTCCGTCGACTCGCTCGATCCCGCGCGCTTCGCGCGGATCACACGCGGTGGCGATCTCTTTGGTGTGCGTCGCGGCCTCGAGGCGGCCCTCGCGGCGGGGCTCTCGCTCCGCACGAACACCGTCGTGCTCCGCAGCGAGAACCTCGGAGAGCTCGCGGCGATCGCGCGGTTCGCGTGGTCGATCGGCGCGACGCCGCGCTTCATCGAGCTCATGCCGATCGGCGAGGGCGCGCGTCTGCCTCCGAGCGAGCGCGTGGGAGCGGTCGAGATGCGCGCCGCGCTCGGGGAGCTCGGCCTCGGCGACGAGGCGCTCGGCGACCCGGGCCGTGGGCCTGCGCGCTACCTCTCCACGCGCGGCGAGGGAACGGGAGGCGCTCCTGCGCGACGAGTCGGCCTCATCACCGCGGTGTCGGACGAATTCTGCGCGAGCTGCAACCGCATGCGCGTCACCTCGCACGGAGAGGTGCGCCCGTGCCTGGCGTCGCGTCGCGCGGTGTCGCTGCGCGAGCTCCTCAGGGGAGGCGCCTCGGACCGAGAGGTCTTGCACGCGCTCGGCTGGGCTCTCGGCGGCAAGGGTCCCGGCCATCGCTTCGATCACGACGCGCAGAGCGGCACGCTCGACGTCGATCACCACCAGGTGGGCATGAGCCTCGTGGGCGGCTGATCGAGCCCATCACTCCCAGGTCACCTCGCACTGGGCGCGCGCTGGATCGTCGAAGGGGCGGGCGGCGACCACGACGTTCTTGCCGCCGCAGCGCTCCATGAGGAGCTGGATGCCCCCGCGCCACTCGTCGAAGAGCGCACGGCTCGCGCCGTGGTGGTCGCTCCAGCTGACGAGGTAATGCCGAGGCCCGAGCTGCTCGATGCTCATCGAGGCGCCCCTCACGTAGCTCATGAAGACCTTGTCCGCGTAGCGGATCAGGAGGTCGGGGCTCGTGAACGCGAGCACGTAGCGCAGCAGGCCGCGCGTGTCGCGATCGGTCGTCACGTAGCCGAGGCGCACGGCGAATTCGGGCCCGCCGGAGACCACGCGATCGAGCGCCTCGTGCAGCGCCGTGTACTCCGCCATCGGGTACCAGCCCACGCGCGTGATCGCGCCGCTCAGGACGCGCTCGCGCAGCTCGGGCCGCAGCGCTTCTTTCACGGCGTCGGCTGTCGCGCGATCCCGCAGCTCCTCGATGCCCTCGAAGAAAGAGAGGAACGCCGCGCCGCGCATCTCGACAGTCATGCTCGAAGGTCCGCCTTGGCCCACCCACGGGACGTCAGCCCCTCGAGAATACGCCGTTCATGGGCCGAGCGCCCGGGATGGGGGTATCGACCCTACACGGGCGATCGGACAGGCACGAAGTGCCGAGCACAGGGAGCGCCCGGCGTGCGTCGCTCGGTTCTTTCTGCGTCTCTCACTTCCAGCGCACGTCGAACGTCGGACAGGACACGTCGCTGCCGGGCTGGAGCGTCACGTGCGCCTCCTTGCCACCGCAGCGCTCGAGCAGGAGCTCGCCCCCGCCCTGCCACTCGGCGTGCAGCGCGAACGTGGCGCCGTGGAAGTCGATCCAGTGCAGCCGGTAGTGCTGCGGTCCGACCGGCTCCACGCGGATCGAGGGCCCACGCACGTAGGTGAAGAACACCTTGCTCGCATAGCGCAGCAGCATCTCGGGGCTCGCGAACGCCAGCACGTAGCGGATCAGCCCGCGTGTGTCGCGATCCGTCGTGACGCGGCCGAGCTGTGCGGCGAACTCGGGCCCGCCGTTCACGACGCGATCGAGCGCGTCATGCAGCTCGCAGTAGTCGGCGAGGGGATACCAACCGACCCGCGTGAGGCCCCCCAGGCGCTCGCGCAGCTCGGGTCGGAGCGCCTTCTTCACGGCGTCGGCCGTCGCGCGATCCCGTAGCTCTTCGATGCCCTCGAAGAACGAGAGGAACGCTGCGCCGCGCATCTCGACGGCCACGTGTCACATCTCCGGCGCGAGTCGTACGCCGCCCGGAGCGACGCCCACGAAGATCGTCCCCTCGCTCGTGCCCGGACCCTCCGGGCTCCACTGGTAGAGGAGCGAGATCCGCTCGTCGATCACGGCCGGGCTCGGGAAGCGGCGATCGCGCTCCTCGACCACGGGCCGGCCGAACGCCTCGAAGCTCGCGCCGTCGGAGGAGGCGGCGAGCGTGAGGAGGACGTTGCCGTTGCTGCGCCGCGACTCGTAGTAGAGCCGCACGATGCTCCGCGATGCGGGGGTGGTGACGACGATCGCGGCGGGCCCACCGACCGCGAGCTCGGCGCCGTCGCGATCGTCGCGCGCCGGCATCGGGGGAAGCGTGAGCGAGGCGATCGGCGCGAACGCCACACCATCGCTCGAGCCCGCCACGCGGATCACGCCGCTCTCCTCGTAGTACATGAGGTAGGGGTGGCTCGCGCCAGTGAGGAGGTGCGTGTCGATCACGGACGGGCGGCGCGGCACCGCGTCGTCGTGCGCAGCGATCACGGGCGCCGACTCCGTCTCGTAGGGCCCATCCAGGCTGGAGGCGCGCGCGACGCCGATGCCGCCTTCGGCGGCGTAGTAGAGGAGCACCGAGCCGTCCCCGCGCACGAGCGCCCACGGATCGGTCACGAAGCTGCCCTCCCAGGCCTGGCTCGCGGTGAGGATCTCGGTGCCTGGCTCGAAGCCGGGGCTGTGCGCGCCGTACGTGAGGCCGGTCGGAGGTCGGGGCGCGCTCCGATGCACGCTGCGGGCTTCGTGCTGCGACCAGTCGGGCCCCGGCAACCTCACCA
Organism: Sandaracinaceae bacterium; assembly: GCA_019694315.1. Classification (GTDB taxonomy): domain Bacteria; phylum Myxococcota_A; class Polyangia; order Polyangiales; family Sandaracinaceae; genus JAFLCL01. The sequence goes on from JAIBCE010000097.1 coordinate 14,655, forward strand.
CGGCCGGCCCCGCGTCCGGGGTGCCTGCGTCGAGGGCCACGCCTGCATCGAGGGCCACGCCTGCATCGTCGAGCGGTCCCGCGTCGGGCATGGGCCGCGCGGTCACCGTCGCGCTGGCGTAGAAGAGCGACCCGTCGCTCGCCACCATCGCCGTGTCGATCGTCGTGCCGCCGATCGAGATCGCCGCACCGCTCGGTGTGCGCACGGCCGTCTCGTCGGCGTCGAGGTCGCGGTACGGGCCGGTGCCGTTGTGCGGCAGGCCGTCGGGCTCGCTGCCCTTGGGACCGAGGGTGGAGCAGCCCATCGTCGCGACGCTGCTGCCTGCCAGCGAGGCGGCCAGGCACAGCCCGAGGAGCGCTCGTCGGCTCGCGTTCGTCATCACTCGAACCCCACTTCGATCGTCGCGCCGCCCGCGAAGATCTGCCCGCTCGCGCGGAAGTCGCCGACCGGATCGACGAGGCTCGTCTTGGTCATGACGCGCTCCGGGAGCAGCGAGTACTGGAAGTGGAAGTCGGCCTGGATGAACCCCGGCAGGAGCGGACGAAGATCGCTCAGCCGCAGTCCGAGGCCGAGGGAGAACACGAAGCGATCGGAGTCGATCAGGTTCGTGAGGCTCACCTGGTTGGGCACCGGGCTGTTCTCGTAGAAGAAGCCACCGCGGCCGCGCATCTCGACCATGCGCTCGCGGAGGATCACGCCCTCGGCGCCGATGCGTGGGACGAAGCGATCCTGGAAGAGCGCGGGCTGCGGTGAGGAGCCCATGATCGACTCGGGCACGCGGATCATGTCGCGGAGCGACTCGGGCACGGCGATGCGCAGCGTGATGTCGGAGCGACCGACGGGGCTCACGTACGCGGACCAGTTCACCCACGTGACCTCGACGTTGAGGCGGAAGTCGGGCGTGGGCGACCACGAGCCGCCGAGCGAGATCTGCTGCGGGACGAAGGCGTTCACGGCCTGGCTCAGCAGGCTGAAGTAGCCAGGGAACGGGTCGCCGAAGCCCGTGAACGAGAGGCTCGTCGTGCAGAACGGATCGTCGGGGACCTCGCATCCGACGAGGGCCTGGAGCTTGTTGTCGAGCGCGAACTGGCCTCGGTACACGGCACCGAACGAGAGCTCGGGCAGGGGCTGCACCTGCACGCCGACCTGCGGATAGCGGATGGTCGTGAGGTCGGCGCGGATCTCGTGCTCGAGGTGCGAGCGGCGCTCCGGCATGAGGATGTCGAGGTTGCCGCGGATCGCGAGCGTGTTCGTCGAGTACGAGAGGAACGAGATGCCGCCGCCGATCGTGAGCCACTCCACGGGGCGGATCGCGAGGTGGGCCGCGAGGAAGATGCGGCGCGGGCGGTTGTCGTAGAGCTCCCAGCGCGGTCTGCGCCCCGGCAGCGAGCGCGTGCGCGAGATGTAGTCGTCGTTGAGGTGCACGCCGAGGCCGAACGCGAAGCGGACGCCCTCGATCTCGCCGGGCACCACGAGCCCGAGCACGATGCCGCGGAGCGGATCGATGTTGGAGTCGAGATCGTCGACCGACATCTCGTGGAACGCGCCGAAGTAGCCGATGCCGATGCGCGCGGCCCGGGCCCGCGCGAGCCCGGCCGGGTTGTAGTAGTTGGCGCTGAAGTCCTCGACGTCGGCCGTGACGGCCCCGCCCATCGCGACCGACCGCGAGCCCATGCCGTACGTGTCCATGGGCTGCGCGGACACTCGCGCGGCGGTGGCGAGCGAGAGCCCGGAGGCGCCGAGCGCGAGGATCGCGAGCGCGAGGACGCGCGCAGCGCGCACGGAGAGGGCGTGTGTGGCGTCGTGGTGCATCAGAACTCCAGCCCTGCGGCCCAGCCGCCCACGAGAACGAGCCCGCCTGTCGTCATCGGCGCCGCGCTGGGATCGCTCGACGAGAGCGCGACGAGGTGCTGCCGATCGGCCAGCACATGCGCCTGTCCGAAGAGATCGAGCGTGAGGCGCTCGTGCGCCGAGAGCGCCGCGCGCAGGCCGAAGCCGAGCGTGAAGACGTGTCGATCGTTGTCGAGGATGCGGAGCGGGACCTCGACGGGCGCGCCGTCCTGCATGCGCACCGTGCCGTCGGGGTTGCGCTGCGGCGCCATGCGCGCGGGCGGGGCAGGTGACATCTCGAACGCGTAGCCACCGCGAAGGGCCATCTCGACCGTGCCGTGACGGAGCGTGCCCTCGACCGCGACCCGCGGAGAGAACGTGTCGGAGAACTGCACCGACGGCATGAGGTAGCTGCTCATCGACGTGGAGCGCGTTGGCCCCGGATAGGCGCTCCAGAGCCGCGCCGTGACGTTGGCGATGATCCGGAGCTCGGGGATCGGCCGCCAGTAGCCCTCGATGACGATCTGGCCGGGGTCGTACTGGGTGATGCCGCCGATCGTGAGGAGCGGCAGGCGCACCGGAAGGTCCTCGACGACGATCTGGAGATCCATGTCGGCGCGGAGCTCGTGTCGGTACGTCATGCCGACGCCGAATTCGGGAGGCGCGTCGGGGTTCGCGCGGAAGCCACGCGGCTGCTCGAAGCGCACGCCGACCGTGGGCGAGAAGGTGGCGAGGAGCTGTGTCTCGACGACCGACTGGAACGAGTTGGTCTCGTCGAGCTGCACGCGCAGATCGCCCACGAGCGCCGCGAGCGCGGCGATGCCCACGCCCACCTGCAGGCCGTCGACCACGCCGTGGAGATCGATGCCGAGCGCGACGTAGAGCGCGAGCGACTGGCCGCGCCCGAGCACCGACCACTGCGGGACCTCGGGGAAGCGGACATCACCGCGCAGGAGCACGTTCGTGGGCGTGTAGAAGCCGCCGCCGAGGACGAGGCGATCCTGGAGCACGTCGCCGAAGGGGATGGGCAGCGTGAAGCCGATCGTCGTGCCCCGCGCGGGCTCGAGCGGCGAGCGGCGGTGATCGAGCGAGAGATCGAAGTTGCCCGCGCTCGCACCGAACACGAAGCTCCGGCGGCGGATCGAGCCCAGGTTGGCCGGGTTGAGATAGACCGCTTCGTAGTTGTCCGCGTGCGACGCGCCCGTCATGGCGAGCCCCGGCGAGCGCGCGCCGAAGCCGAACAGATCCGGGGGCGTGGCGTGCGCGGGGGTCGCGATGGCGAGTGCGAGCGCGAGCAGCACGCCCACGAAGATGCCGCCGAGCCTCGTCCGCATGGAGGCGACGGTACACGAGTTGGCTGTGCGCCCCATCACGAATCTGACGGGGAACGCCCTGCCGCTCACGGCACCGCCGTGACCTCGCTCGGCGGAGGTTCTTCGTCGCGCCGAGCTGGCGCGCCCGGCCGCGCCCTGCCGATCGCGCGAAGGGCCACGCTCTTGATCAGCGTGCTGCGCAGCACCGCCGTGGCCGCGAGGGCCCCGCCGAAGAGCGCGCCGGCCACGCCGCAGCTCACGAGATCCTGGCCCGCGAGGAAGAGGCCGGGGATGGGGCTCTGCGCCCTGAGCGGGAGGCGGAAGCGCGCGGGCGTGTGCGCGAGGCCGTAGATCTCGCCGTCGGGGTGCGCGGTGAAGTGTCGCGTGGAGAGCGGCGTCGAGAGCTCTGCGTGGACGACGTGGCCGCGCACGCTCGGCCGCTCGCGGAGGGCGATCTCGAGGAGGCGCTCGCTCATCTCGGCCTTCCAGGCGTCGTAGTCGGCGCCGCGCTTCTTCCACCGCGCGTCCTTCCAGCGCTCGAGCCAGCGGAGGCTCGCGATGGTCACGAGCTCCATCGTGGCCTTGCCCGGATGGCGCGAGGCGAAGCTCGGATCCTTGGCCGACGGGAACGACGCGTACACGAGCGGGATGGGCGCGCGGGGGTCGGCGAGGAAGCGCTCGAAGGCGCGCTCGCGATCGCGCTCGGGGTAGATCCAGAGGTTCGTTCCGTCGAGGCCGAGCTCGCGATCGGTGCGATCGAGACCGAGGTAGAGCGAGAGGTGCGCGGCGCTCGGGCCCACCGCCCGGATCTTCGCGGGCAGGCCCGTGGGCTCGGCGACCTCGGGCGCGAGCAGGCGCAGGTAGGTGTTCGGCGCGCCCGCGTCGCTGATCACGATCGGGGCGCGGAGCACGCGGCCGTCGGTCATCGTCACGCCGCACGCGCGGCCATTCTCGACGAGGATGCGCTCGACCTCCGCGGCCACGAAGATCGCGCTGCCGTGCTCTTCGAGCGTGCGCGCGATCTCGGCGGCGATCACGGCGCTGCCGCCGACGGGGTAGTACGCGCCGCGCAGGTAGTGGCCCGCGACCATCGCGTGGATGGCGAAGCTCGCGTGTCGCGGTGTGAGCCCGTAGTCGCCGCACTGTGCGGTGAGCACGTCGAAGAGCGGGCCCTCGCCCACCAGCGGTCGCACGACCTCCTCGACGGTGCGATCGGCGTGGCGATGGAGCGGCGCGCGGAGCACGGGGCCGAGCAGCCTCGAGAGCCGCCGCGGCAAGGCGCGATCGAGGAAGAACGGCGCGCCGCCCCGCGTCGCTCCGACGAGCGTCGAGAGGTAGCGCTCGAGGTCCCTGCGTCGGCCCGGGAAGCGCGCCGAGAGGCTGTCGAGGAAGCGACGTCCGCCGGCCACGAGGTCGTAGCGCTCGTCGCCGAGGATCACGCGATCGTAGACGTCGGGCATGCGCGCCCAGCGGATGCGCCCGCCCGCGATGTCGTCGAAGAGCATGCGCAGCGGCTCGCCCTCCTCGAGCTGGCCGAGGTAGTGCACGCCCACGTCCCACTCGAAGCCCGGACGCGTGAACGTGTGGGTGAAGCCGCCCGCGGTGGAGTGTCGCTCGAGCACCAGCACGCGTAGGCCACCGTGCTTGGCGAGCATGGCAGCGCTCGCCAGCCCGCCGATGCCCGAGCCGATCACGATGGCGTCCCAGCGTCCGTCGGGGCTCAGCCGGTCGGGGCTCACTTGCTTGTACGAGAGGCCCACCCGAGCCGCGTGTCGGTTCATCCTGCGAGGATATCGCGGGCCTGGGCGACGATGGCGATCACGTCGCTCGTCTCCGTGCGCACGGTCTCCGGGTCGTCGGCGTTGATCGTGACGTGCCCCACCTTGCGGCCAGGGCGAGGCGCCTTGCCGTAGAGGTGCGTGTGCGCGTGCGGGAGCGCGAGCAACGAGGCGCGCGCAGGGATGGCGCCCACGAGGTTGATCATCACCGAGTGGCCGCGGAGCGCGGTGCTCGCCAGCGGATCGCCGGTGATCGCGCGGATGTGAGCCTCGAACTGGCTCGTGTGCGCGCCCTCGATCGAGAAGTGCCCGGTGTTGTGCACGCGGGGCGCGATCTCGTTCGCCAGCAGCGCACCGTCGCGATCGAAGAGCTCGAGGGCGAGCACGCCCACGTGATCGAGCTCGGTGAGGAGCGAGGCGATGGCCGCGCGCGCCTCGTCGGCGAGGGGGGCGCTCACGTGGGGCGCTGGCGCGGTGGTGCGGAAGAGGATGCCGTCGCGGTGCACGTTCTCGACGAGCGGATAGGTCGCGATCGTGCCGTCGAGCGCTCGCACGCCGAGGATCGAGAGCTCGCGCTGGAACGAGACGAAGCCCTCGAGGATCGAGGGCACGCTGCCGAGCGAGGCGAGCGCGCCGTCGAGATCGGCCTCGGTGCGGAGCACGCGCTGTCCCTTGCCGTCGTAGCCGAGCCGTCGTGTCTTGAGCACGGCAGGCAGGCCGATCGCGCGCACCGCCTCGCGGAGGGAGGCCTCGTCGTCGACCGCGCGGAAAGGGGCGGTCGCGATGCCGAGCTCGCGGAACGTCGTCTTCTCGTGCACGCGATCCGAGGCCACCACGAGCGAGCGCGCGCCGGGGCGCACCGGCACGTGCGCGGCGAGCCCCTCGACCGCGGCGAGCGGGACGTTCTCGAACTCGTAGGTGACCACGTCCACCGAGCCGGCGAAGCGCGCGAGCGCGTCGTCGTCGTCGAACGCGCCCAGCACCGAACGAGCCACCGCGCACGCGGGCTCGTCCCCCGACTGTGCGAAGATCACGCACTCGTGCCCGAGCGGCGCGGCCGCGAGCGCGAGCATCCGACCGAGCTGACCACCGCCGAGGATGCCGACGCGCATGCGCTCAGCCTCGCGGATCGGGGCTCGCGAGCACGCTCTCGGTCTGCCGGGTGCGGAACGCGATCACGCGCTCGCGCAGCACGGGATCGTGCGCGGAGAGGATCGCGGCCGCGGTGAGCGCGGCGTTCGTGGCGCCCGCGCGGCCGATGGCGAACGTGGGCACCGGCACGCCGGCGGGCATCTGCACGATCGACAAGAGCGAGTCGAGGCCGTTGAGGGCCTTGGACTGCACGGGCACGCCGAGCACGGGGAGGTGGGTCTTGGCCGCGAGCATGCCGGGCAGGTGCGCCGCGCCGCCGGCGCCCGCGATGATGAGGCGCAGCCCGCGCGACTCGGCGCTCGCCGCGTACTCGAAGAGGAGGTCGGGCGTGCGGTGTGCCGACACGACCCGGACCTCGTGCGGAACGCCGAGATCCACGAGGATCTCGACGGCGTGCTGCATCGTCTCCCAGTCGGACTTGGAGCCCATCACCACGCCGACGACGGCGCTCGGGACGGACGGATCGGAGGGCTTGTTGTGAGGAGAGCTCGTCACGCGGAGGGGCGGGAAGATACGCGAACCCGCGCGCAGCGGTCCACCGCGCGAGTCAGCTCGGGCCGAGCCAGAGCCAGAGCAGGGCGGCCAGCGCGAAGAGGCTCGCCGCGAGCACGTAGAGCACGGCGGTCGAGATGCGTGGCTCCTCGCCGCGTGTCGCGTCGAGCGGGCTCTCGATGCGTTCGGTGGGCTCGCGCGCGGGGGCGGCGTGCGCGGGCTCCGCAGGGTGCTGGCCACTGCCGAGCGCCGCGGCCGAGATCACGGGCACCTCGGCGATCACCGAGGGGGGGATCAGCGGCGCGGGCGGGGTGGCGGGCGTGCTCTTGGCGCCCGGCTCGGAGGCCGAGATCGACTCGCTCACGGCGCGTCGCTCGCTGCTCGAGATCACCTCCGAGGTGGCGCCAGCGCGCGAGCGCACCTGCGACGAGGGCGTCGGACGGCGCAGGTACGCCGCGTTCGGGGGCAACGCATCGAGCGCGGCGAGGAGCTCGCTCCCGTTCGCGTAGCGAGCCTCGGGGGCCTTGGCGAGGCAGCGCATGACGAGCGCCTCGAGCGCCGGATCCACGGCGAGCTCGCTCCGCGCCTCGCTGAGCGGCGGCGGCGGCTGGAGCAGGTGCGCCCGCAGGAGCTCCGATCGGCGCTCCGAGAGGAAGGGGCGTCGGTCGGCGAGCAGCTCGTAGAGCAGGATCCCGCAGGCGTAGACGTCGGCCCGCACGTCGAGGCCGGTGCCGGTGATCTGCTCGGGCGCCATGTAGGCGGGCGTGCCGACGATGCGGCCGCGCCGGGTGAGCGTGCCGTCCTCGGCCACGTCGTCATCGCTGAGCATCTTGGCGAGGCCGAAGTCGAGGAGCTTGACGCGCTCGCCCGTGGGGCCGCAGAGGAACACGTTCGCGGGCTTGAGATCGCGATGCACCACCTGCCGCTCGTGCGCGAACGCGAGGCCCCTGAGCACCTCTCGCATGACCGTGAGCGCGCGGGGGGGAGGCAACGGGGCTTCGTCGAGCTGCTGCTCGAGCGTGCGCCCCTCGAGCAGCTCCATCGCGATGTAGGTGTGCCCGGCCTCGGAGACGCCGAAGTCGGTGATCTCCACGATGTTGGGGTGCTCGAGCTTCGCGAGGACTCGCGCCTCTCGCTCGAAGCGCCGCTTGAGGGCGGAGATCGAGCCGAGGTTGTCGTGGAGCACCTTGAGGGCCACGTCCTGTGTGCCCTCGGCCGGACGCGCGCGGAACACCACGCCGGTCGCACCGGTGCCCAGCTTCAGCTCGATGCGGTAGTTGCCGAGCGTGCTGCCGACGAGGGCATCTCCGGCGTCGCTGCTCACGGCCCCGAGGATAGACGACGCGGCGCTCGGAGCGGGAGGGGCGTGGTTCGAGCGCGGCGGGCATGCCTTGCGGGGGCCTGGCCTCGCGGTAACGTCGCGGGCCCGCCGAGCGCGGGCAGCGACCAACGGAGCCGTCGATGAGCATCAAGTTCCCGTCCGCCGAGTGGACCGAGGCCTTCAAGAACGCGGTGAATGCGAACACGGGCTATCGAGAGGCGGGCAAGGGCTGGGTCCACGGCAAGGTCGCCTACGTGCTCAAGGCCGACGCGCGGATCGGCACGACCGAGGACATGGCGATGGTGCTCGACCTCCACACCGGCGAGTGTCGCGGCGCCAAGTACGTGCCCGCCACCGAGGCGCAGAGCGCCGACTTCGTCATCGTCGCGGAGTACCCGCGCTGGAAAGAAGTGCTCTCGGGCGAGGTCGATCCGACCAAGGCGATGATGCAGAACAAGCTCAAGCTCGAGAAGGGACACCTCCCGACGATCGTGAAGTTCGTGATCGCCTCGAAGGAGCTCGTGAAGAGCGCGACCGCGATCCAGACCGACTTCCCGCCGGTGGCGTGAGCGACATGGACCTCGCGATCGAGCTCCACGATGGCGCCGCTGACAACGGCCTCGCCAACATGCTCTCGACGATGATGCGCCAGAACGTCGAGGATCACCCCGAGCGCGGGGCGATGGTGCGCAAGCTGCGCGGGCGTATGGCGATCTTCGCGGAGGACGCAGAGGTCGCCATCAGCATCGACTTCGACGGCGACCGCGTGCTCTTCCGCGACGGGATCGTCGGGGTCCCGGATCTCACGATTCGCGGCGGTTTCGAGCAGATCGGGGACCTCTCGCGCATGGAGCAGGTGGGAGCGCTGCCCGACCCGCGCGGACCCGTGAATCGCGCCCTCTTCGGGGCCATGCGCGAGGGCAAGCTCCGCGTCTTCGGGCTGCCGCGTGCCCTGCCGCTCCTGCTCGGCTTCGGCGACGTGATGCACGTGGCCTGAGAGACCGAGAAACAATCCAACACGACGGTCTGATGGGGGAGCCGGCCGGCGGGGGAGCGAAGCTCCCCCTTGAGGCGCGAGCCGGTGATCGGACACCGCGCACAGCAACGAAGTTGCGCGCACGGGGAGAACCCGGGAGGAGCGAAGCGACGACGAGCGATGGGGGCGCGGGGGTCGGGCCCCCGCCTCGAGCGCCGGAGGCGCGGGAAATACTGAGAGATGGAGAAAAAATCGCCGTCGGGGACGCCACGCGGCGGGGTTGCGCAGCAACCCCAGGAGCGC
>JAIBCE010000493.1 GCA_019694315.1 Sandaracinaceae bacterium
GTGGGCTCGAGGACCCTCGGCGCGGTCGGCTCGCTCGCGGTGGGCAGGGCCTGCAGGACCGGGCGGGTCTCGGCCATCGCGCCTTGCGGCGCCGAGAACCGCTGGAGGCGCTCGATGGCGCGCGAGCTGTCGCGCGAGGCGAACGCGGCGAGCCCCTTGGCGAGCGCGGCGACGCTCTCGACCCGCGCCTCGCGCGGCTTCTGCAGGCATTGGGCGACGAGCGCCTCGAGGAGCGGCGGGACGTCGGGGCGCAGGGAGCGCAGGCGCGGCGGCTCCTCGCGAAGCACCTGCACCACCAGCGCGGGCACCGAGAACGCCACGAACGGCGCGCGCCCCGCGAGCATGCGGAACAGGATCACGCCGAGCGCCCAGACGTCGGTGCGCGCGTCGACGTCGCGCGGGTTCTGGAACTGCTCGGGGGACATGTACGAGGGCGAGCCCATCAGGCCCGTGGTGGAGGTGAACCCCTGCCCCGCGTTCTCCACGAACTTCGAGATGCCGAAGTCGAGCAGGACCACGCGCGTCGAGCCGTCGCTGCGGCGCGTGAGGAACATGTTCCCCGGCTTCAGATCGCGGTGGACGATGCCGATGCGGTGCGCCTCGGCGACGCCCTCGCACGCCTGCAGGAGGAGATCGACCGCCTCCTCGACGCCGAAGGCCCCCTCCTGCATGCGCGCCTCGAGATCGCGCCCCTCGAGGAGCTCCATGACCATGAACGGTCGGCCGTCGGGCAAGAGATCGACGTCGCTCACGCGCACCACGTGCTCGCTGCGGATGCGGAGCGACGCGCGCGCCTCGTTGAGGAACCGCTCGACGGTCTCGCGATCCGTGGTCGCCTCGGCGAGCAGCGATTTGATGGCCACCCGCTCGCCGAGCAGCGCGTGCCGCGCGACGACGACCTCGCCCATGCCGCCGCGACCGAGCACGCGCTCGACCTGGTATTTGCCTGCGACGACCTCGCCCGGAACCATCCTCCCCCCCGAAGCCGCGCACTATACCTGGACAAATGGGCGGAGTCTCGCGAACGATGGGGCGTGTTCCGGTGGTTCCTCGCGTGCATCTCCTCGAACCTTCGGATCGAGGTCGGGCGTGACGCTCCGGTCGTCATCGGCCGCGCCCCCGACGCCCGGATCGTGATCGCTCCCGACGACGACTCGGCCTCGCGCTATCACGCCGCCTGCCAGCTGCTCGCCGACGTGCTCACGGTGCGCGATCTCGGCAGCCGGAACGGCACGTTCGTCAACCAGCTGCAGGTGCAGACCGCGCCGCTCCGCCCCGGCGATCGGCTGCGCGTCGGGCGACGGGTCTTCGAGATTCAACGTGAAGAGTACGAGCTCGAGGAGACCGTGCCCCCGCCCCCGGCCGCGCCGACGTGGGCGTCCGACACCGCGCCCGCGTTCACCTATCGTTGCTGCTCGTGCAACGCCGAGGGCCACCCGCCGGGTCGGTTCCACGGCGCGCCGCTCGACGCGTGGATCTGCCCGCCCTGCGCCGAGATGCGGCGCACGAGCCCCGAGACCTGGCCCGAGCGGGTGCGGCCACAGATCGGTGATTGGCAGCTCCTGCGGTTCCTCGGGCATGGCGGGATGTCGGTGGTGTTCGAGGCGCGGCACCGGACCGAGGGGCTGCTCGCGGCGCTGAAGCTGATGCGCCCCATGACGAGCCTCGGCGAGATGGCGCGCAAGCGGTTCCTCCGCGAGCAGCGCGTGCTCCTCGCGCTTCACCACCCGGCGATCGTGCGCGCGTTCGAGGCCGCCGAGGACCAGGGCGAGCTCTTCATCGCCAGCGAGCTCGTGCCCGAGGGCGAGGCCGAGAGCGTCGCCTCGCCCGTCTCGCCGATGAACGTCATCTTCCTCCTGGCGGCGGACCTGTTCTCGGCGCTCGCGTACGCGCACGGGCAAGGCGTCGTGCACCGCGACGTCAAGCCGGGGAACCTGCTGCTGACCAGGGCGAGCGACGGGCGGCTGCGCGGCAAGCTCAACGACTTCGGCCTCGCGAAGTCGTTCCACGACGTGGGCGGCTCGTACCGCACCGCCGACGACGAGGTCGCGGGCACGCCGCAGTTCATGGCCCCCGAACAGGCCCTCGGGCTCGCCACCGCGGGCGTGAGCGCCGACATCTACTCGGCCGCGGCCACCGTCTACTGGCTGCTCACCCGCGAGCTGCCGTTCCTCGCGCCCGACGGTCATCGGCTCACCGGGTTCGCCCCGCTGTGCATCGCCACCCTCACCTACGATCGTCACCCGTTGCGCGCGCGTCGCCCCGAGGTCCCGGTCGACGTGGCGAGCTGGCTCGACCTGCTGCTCTGCCGAGAGCCCGAGCGCCGAGCCCACGTCACCGCGCAGATGGTCGCCCAGCGTTTCGCGGCCATTTCTTCCGGCTGAGAACTTTCGGCCGGGCTGCGCGTACTCTCGGGTCATGGACGTCTCGCTGGTGCTGACCCACGACTGCAACCTGGGCTGCAGCTACTGCTACACGGGCGCGAAGTTCCGAAAGCGCATGAGCCGCGAGACCGCGAGCAAGGGGCTCGACCTCGCGTTCGACGCGCACGACGGAGAGATCCAGCTCTCGTACTTCGGGGGCGAGCCGACGCTGGAGCTCGATCTCCTGCTCGACGTCGCGCGCGAGGCGCGGTCACGGGCGGCGAAGGCCGGTCGCAAGCTCGTGCAAACGGTGACCACCAACGGCACCCTGCTCGACGCGGCGAAGATCGAGGCGCTCTACGCCGAGGACATCTACCTCGCGCTCTCCATCGACGGGGTGCGCGAGGCCCACGACGCGAACCGACCGCGCATGGGCGGCGGCTCGAGCTTCGACGCAGTGGAGCGGGCGCTGCACCTGCTCGTCGCGGCCGGCCGCCCCTTCGAGACGATCAGCGTGGTCACCCCGGCGAGCGCGGCGTTGCTCGGGCAGAGCGTCGCGTTCCTCTTCGACGCGGGCGTGCCGCGGGTGGCGCTCAACCCCTGCTACGAGGCCGCGTGGGACGACGCTGCGCTCGAGCGGTGGGAGGCCGGGCTCCGCGGCGCCGCCGACGCGATGGCGCGGTGGATGCGCGCGGGGCGCACCGTCAGCCTGTCGCTCTTCGACAACAAGATCCTCGCTGCGCTCGAGCGCGGCCTGGGGCTCGAGGACAAGTGCAAGCTCGGCGACGGCTTCGTCGCGGTCTCGCCCGAGGGGCACCTGTATCCCTGCGAGCGCCTGGTCGCCGAGGACGACAAGCCGGAGCTGCGCGTCGGTCACGTCGACACCGGGCTCTCGTGGGAGCGCATCTGCGGGCTGCGCCCGAAGGTCGCCGAGAAGAACGAGGACAAGCACGCCACCAACGAGGAGTGCGACACGTGCGCCGAGCGCTACCGCTGCGCGGCGTCGTGTGCGTGCGCGAACCTCGCCGAGACCGGGAGCCTCGCGGCCGCGGGCGGGGTGCAGTGCTGGCACGAGCGCACCGTCGCGCGCGTCGCCGACGAGATGGCGGAGTCGCTCTTCGCCGAGCTGAACCCGGTGTTCCTGCGCTGGTACTACGGGCGCATGGGGATCGATCCCGAGCGGCTGGCCGAGGGCATCCGGAGTGGAGCGATCGATCTGCCGAAGCTCGGCGTCGATCCGGGCCAGGTGAAGCGCGTGGCCCGCACCCCCGCGGGAAAACGCGGCCTGCCGGTGGTGGTGTAAGCCACGCAAGCGGGCGTCGTTCTCCGGGCATGCGCCGCAAGCTCTCCCCCGCCCCCGTCGAGACCGCGAAGCAAGCCCTACCCACCCGCAAGGTCGAGCTCGCGGCGCCGACGCGCTACCAGGCGGCGCTCGCCAGGGCCCGGTCGATGGGGCTCTTCACCGCGATGGTGATCGCGCCGCTCGGCGCGCTCGCGGGCAGCGTCGCGGCTTGCGGCGGAGCAGCCCCTGTCCAGGCCTATCCCTCTCCGTCGGGCGGCAGCGTCGAGCCGATCGCCACCATCGAGCCCCCGCCGGCCACGTCCACGTCCGCTGTCCCCACCGAAGCGCCCCAAAAGAAGCTACCTTCCGCGCCGTGAACGCGCCCGCCGATCCACGCGACCCCGGACCGCTGGAGCAGAAGCTCCGCGACGCCGGCTACTTCCCCTCCCGCGAGCTCGCGACCTCCCTCCGGCTGGCCCTCGCGCTCGATCGTCCGCTCTTGCTCGAGGGCCCCGCGGGGGTCGGCAAGACCGAGCTCTCCCGCGCCGCGGCGCGCGCGCTCGGCCGGCCGCTGCTCCGCCTCCAGTGCTACGAGGGGCTCGACGAGTCGCGCGCGATTTACGAGTGGGACTACGCCAAGCAGATCCTCTACACGCAGCTGCTCCGAGACGCCGTACGCGACGCGCTCACCGGCCTCCCCGAGGGCGACGCCGCGCTGCGCGCCGCGGTCGATCGTGTCGCCGCGCTCGAGACGGCGTTCTTCTCCGAGCGCTTCCTCGTCGCGCGGCCGCTCCTCGCCGCGATCCGCTCCGAGGAGCCCGTGGTGCTCCTGATCGACGAGGTCGATCGCGCCGACCCGGAGTTCGAGGCGCTGCTGCTCGAGGTGCTCGCCGATCACGCGATCACCGTCCCCGAGCTCGGCACGTTCCGCGCGAAGCACCCGCCGCTGTTCGTGCTCACCACCAACGCCACGCGCGAGCTGACCGACGCGCTCCGTCGCCGTTGCCTGCACGCGATGGTCGACT
>JAIBCE010000494.1 GCA_019694315.1 Sandaracinaceae bacterium
CGCCGAGGACGCGATCGTCGGACACGACGCGATCACGGGCCTCGAGGTGGTGTTCGCCGATGGCCACGTCGAGCCTCGCGGCGTGGTGGGGGAGGGCCTCGGCGCCGAGGCCCCGCTCGCGGGCGGCCGCGTGCGCGTGTGGGCGGCGCACCCCGGCCAGGAGGCCGCGCGCAACCTGGTCGGCCTCCTCGTGCTCTACGCGCTCGTCAGCGCGATCGCGATCCTCGTCCTCTCGTACGTGCTCCTCACGCGGCTCATCGTGCGCCCGGTGGAGCAGCTCGAGCGCGCGGCGGAGCGGCTGGCGCGGGGCGAGCGCTTTCCGGCGCGGATCGAGGGCGCCCGCGAGGTGGCCTCGCTCGCCCGCACCTTCAACGCGCTCGGCGACGATCTCCGTGTGGAGCGCGTCGCGCGCGAGCAGCGCCTGCGCGAGCTCGAGCAGGCGCTCGCGCAGCTCGAGGCCGCCAAGGCCTCGCTCGAGGCCGCGCAGAGCTCCCTCGTGCGCAGCGAGAAGCTCGCCTCGGTGGGTCGCTTGGCCGCCGGCGTGGCGCACGAGATCGGCAACCCTCTGTCGGCCATCCTCGGCTTCGTGGAGCTCCTGCGCGGCGGAGGGCTCGAGCCCGCGGAGCAAGACGAGTTCCTTCGTCGCGTGCAGAGCGAGACCGAGCGCATCCACCGCATCATCCGCAACCTGCTCGACTTCGCGCGCACGCCGAGCGCCGTGACGGGCGCGCCCGCCTCGGTGAACGACGCGGTCGCCGACGCCGTCCACCTGATCTCGCCCCAGAAGGACCTGCGCGGCGTGCGCATCGAGCGACGCCTCTCCGACGATCTGCCCCAGGTCTCGCTCGACGCCGATCGCCTCACGCAGGTCCTGCTCAACCTGCTGCTCAACGCGGCCGACGCGATCGAGTCCAAGCGCGAGCGCCAGAAGGCGAGCGGCGCGACGGTCGACCAGGAGGACACGATCCTCGTCGAGGCCACGCTCGACGAGGGCAGCGCACCGCCCGCGGTCGTGCTCCGCGTGATCGACTCGGGCACGGGCATCGAGCCGAGCGCGCGCGCCTCGCTCTTCGAGCCGTTCTTCACCACCAAGCCCGTGGGCCGCGGCACGGGCCTCGGCCTCGCCGTGTGCCAGACCATCGTGGAGGAGGCGCGCGGCTCCATCCGCGCCGACACGCACCGCTCCGGAGGCGCATGCTTCGAGATCCGACTGCCTGCGGCCTCGTGAGCGCAGGCGCCGTCGTGGGCGCGATCGCGCTCGCCGGGTGCGGCGCGGCGTCGCCCGCACCGCGCGTGGACGCGCTCTGCCTCGAGAACGTGGCGCTCGGGGAGATGACGGATCACTCCGCCGTCCTCTGGGCCCGCGAGCCCGCGCGCGCCTACCTCCACGCGCACCCGGTGGGCGGTGGGCGCGACGCGGTGGCGCCCTTGCTCGCGCGCTTCGATCACGCGGCGCGCGTGCGCCTGCGCGAGCTCGAGCACGCGCGCGAGGTCGTGGTCTGGGCGAGCGACGGCGCCGACGCGAGCGAGCCGCCTCCCGCCTGTGCACCGCGAGCGCTCCGCGTGGCGCCGCCGCCGCACGAGTCGGCGCCCGTGCGCTTCGCGTTCGGTGGAGACGTGGGAGGGCAGAACGTCTGTCGCGACGCCACGACCGGCTTCCCCACGCTCGCGGCGATGAACGCGCGGCCCACCGACTTCCGCGTGCTGCTCGGCGACATGATCTACGCCGACGACACGTGCACCGCCGAGGGCGCGCTCGGCAACGCCCAGATCCCCATCGAGGCGCCGCCGCTTCCCTCGCTCGAGGCGTACCGCGCGCACTGGCGCTACGCCGAGGACGATCCGGGCTACCGCGCCATGCGCTGGGGCGCCTATGCGGTGTGGGACGATCACGAGATCGTCAACGACGCGGGCCCTCACCACGATCACGTGCGACGCGGACGCGGACGCGACGTGCCGCTCCTGCCGCTCGGGCGCCGAGGGCTCCTCGAGCACGACGCGCTCGACGTGGGCCCGCTCGATGAGTCGACCCCTTTGCATCGAAGATTTCGATGGGGCCGTCACCTCGAGCTCGCGCTCCTCGACACGCGCTCGTACCGCGACGACGACGGCGCGCTCGACGACGCGGCCGAGCCCAAGACGATGCTCGGGCAGGGGCAGCGCGACTGGCTCGCCGAGCTCCTGCGCAGCTCCGACGCCACGTGGATCGTGATCGTCTCGAGCGTGCCGATCGCGCTCCCCACCGGCGCCAACGGCCGACGCGACTCCTGGGCCGACGGCGACACCGGCCGCGGCTTCGTGCGCGAGCTGCGCGGGCTCTTCGAGGTGGCGCGGCGCGCCGGGCGTCGTCAGCTCGTCTTCGTCACGACCGACGTACACTTCACCGCGGCCTTCCGCCACCGGCCCTTCGCCGACGATCCGGGCTTCGTCGTGCACGAGCTCGTCACGGGGCCCCTCGCCGCGGGCCTCTTTCCGTTCGATCGCTTCGACACGACGCTCGGCACCGAGCGCCTGCTCCAGCACGTGCCCGACGATCCGGTGCGCACGCTCGAGGCGGCGCGCCCCTACTTCACGTGGGGCGAGGTCGCGATCGACGGCGCTGGCCTGCTCACGCTCTCGGCCCGCAACGCCGACGACGAGATCTGGAGCGCCACGCTCGCACCGTGACGGAGTCTCGGCCTCGGAGCGCGGGTCGTGGATCAGCGACCGTGCGCCGCGGCGGTCGCGCGCACCCAGCGCATGCGTCCCTCGACGATCGCGTCGTGCTCGAGGGCCTCGATCGTCCACGGCAGGCGCACGCTCCAGTTCAGCGGGCCCACGGTGTTGGGCGTGTTCACGCGATCGCGCAGGTGGAGCACGTCGTGGATCGGCAGGAGCACCGCGCAGCTCGCGCTGCCGATCGCGGTCTCGAGGAGCGCGCGCCAGAGCTCTTGTGTGAAGCGCGCGGGCGGAGGCGGCTCGCTCGCGAGCTTGGCGTGCGGCGCGGCGGGCGAGCCGTCGAGCGGCGCGAGCGCGGGCAGGGCCAGCGCGGCCTTGCGCTCGATCTCGGGCAGCTGCTCCCACCAGTCGATCGAGCTCTCCGTGTCGTGCGTGCCGGTCGTGGCCACGCTCAGCGCGGGGTAGCTCGCAGGATCCCGGAAGCGACCTGCCTCCTGCTCCCAGCGCACCACGCGGTAGCCAGGGATGCCGAGCGATGCGAGCGACTGCCGCACGAACGGCGGGATGACGCCCAGGTCCTCGGCGAGGATCTCCGTGCCCGCGGAGGCCAGGGCGCGCAGCACCGCCTCGCCCTGCGCGAGCTGTGCGGCCTGCGTGTCCGGGTAGAAGTAGTGAGGGCTCTTGTCGATCGGGCGGTGATAGGTGCGGTAGAGGCCCACCACGTGATCGATGCGCACGCCGTCGTAGAGACGCGCCGTGTGCGCGCCGCGCGCCGTGAAGAGGTCGTAGCGACGCTTCTCGAGCGCGTCCCACCGGTAGGGCGGCAGGCCCCACTCCTGGCCGTCGGCCGAGAACGCGTCGGGCGGCGCGCCCACCGTCGCATCGAAGCGGAAGAGCTCGCGGTGCGCCCACACATCGGCGCTGTCGTCGGCCACGAGGAAGGGCTCGTCGCCGAACAGCGACACGCCATGGGCATGCATGCCCTCGCGGGCGGCCGCGAGCTGACCGACGGCGACCCACTGGAGGTAGCGACGGAACGCGAGCTCGCTCGCGTGCTCTGCGCGGAAGGCCTTCACCGCCGCCGCGTCTCCATCACGGAGGCCCGTCGGCCAGCTGCGCCAGCCCTCGGGGTGCACCTCCTTGATCGCGCGGAACAGCACGTACGGCTCGAGCCACTTGGCCTCTTCGGTCTCGAAGCGCGCGAGGGCCTTGCGGCGAGCGTCGGTGGCCGGCTGCGCGGCGAGGTGCGCGAAGCAGCGGCGGAGCACCCGCATCTTGAGCCAGCGGACGCCGCGGTGATCCACCGACGGAGACTCCGAGACGGCGGTGAGGGTGAGGCGCTCCTCGGCGTCGAGCGTCTCGATCCCGCCGAGCGCCGCGAACTCGGGCACGTCGCGGACCGCGATGTAGAGCGGATCGAGCGCGTAGAAGGAGCACGCGGCGTACGGGCTCTCCTGCCCGGGCGAGGGCTCGAGCAAGGGGAGGGTGAGCACCCACGAGAAGCCCCCGCGGCGCGCCCAGCGCGCGAGGGTCACCAGGTCCGGCAGCTCACCCACACCCCACTCGAGGCCGCTCCTCACGGAGAAGAGAGGTGCGAGCAGACCGACCGTCTTCCTGTCGAAGATGCGCATAGAGGGCGCGAACCTTAGCGCCCGACCGCCTCCTGGTCAGGAGCAACCCGTGCTCAGAGCAACCCGTGCGCTGGCACATAAATGTGCCATACGTTGTGCCAATGACTGTGCCGTGTGGCACGGCACGGCGCGTGCTCTAGGGGATGCCATGCGATTCATCCTCACCGCACTGTGCCTCTCGATGTTGTTCTCCTTCGCGCCCAGCGCGGCGTCCGCCCAGCGGACCACGCCTGCGACGGCGTTCGGGACCCTCTCGCTCGGCTCGCGCGACGCGCGGTCGGGCGAGCGCACGC
>JAIBCE010000098.1 GCA_019694315.1 Sandaracinaceae bacterium
GGTGTCCGATCGCGCGGTGTCGGACCGCGCCGCGGAGCTCGGCCAGGCCGCCGAGGCGCGCGGCGAGAGCGCCGACTCGCCGCAGGCGCTGGCCGAGCGTGCGGAGGCGCGCGTGTCGGTGGTGGTCCGCGGTGAGGCCCGCCGCGAGCGCTCGCTCGTGCCCGACGCGGCGGATTGGGCCTTCTGCAAGGAAGCGCTGGAGGCCGTCTCGCGCACGTTCTCGCAGCCCATCGCGTTCTTGCCCGACGAGCTGCGCGTGGCCGTGACCCTCGGCTATCTCCTCTGCCGCGTCGCCGACACGATCGAGGATCACCCTGCGGTCTCGCGCGCGGCCAAGCCGGCGCTCTTCGCGTCGTTCCTCGACTTCATCGAGGCCTCGTCGACCGAGCCGACCGGGTCGGTGATCGACACCACGCGGCTGCGCGCGCTCTTCGCGGCCATCGAGGCTCCGCCCGACGACGCGGAGCTCGCGCTCTCTCGCCGCCTCGATGTCGCCGCGCGCGTGCTCATGACGCTGCGCGCGCCCGTGCGCGAGATCCTCGCGCGCTGGGTCTCGGAGATGGCGCGCGGGATGGATCTCTACACGCGTCGACGCCCCGGCGCCGACGGCTGGAGCGCTCTCTACACGGTCGAGGATCTCGATCGGTATTGCTACTACGTGGCCGGGACGGTGGGCCATCTCCTCACGGAGCTCTTCGTCGAGGCGATGGGCATGGAGGAGTCCTCGCCGCTCGGTCTCTCGCTCCGAGAGGACGCGGAGAGCTTCGCCGAGGGGCTCCAGATGGTGAACATCCTCAAGGACGTCACCGACGATCGGGAGCGTCGCGTCTCGTTCGTGCCGCGCACCGCGCTCGCGCGGGAAGGCCTCGACGTCGAGGGGCTCACCGCGCCGGAGGTGCGCGCGCGCGCACACGCGGCCGTCGCGCCTCTCTTCGATCGCGCGGAGGCACACCTCGATCGTGCGCTCCGCTACACGCTGCACATCCCGCCGGAGCAGTCGGGCATCCGCATGTTCTGTCTGCTCCCGCTCTTCATGGCGGTGCGCACGCTGGTCGTGGCGCGGGGCAACGACGCGATGTTCGTGGCCGGAGCGCCGGTGAAGATCTCGCGCGACGAGGTGGGCGCGATCATCGCCGACTGCCTGCGTCACGCGGGCGATGACGACGTGCTGCGCGCGCGGTACGACGCGCTCCGTGCGCGTCCTGGCCTCGAGCGTCTGCGCGCGCAGGCCTGAGGCGACGAGTCGCATCGCGAGAGATCCCAGGCCGTGGTGCGCAGCTGCGCGAGGAAAGATCAGACGATGACCCAGCCCCAGCCGATGACCGTCCCCGCCTCCCAGAGCTGGCTCGAGACCGTGCGTCGCGCGGTCGACGAGCGCCTCTCCCGCTTCTTCGCCGACGAGCGCGCGGCGGTGGGGGAGCTCGCGCCCGACGCGCTCCTCGTCTTGCGCGGCCTCGAGTCGCTCACGCTGCGCGGCGGAAAGCGCCTGCGGCCCGCGATGCTCGTGGCGGCCCAGCGCGCGATCGAGCCGCGCGCGAGCCTCTCGATGGTGCTCTCGGCCTGCGCGTCGCTCGAGATCCTCCAGAGCTACCTGCTCATCCACGACGACTGGATGGACGGGGACGAGGAGCGTCGCGGCGGACCCGCGGTGCACGTGCTCATCCGACGTGAGCTCGGGGGCCGCGGCGTCGATGCGGTGGGCGCACACCTCGCGGACTCGCTCGCGATCCTCGCCGGCGACCTCGGCTGCGCGTACGCCAATCGCCTCTTCCTCGAGAGCGCGAACGCGTGTGGCGCGGCGGGCCCCGCGCTCGAGACGTATCTCCGCGTGCAGCGAGACGTGGTGCTCGGCCAGACGCTCGATCTCCTCGGCAGTCCCGACGTGTCGCGCATGCACGACCTCAAGACCGGGAGCTACACGGTGGAGGGCCCGCTGCTCCTCGGCGCGATCCTCGCGGGCGCCCATCATGCGCAGCTCGACGTGCTCCGTCGTGTCGCGCGCCCACTCGGCGAGGCGTTCCAGGTGCGCGACGACCTCCTCGGCACCTTCGGAGATCCGAAGAAGACCGGCAAGCCCGTGGGCAACGATCTCCGCGTGGGCAAGCACAACGCGATCGTGCGCGAGTGCGAGCTGAGCGTGCCCGCGGAGACGCGCGCGCCGCTCACCGCGATCCTCGGACGAATCGGCGCCTCCGACGACGACGTGCGGCGCGCCATGACCATGCTCGAGCAGACGGGGGTCCGGGCCCGCGTCGAGGCTCGGCTGGCGAAGCTGGTGGACGAGGCCAAGGCGCCTCTCGCCGGCGCACCGCTCTCGCCGGAGGGCGTCCGGGCGATCTCGGAGCTCGCCGACCTCTTCGGTGCACGGGAGTCCTGAGGGGCATTCCTCACTGACATGTTCGCGTCGTCCGTGTACGACGCTTTTCGGAGCCGACATGGACTTGTTCGACGTGGTCAGTCGCCCGCGTGGCGAGAAGAAGAAGAAGCCGATCCCCGCGGGGCTCAAGGAGGCGCCGCGTCTCTCGGGCGCGCTGCCCGTGGTGGGCCACACGGTCGAGTTCGTGCGCGGCACGATCGAGCTCCTCTTCCGTGCCCAGCGCGAGCTCGGTGAGGTCGCCGCGTTCGACGTCGCCCACCGGCGCATGGTGGCCGTGTTCGGACCGAAGGCCCAGGAGGCCGTGTTCCGCGCGCCCGACACCGTCTTGAGCCCGTCGGAGGCCTACAAGATCACGACGCCGATCTTCGGAAAGGACGTCGTCTACGACGCCCCGCCCGAGAAGATGGCCGAGCAGCTCAAGATGCTCCTGCCGGCCCTCCAGGATCGGCGCATGCGGACCTACGGCGAGGTGGTCGTCCGTGAGACCGAAGAGACGATTCGCCCCTGGGGCGAGACCGGCGTCGTCGACTTCGTCGAATTCTGTCGGGTGCTCACGAACTTCACCTCGGCGCGCTGCCTCCTCGGCAACGAATTCCGTGAGGGGATGAGCGAGGAGTTCGCCCGCGTCTATCACGACCTCGAGGCCGGCGCGTCGCCGCTCGCGTACGTGAACCCGCACTTGCCGATTCCCATCTTCCGCCGTCGCGACGCCGCGCGCGTCCGGATGATGGAGATGATCAGCGAGAACGTGAACAAGCGTCGTGCCTCGGGCCGCGGTGGCGACGACTTCCTCCAGACGCTGATGGAGGCCTCGTACTCGAGTGGTGCCAAGCTCTCCGAGCACGAGATCACCGGCCTGCTCCTCGCCGGCATGTTCGCTGGCCACCACACGAGCTCGGTGACCACCGCCTGGGCGCTGCTCGAGCTCCTGCGCCATCCGACGCACTACCAGCGGGCGGTGGCCGAGGTCGATCGCGTGTTCGCGGGCGGGCGGCCCGTCTCCCACTCCGTCCTGCGCGAGCTCACCTACCTGGAGAACGTCGTGAAGGAGGCGCTGCGCCTGCATCCGCCGCTCTTCATGCTCGTGCGCGTGGCCCAGGTGGACTGGGAGTACGGCGGCTACCACATCCCCAAGGGCACGTGGATCATCGTCAGTCCCACCGTGGCGCACCGCCTCGCGGATGTCTTCCACGATCCGGACGTCTTCGATCCCGATCGCTTCGCCGAGGGGCGCGCGGAAGACAAGCGCGACTTCGCGTACATCGCGTTCGGTGGCGGACGCCACAAGTGTCTGGGCAATGCGTTCGCCATCCTGCAGGTGAAGGCGATTCTGGCGCTCCTGCTCGGGCAGTTCGAGCTCGGCCTCCATGGCGACGCCATCGAGACCAATTTCCAGGGTCTCGTCGTGGGGCCGAAGGAGCCTTGTCGCGTCCGCTATCGCCGCCGCGCCCAGCCGAGCGTGACGATGTCCCAGATGTCGGCCGGACAGCCCCTCTCGGAGGCGGCGCCGACCGGCTGTCCTGCTCACGCCAAGGGGGCGACCGAGGGTGCCAGTCCGCCCGCGGCGTGTCCCGCCCACGCGGAGGGCGCCCGCGAGGCCAAGGCGCCCGCGAAGCTGAGGATCCGGGTCGATCGTGACCTCTGCCAGGGCCATGGCGTGTGTGCGGGAGAGTGCCCCGAGATCTTCGCGGTGGGCCGTGATCAGAAGGTGATGGTCAAGAACACCCGGCCCGACCCCGCGCTCCACGAGAAGGTGCGCCTCGCGGCCAAGCACTGCCCGACGAACACCATCCGACTCGAAGAAGACGTGGACTGAGCCCGTCAGTCGCGATCGAGCGGCGGAATCGGCAGGAGGGACGCGCGCGACTTCCTGCCGGCGGCGGTGTGCGGGTCGCCCTTCTCGGCCTGGTCCTTGATCTCCGTCGAGCCGACGAACGGAAAGGCCTGCTGGGCCCAGAAGCTCGGAGGCACGTAGTCACCGACCACGCCGTAACGCTCGGGCCACTTGCGCGACGACTGCACGGCCGTGCCGAAGAGATGATCGAGGAACGCGAAGTGCGCCGCGTAATTGCGGTCGATCGCCTCGGTATCCTGTGAGTGGTGCCAGTGGTGGAAGTTGGGCGTGACGATCACGTACGAGAGGGGGCCGAGGCGCACGCTCACGTTGGCGTGGTTGAACACCGCCTGGAATCCCACGATCACCACGTAGGCGTCGATGACGTCCTGGGAGAAGCCGAGGAGGAAGATCGGCGTGAGCACGGCGATGCGCGTGGCGACGAGCTCCACGATCGACTGACGTGATCCCGCGAGCCAGTCCATGTGCTTGGCGCTGTGGTGCACCGAGTGGAAGCGCCAGAGAAAGGGCACTTCGTGATAGGCGCGATGGGCCCAGTACTGGACCAGATCGGCCGCGAGGATCACGAGGAAGAGCTGCACGACGAAGGGCAGGGACTGGACCCAACCCTGCAGCGTGTCGTTCACGGCCCAGCCGAAGAGGCCGTGCACTGCGCGGTTGGTGACGAGGAGCGTGAAGCCCACGCAGAGGTGGTTCACGAAGAAGTGCTGGAGGTCGACCTGCCACTCGGGGCGGAAGACGGGCTGATCCTTCTTGAGCGCGAACAGCTTCTCGATGAAGACGAAGACGAGCGTCGAGCCCAGGAGATCGAGGACGAAGAAGTCGAGCCCGACGTACGGCGTGTGATCGGGGAAGTCCTCGATCGGCGTGCCGGGGCCGCCGAGCATCTGCGCGGTGACGAGGAACGCGAACGCCCACGCGGACACGTAGCGAGCGCGACCGAGCACGATGTTGGTGAGCGCGATGGCGCCCGCGATCACCATGCCGCCGAAGAGCAGGTATCGGAGCGTGGTGACGTCGTAGACGTGTCGGAATTCCGGCGTGGTGAGATAGGCCGGAAAGCGCATCGCGAGCACGGAGAGCACCGCGAGCATCCCGAGCGAGAGCGCGATCACGCCGCTCACGAGGCCCTTTCCGGGCTCGAGCGCGCCGTGGGACTCGACGAGCTTGTTGACCTTGCCGAGGCTCGACTCGGCGTCTCGGGGCGATCCGGGGACTTCGCTCATCGGCGGGCTCCTTGGAGAGACAGGCGCGCCGCGGCGCGGGTCGCACGAGCGCGAGCAAGCTCGCTTCGTTCAGTGCCAGGGCACGGCGCGACCGGGCACGGTGCCCATCTCGTATCGCGCCACGCTCCCGCCGCTCGCCACGTAGACGTCCTCGCAGTCGAGCGCGCCTGCGCCGAAGTCGAGGCTGGCGGCCTGCGGCACGCCCATGAGCAGCGTCGTCGTGCTGCCGTCGGCCTCGACGCGGAGCAATCGTCCACGACCGTTGTCGGTCACGTAGATCGTCCCGTCGCGATCGAGCGCGACCCCATCGGGGCTGCCGAGGCCGCTCGCGGCCATCTCGCGCGCAGACTCGACGCCTGCCGAGAGGGTCAGTCGGACCAACTGACCACTTCCGTAGTTGCACACGAGGAGCCGACCCGCGTCGTCGAAGGCCACGCCGTTCGCGCTCGGCACGTTGGCGACGAGGGTCGGTGTCGTGGACGAGCCGTCCAGCGCGACGCGGAGCACGCGACCTCCCGAGAAGTCGCTGAAGTAGAGGGCCCCGTCGGGTCCGAGGGTGAGGCCATTGGGGCCGCCCACGCCGCTGACGAGCGTGCTCACGGCGGGAGGCGTCATCGTCACGTCGACGTCGTAGATCGTGCCCGTGGAGGGCGATCCCACGTAGAGGTGGGTGTTCGCGTCGTTCGGCACGATGCCCCACACCTGTCGCGCGCTGCGCGGCAAGGTCGCGAAGGCGTCGTCGACGGTGCCGTCCACGTCCACGCGGCCGATCGCAGCGCTCTGCGAGTAGTAGATCGCGCCGCTGCGGGCGATCACGAGGCCCTCGGTCCCCGTCACGCCGCTCACGTCGGGACGCGCGCCTCCGCAGGCCGGGCCAGGCCCTGCGTCTTGGTCGGCGGGCGCGTCGAGGAGGCTCGCGGCGTCGACGGTGCTGCCTCCATCGTCGGCGGCGGGGGCGTCGCGATCGAGCGGTGCGTCGAGCCCGCCCGCGTCGTCGGAGGACGCGTCGGTTCGTGGGGTCGAGGCGTCCGGCGTCGCTTCGGTTCCGTCACACGCTCCGAGCGCGAGGAGGCACGAGAGGGCGAGGGCAACGCGGCTGGGCGAGTCGGCGAGTCGGCGCATGCGTCGTCGGTAACACGGCCCACGGGCCCGCGGAAAGAACGCCGCGCGCACCGACCTCGCGTGGAGAGCGGTTGAGCCGCGCACCGACCTCGGGCGAGGATACGGGCTCGGTCGTGCTCTCGAGGTGTGTCATGGCTCGGATCGCTCGCTTGTCCTTGGTGCTCTCATCGCTCGCTCTCGTCCTCGTCGTGGGGTGCACACGCAATGGCGGTGACCCGCCCGGTGGCACCGACGCGTACGTGCCTCCCGGCGTGGACGCGGGCCACATCGTCAGCGGCAACCTGCGGATCGCCCCCGCGGACCAGGTCGTCATGCTCACCGGCGGCGCGAGCCAGACGGTCGAGTACCACGCGTTCCTTCGCGACGGCTCGGGCGCCGAGAGCGACGTGACCGGCGCCACGGCGTGGAGCTCGACGCTCGCGGGCGTGGGCTCGTTCAGCGGCTCGACGTTCACGACGGCCTCCGATCGCGGCGGGCGCACCAACATCGTCGCGACGTACATGGGCATGACGACGACGACGACGCTGACCGTGCAGCTCGACCGCATCGTGATCGCGGACGGGGCCACGACCGACACGCCTGGGCGCTTCGCGGGCGCCGACGGTGCGGGCACGGGCCCAGCGATCGTCTATCCCGACGACGGCGCGATGTTCCCGCCGAACCTCGGCGGGCTCGAGCTCCACTACATGCCCAATGGCGCGGAGGCCTTCGAGCTCGTGGTCTCGACGAGCTCCGTGAACCTCCGTGTGTACTTCGGCTGTCCCGAGAGCGTCGGCGGTGGCTGCATCTACACGATGGAGCGCTCGGTGTGGGACACGGTCGCGACGGCCGCGTCGGGGCAAGATCCGGTCACGTATCGGCTGCGCGGTGTGACCGCGGCCGGCGAGATCCGCGCGAGCGCGGAGCGCACGATGGCCGTGGCAGCGGATCCAATCACGGGAGGCCTCTACTACTGGAACGCGGGTGGCGGCTCGATCGATCGCTTCGAGTTCGGCGTGCCGGGCGCGCGCGCCGAGCGCTTCCTCGATCAAGGGCGGGCCGGCGCGGCGATGTGCGTGGGCTGCCATGCGCTCTCGCGCGATGGAAGGCGCATCTCGATCGGCACCGACATCCCCACCACCACGTTCCAGGTCTTCGACGTCGCGAGCCGCGAGCGCGTGTTCTCGCTGGGCGGTGGGGGCGGGGGCTTCGGCTTCCCCTCGCAGCCGAATTTCGCGTCTTTCTCGCCCAACGCGAGCGAGATCGTCACGAGCTTCCTCACCGGCCTCACGATCCGCGACGCCACGACGGGCACGGCCACGGTCGATCGTCTCGGTGGAGGGCCGGCCTCGCAGCCCGACTGGTCGCCCGACGGTGATCACATCGTCTTCGTGCGCCACGACGCGCCGAGCATCGGCGGTCTCGTGGACGTGGGCGGTGTGACCAGCGGCCGCATCACCATCATCGATCGTGAGGGCACGGGATGGGGCGCACCGCGCACGATCGTGGGCATCGACGGCGTGAACAACTACTACCCGTCGTACTCGCCCGACGGTCTCTTCATCTCGTTCTGCCGCTCGCCCTCGAACATCAACTCGATGGGCGTCGATCCCGACTCGGGCTCGAGCGCTGTCCCCGACGCGCAGCTCTGGCTCATCCCGAGCGATCGCAGCGGCGCAGCGCGTCAGCTCACGACGATCGCGGGTCGCGCGGACTCCTGGCCGAAGTGGGATCCGACCCCCTACCTGCACCAGGGTCATCCGCTCTACTGGATGAGCTGGACGAGCCGTCGCGCGTACGGCCTGCGCCTCGCCGAGGACCAGCGCGCGCAGATCTGGATGGCGGCCTTCGATCCCACGCTCGCCGCCACGGGCGAGCAGGGCTTCCGTGCTGCGTTCCGCCTGCCGTTCCAGGACATCGAGACCTCGAACCACATCCCGCAGTGGGTCACGAGCGTCGAGCGACACCCCTGCACCACCAACGCGGACTGCGGCGGCGAGTTCTGCGTCGATGGTCGCTGTTTCGCGGAGGAGCCGCTCCTCTGATCTGAGAGAACGAGAAACAATCGACCGATGCGCTTGGGGACGCCACGCGGCGGGGTTGCGTAGCAACCCCAGGAGCGCGCGAGAGAGCGAGGCTTGGGGAGCGTCGAGCAGGGGGGAATGGGGGGGAGTTGCCGACTCCCCCCGACCGCGCCGAAGGCGCGAAAAAACTGACCTGCCAGGAGGGTCCATGCGGACCCTCCCCCGCGGGGCACGCCGAGTGCTGCCTCGCGATCGCACCCCGTTCGTCTTTCGGACGCTCGGGGTGCGCGCGTGTGCGGCTCCCGTGACAGGGGAGGTCGAACGAGACCGTCGGCGCCGCGGTGGGCGGGGCGCCATCGCGTTTCTCGCGCGGCACGCGATGTGAAACGATGAGGCTCGTGCGCTGCCTCGTGGTCGTGATCGGCTCGCTCCTCCTCGCGGCTTGCGACGCGAGCGCGGGGGCTCCCGCGAGCCTCGAGGCTCCCCTCGCGCAGGCTGCGCCACCTCCATCGCGTGAGGTCGTGAGCCCTGGCGACGTGGTGCTCGATGTGCGGCAGGACGGCGCGCGTCTCGTGGGTCACGTGCTCCTGCCTCCGCCGGGCACCGATGCGGATCGCTTGGTCGAGGCCTGGCTCGAGGTGGACGGGCGGCCGGTGCCGCTTCCCTTTCTTCGTCGGGTGATCGACGCGCGCTTCGCGGAGCCGGGCCGCATCGTCTTCGTCGACGCCGCGCACGTTCTCTGGTCGGTCGGCGGCGGTGACCCCATCGTCGTCGACGAGCACGTCGAGGCGCCGCTCGCGGTGCGTGGTCACGACGTGGTCTACGCGCGTGGCGAGATGCCGTTCTTCGAGCTCGCGCGCGTGCACCTCGACGATCGCGCGATCACGACGCTGACGCAGGGCTACGCACCGGCGTACTCGCCCGCGATCGACGAGGACGAGAGCGTCGTCTTCGTCTCGAGCCGCGAGGGCCGGCCGCGCCTCTACCGCGTCTACGCGGACGGCCGCGCGATGGCGCTGCCTGCCACGGACCGGACTCCCTCGAGCCCTCACGCGCCCTCGATCGATCACGGCCGCCTCACCTTCGAGGACGAGCGCGGCACGCTCACGATCGATCTCGCGAGCGGGCAGCCAGTGGCCGGAGCCGCGCGATGAACAGGCGGTGCTGCGCGATGAACAGCCGGGTCTTCGCGACGGCGACCCTCCTGCTCGCGCCCCTGCTCGGTGCGCTCCTACTCGGTGCGACCCTGCTCGCGGCGCCTCGGATGGTCGAGGCGCAGAGCGTCCGCTATGCGCGCCCCTACCGAGAGGGCTATCGCCTCAACTACGGCTTCGATCACGACGGCGGCGGCGGTGGCTGCACCGACTACGCGTGTGGGGGTGCCTGCTACGACGGCCACACGGGCTCCGACTTCGGCTGTCCCTTCGGCACGACCGTGCTCGCGGCCGCGTCGGGCACGGTGAGCGCCACCAACGATGGCTGCGAGAACTACGGCTACGTCGGCAACACGTGCGGAGGTCGCTGCGGCAACTACGTGCAGATCCGCCACGACGACGGCAGCTACTCGATCTACTGCCACATGCGCGCGGGCTCGCTCCGCGTGGGCACGGGCGACCACGTCGCGTGCGGTCAGGAGATCGGTGTCTCGGCCTCGAGCGGCTCGAGCTCGGGGCCACACCTGCACTTCGGTCATCGCTCGCCGGGCGCGGGCTCCTCGAGCGATCCGTTCGCAGGCGGCTGCAGCCGCTCGACCACGCTCTGGAACGGGCAGGGCGCCTATCGCGATCCTCCCGCGGCCGAGTGCAGCTGCGTCCCGTCGGGCGAGTCGTGCAACGGCGTCGACGACGACTGCGATGGCCGAACCGACGAGGATCTCAGCCGCGTCTGCGGCTCGGACGTGGGCGAGTGCAGGCGAGGCTCCGCGGTGTGCAGCGACGGCCGGTGGGGTGTCTGCACGGGCGGCGTGGAGCCGCGCCCGGAGGACTGCAACGGGCGCGACGACGACTGCGACGGAGGCACCGACGAAGAGCTCGTGCGAGCGTGTGGCACCGACGTGGGCGAGTGCGTCGCGGGCACCGAGCGCTGCGCCGAGACGCGGTGGCAAGCGTGCGAGGGCGCGATCGATCCGGTGCCCGAGACGTGCGATCGGCTCGACAACGACTGCGACGGCGAAGACGACGACGACGCGATCTGCGAGCGTGAGGAGCTCGCCTACACGACCCCGCTCGAGGAGCCGGGACGCAACAGCGATCTCGACGGTGATGGACGCGCCGACGTGTGTCGGTGGCATGCGCGCGAGGGCACGAGCAGCGTGGTGCTCGAGGGTGTCTCGTGCGCGCACGCGGGCACGCACGGCCTCGGCGAGACGATCGTCGGGCCCGAGGCGCGCGCGGCCTCGGTCCTCGAGTCCTCCACGCTGCGCACCGCCGACGTCGACGGCGACGGTCTCGCCGACGTGTGCCTGCGCCTCGACGACAGGCTCGTGTGTGTACGGAGCGGAGGCCGCGCGCTGACCGAGCGCGTGATCGGTCCGCCCTGGCCCGAGGGTGCGCCGCTCTGGCTCGCGGACGTGGACGGAGACGGCGCGGCGGACGCGTGCCTGCGCGGAGGCACCGGGCTCGTCTGTCATCGAGGCTTCGGTCAGGGCCGCAGCGACGCGATCGCGCTCGCTGCGCTCTCGAACGCGGCGGGCTTCGTGTCGATCGTACACTATGGCTCGATCCGCTTCGGCGACGTCGACGGAGACGGCCGCGACGATGTGTGCGCGCGTGGCGCCGACGGGCTCGACTGCTGGCTCTCGCGGGGCGATCGGTTCGGGGCGATCGTGCGCGGACCGCGCTGGCGCGACGTCGATGGCTGGGACGCGCTCTCGCGCTGGAGCACGATCCGCCTCGCCGACGTGGACGGAGACGGTCGCCTCGACGTGTGCGGTCGGGCGAGCGAGGGCTTCGTGTGCGCGCTGATCGAGACGGGCGCGGGGGAGGGCAGCGCCGAGCCACGCTTCGGTCGATTGGTGCGTGGCCCGTCGATGCCCGACGCCGACGGCTGGGATCGTCCCGAGCAGTACGCGACCCTTCGGCTCGCGGATCTCGATGGCGATGGTCGTGACGATCTCTGTGCCCGGGATCGCGACGGCATCGCGTGCTGGCATGCGAGCGAGCGTGGCTTCGAGCGCGGCTTCCGCGGGCCCGCCCTGAGCGATGCGGCGGGCTTCGACCGGCCGGAGCGTTCGCGCACCGTGCGCCTCGCGGACGTGGACGGCGACGCGCGCGCCGATCTCTGCTGGGCCGACGCCGAGGCGCTCCGGTGCGCGCTCTCCCACGGGGATGGCTTCGCGGACGTGTGGGTCGCGCCGACGTGGGGCGCGAGCACGCGGGCCGAGGCCGCGTCCCTCCGCATCGCGGGAGGCGGGCGCCCGAGCGATCTCCGGCTGGTGGGCACGTGCAGCGTGTCACCTGGCTCGGCGCGCGGTCGCGGCGTGGTGCCCTGGCTGCTGGGCGCCGTGCTCGCGCTCACGCTCGTACGTCGACGACGCTTGGGGTGAGCGTAGGTCCCTCGCATGTGGGACGACCTCATCGAGCTCGGGATCGCAGCCTTCGTGGGCATGCAGAGCGAAGGGGCCGACGCCGTGGAGGAGCGCCTGCGCTCGCTCGGCCTCACCCCCGCGCTCGCGAGGCACCTCGCGGTGTGGTTGCCCGAGGCCTTCGCGGCGCGCGTCCTCTCGCACGTGAGCCTCGACGACGCGTACGGCGTCGCTGGCGGCGGCGGGGGCCTGCTCGCTCGAGAGCCCATCTTCCAGGCTGCGCGCGAGCGTGCCCTGCGTGCCAGCCGCGAGGAGGCCCTCGCGATCGCACCGATCTCGTCGCTCCACGCGGCCGCAGCGCGCGCAGAGCGCGACGGTGGGGACGTGGCGCGGGGCCGGGCCGCGCTCGCGCTCGTGGACCCGCTGCCGTGGATCGATGCGAAGCGCGACGCGGTCCCCGAGCCGCGGGCAGTGTTTCGTGAGCTCCTCGTCTCGCACGGCGTGCACGTGCTCGCCGAGGGCATGTCGATCGACGCGCTCGTGTTCCCCACCGTCACGCGCGATCGCTTCCAGCTGCAGGTGGACTTCGTCGTGTGTGACCCTCGGCTCGCGGCGGGCCGGGTCGTGGAGAGCTTCGCGGGGATCGGTGCGACCTACCCACGAGCCCTCGCGAACGCGCTCGAGAAATTCGAGCGAGGCACGCTCCACGTGCTCGTCGCGACGCTGTTCGATCACGAGGCCTGCGCCGATCAGGTGAGCTGGGAGACGTGGTCCCACCGCGAGGGCGAGCTCGACGTCTGCCTCGGCCCGCAGATCCTTCCGCTCGGGTCGGGCCCGAGCCTCGGCCCGGCCCTCGACCCGCTCATCGATCACCTGGCGCTCACGCCGCTGACGCGCGGCCTCCACAGCCTTCGTCTCTTCACGATGCGCGAGGGCGAGCGCACGGTGGTGGACGAGGTGCTCCTCGACGGCGAGCCCTGGGAGGCAGGGCGGACCGCGCTCGCCGCCGCGCCCATCCCGCGCGCAGAGCCGATGTGGTCGGCACGGCTCTTCGCGATGCTCGACAAGAGCTGACGCACCAGGCCGGCAGTTCAGAGCAGGGCAGTTGATCGGCGGCATTCGTCTCGGCGGTCGGGACGCGGTACTCCCTCGCCCATGAAGTCTCGCTGGAACGATGCAGACGCCGCCGCCCTCGCCGGCGACCCCCTCGAGCTCCGTGTGTACACGTCGCGTCTCCTCGGCGCCGAGCCGTCGCTCGTGCTGCACGGAGGCGGCAACACGTCGGTGAAGATCCGGCAGAAGAACCTCTTCGGTCGCGAGGAGCACCTGCTCTTCGTGAAGGGCAGCGGCTGGGATCTGAAGACGATCGAGGGCAAGGGCTTCGCGCCGGTGCGCATGGAGACGCTCCTCGAGCTCGCGACGCTCGAGCGCCTCGCGGACTCGGACATGGTGCGCGTCCAGCGCAGCGCGATGACCGATCCGGGCGCGCCCACACCGTCGGTCGAGGCGATCCTCCACGCGCTCATCCCCCACCGCTTCGTCGATCACACGCACACCGACGCGGTCGTGACGATCACGAACACGCCGCGCGGGCCCGAGCGCATCCGCGAGCTCTTCGGCGAGCGCGTGCTCTACGTGCCCTACGTGATGCCGGGCTTCGTGCTCGCACGGCACGTCTACGAGATGACGCGCGGCCTCGACTGGTCGCGCTACGACGCGATGGTGCTCCTGCACCACGGGCTCTTCACGTTCTCGGACGACGCGAAGGAGAGCTACGAGCGCACGATCCGCTACGTGTCGATGGCGGAGGAGCAGGTGCCCACGCGCGCGGCGATCGACCTGGCCGGAGCCGTCGAGACGGCGACGCCCGAGCCCGATCGCGCCGAGCTCGTAGCGATCGCCACGCTGCGCCGCGAGGTGGGTCGGGCGCTCGGGGCGCCTGCGATCGCGCGCTCCACGCGTACGCACGAGGCGCGCGCGTTCAGCGAGCGACGCGACCTCGCGGAGGTGGCCAGCCGCGGTCCGCTCACGCCCGATCACATCCTCCACACCAAGCGCGTGCCGATGTTCCTGCCGCGTGAGCTCGACGCGACGTCGATCGCCTCGAGCGTCGAGGGCTTCGCGCGCGACTACCGCGCGTACTTCGATCGCCACGCGACCGGGCGCGGCCTCACGATGCTCGATCCCGCGCCGCGCTGGGCGATCTGGCCCGGTCACGGCACCCTCTCGTTCGGACCCACGGCCGTGCGCGCCGGGGTGGTCGACGACATCACGCGGCACACGCGCGCCGCGATCGATCTCGCCGAGCGCATGGGCGGCTGGGTCGCGCTGCCCGAGCGTGATCTCTTCGACATGGAGTACTGGGAGCTCGAGCAGGCCAAGCTCGGCAAGAGCGTCGCGCCCGTCCTCCAGGGCAAGGTGGCGCTCGTGACCGGCGCGGCCGGCGGCATCGGCAAGGCGAGCGTCACGGCGCTGCGCGCAGCGGGCGCGGCGGTGGTGGCGCTCGACGTGAGCCCGTCGATCACCACGACGTTCACGGGCGAGGGCGTGCTCGGGCTCGTGTGCGACGTGACCGACCGCGCGGCGATCGAGCGCGCCGTGTCCCGCACGATCCAGGCGTTCGGTGGTCTCGACGTCGTGGTGCCCAACGCGGGCATCTTCCCTTCGAGCCAGCCGATCGCAGCGCTCGAGGACGAGCTCTGGGATCGGACGATCGCCGTCAACCTCACGAGCCAGATGGCGCTCTTGCGCGCGTGCGCGCCGTTCCTCTTGCTCGGGCACGAGCCAGCGATCGTCGTGGTCGCGTCGAAGAACGTGCCCGCTCCGGGGCCAGGCGCCGCGGCCTACTCGGCGTCCAAGGCAGGTCTCACGCAGCTCGCGCGGGTCGCGGCCCTCGAGCTCGGTCCCAAGGGTGTGCGCGTGAACGTGCTGCATCCGCATGCGGTCATGGACACGGCGCTGTGGACCCCGGAGCTGCTCGAGAGTCGCGCGAAGCACTACGGCATGACGATCGACGAGTACAAGCGCAACAACCTCCTCAAGGTCGAGGTGCGCAGCAAGGACGTGGCCGATCTCGTGGTCGCGATGGCCGGTCCTCTCTTCGGCAAGACCACGGGCGCTCAGGTCCCCGTCGACGGTGGCAGCGATCGCATCATCTGATCGCTCGGCGCGCTCTCTTCAGGGGAGCGGCGGACACATGCCGTGCGCGGCGCGCATGCACGAAGAGTCGGACCCCGCGGCGCCCCCACCGCAGCACGTGAGCCCCGCGCGACAGCGTGCGGGAGGGGGCAGCGAGGCCCAGTCCGGTCGGTACTGTCCCCACGCGCAGATCGCGCCCTCGTCCCCGAGCGCTGCGCTCGAGGTAGCGCCGTGCGGGCCCGACGAGCCGTCGGCGTTCCACGTGCGGGAGACCACCGACA
The DNA here is from genome assembly GCA_019694315.1 of Sandaracinaceae bacterium. Lineage (GTDB taxonomy): Bacteria > Myxococcota_A > Polyangia > Polyangiales > Sandaracinaceae > JAFLCL01. The sequence goes on from JAIBCE010000098.1 coordinate 15,526, forward strand.
CGCGGCGCGGAGCCGGCAGCGTCGTGGGAAGGCTGATCGCCCGCACGATCGCGCCCTCGATGCACGAGTGGAAGAGCGCGAGCTGATCGCGCGTCGCGCGATGCCCAGGCCAGGTGACGGGCCCGATCGCCATCGACCACTGTCCATCGGGATAGAGCACGATCGCGACGCGAGCGTGATCGGCCGGCATGTCGGCGGGTCTGCACGCCGCGATGTCCACCGCGTCGAGCGCCGCCTGCGCGGCCGAGACCGCGGTGGTCCGCCGTGACTGCGCGAAGACGAGCGTCGGCTGCCACACCGCTCCGGCGAGGCACAGCGAGAGCGCAGAGAGTGCGAGGACGAGACGTGTGCGGGCCGCGTGCGAGGCGTTCATCGAGCTCGGACGGTCTCACGCACCGAGGTCTTCACGCGAGGGCCCCTCGCGTCACTCTCGCCTCGCGAGGGCCGCCGTGAGGGCCGCGAGCTCCTTGCGCGCGGGCTCGATGACGGCCGGATCCTGCGACTCGAGCGTCGCCCGGAAGTGACCGAGCACCACGCCGAGCGTGTCTCGCTCCGGCCCCGTGAGCTGCACGAAGAGCGCCTCGGCGCGCTCGAGCGCGGTGCGATTCGGGAGGGTGCTCCGAGGGTGGATCTTGAGGCTGGCCATGGCCCGCCGCGCCTCGTCCACGGCCGCGCGACCGAGCTTGCCCGGGCGCTGCTCGATCACGAGCTGCTCGGTGCGGCTCGAGCCCACGACTGACATCTCCACCTCGAGGATGCCGTTGAGATCGTAGGTCAGCCGCACGTCGACGGCCGTGGTCTCCGCGCGACGCGTGGGCAGTCCCTTGAGCAGGTACTCGCCCAGGAAGTGGTTGTCGCGCACGAGCGAGTGCTCGCCCTGAAAGACCCGGACGTTGAGCTGCGTCTGCTCGGGATGGAGCGTGAAGAAGCGCTTCACGCGGCTCGCAGGGATCGTCGTGCCGCGCTCGAGCACCGGCACGAACAGGCCTCCCACCACCGCGTTGCCCGAGATCTCCGAGGACTCGACGCCGAGCGTGAAGGGCGCGACGTCGGTGACGACCACGTCCTCGACGGCGCTGTGGCCTTGCTCGAGCGCGGCTTGCACCGCCGCGCCCAGCGCGACCGCCTCGTCGGGCGGTAGCTGGTGCGAGGGGAGCTTGCCGAAGACCGAGCTCGCGAGCTCCACCACCGGACGCATCCGCGTGGCGCCGCCGACGAGGAGCACCTCGTCGATCGCCGAGGGCAGCAGGGAGGCATCACGCAGCGCGCGGGTGATGGGCGCTCGCAGGCGATCGAGCAGTGGTTTCCACAGGCGCAATGCCTGCTCGCGATCGAGGGCGAGCGTCACGTCGACCGTGGCGCGCCCGAGGGCGAGCCCCGGCAGCGCGAGGCCCGCGGTGGGCTCGCGAGAGAGGATCTTCTTGGCGTGCTCTGCGGCCTCGCGAACCCGCGCGTGCTCGCGCGTGTCGGGTCGCGGCGCTGCGCCGTGCCGCTGCGTGATGGCCTCGAGCGCCCAGGTCACGATCGCGTCCGTGAAGTCCTCGCCCCCGAGGCGCGCGTCGCCGGCCGAGGCGTGGATCTCGATGATTCCGTCGGCGATCGAGAGGATCGTGACGTCGAACGTGCCGCCGCCGAGATCGAGCACGCACACGCGCAGATCGCGATCGCGCCGGTGGAGCCCGTACGCGAGCGCCGCGGCGGTGGGCTCGTTGACGATGCGGTCGGCGCGGAGCCCCGCGATCTCGGCCGCGTCTCGAGTGGCCTGTCGCTGTCGATCGCCGAAGTACGCGGGCACGGTGATCACGGCCTCCGTGATGGGGATGCCGAGCGCCGCCTCTGCGTCGCGCTTGAGCTCCGCGAGGACCATCGCCGACAGCTCCACCGGGCTCTTCGTGGTGCCGCCGAGGCGATAGGTCCGATCGGTGCCCATGTCGCGCTTGAACGCGAGCACGGTACTGAGTGGATGCGTCACCGCGCGCGCACGCGCCGCCGCGCCCACGAGCCACACGCCCTGCTCGTCCACGGACACCGCGCTCGGCGTGAGGTGCTCACCGAGCGCGTTGGGAAGCACGATGGGCACGTCGTCGCGCAAGACGGAGACGAGCGAGTAGGTGGTCCCGAGGTCGATGCCGACGACGACGCGCTCGCCCATCAGTGTGCTCCTTGCGTGGCCGATCGAAGGGTGGCCGCGGTGTCCCTGTCGCTCATGGAGAGGCCTCGCAGCGCGACGCGACCAGGATGGTCAGCTCGCGGCAGAGATCGCGCGCGTCGGTGAGCCCGCAGTCCTCTTCGAGGCGCTCGGCTTCGCGGCGAGCCACGCCACAGTCGTCGGCGACCGCACGTGCGCGGGCGCGCATCGCGGCATCGCACAGATCCGGTGCGTCGGCGCAGATGCGGTCGACGGTGGTGCTCATCGGGCTCCGATCCTCGGCGGTCGAGGACACGATGGGCGCGGGCACCTCGGGCGCCGCGAGCTCGGCGGCTCGCTCGGGATAGGTCGGCAGCGGCGGCGGCACGCGGAAGTCGTAGGTATACGTGCTCGGCGTGGGCGTGGCGCTCTCGCACATGCGCGCGACCTGCATGATCGCGATGATCGCCACGATCAGCACGCGCCACGGGATGGGGTCCCCGGCTCGTGCGACGTCTCGCGCGGCCCCGCCGAGCTGTGGCCCGAGGACGCGCGCCAGGATGGGTGCGCGACGCTCGAGGGTCTCGAGCGCTCGCGCGGCGGCGCGAGGGTCACCGGCGCGCAGCGTGGCGAGCGGGTGGAGGCCTCGCGGATCCGAGAGGAGCTCGAGCGCGATGCACTTGGAGACCTCGCGATCGAGGTGCGGCGCCGCGTCGAGGAGCTCGCGCAGGTACGTCTCGGTCACCTGGGCCGCGACCGACGCCTGGAAGAGCTCGGGGCGATCACGCGCCAGGTGCGCCACTCGCGCTGCCAGCGCCCCGTCGCCACGGCTCATCGCCGTGAGACCGAGACGCAGGAACACCGCGCGCGGGATCCGTGCGTGGCCCGAGGCCTCGATCTGCGCGACGAGGGTGGTGAGCTCTCGCTCGCTGCGCTCGTGCTGGCCCTGCGCCGAGAGGACCTCGAGGGCGAGGAGGTGCGCGCCGCGCTCGCGGAGCTGCTCGAGCTGTGCGGCGCTCACGTCGGCGGGAAACGTGTGCGCGAACTCCTCGAGGAAGTAGGGCTGTTCGAGCGCCACGCCCTTCTCGAGCGTCCGACGCGCGGCCTCGTGCTCGTGGGCGAGGCGGTAGTGGTCGTAGAGCTCCCATCGGAGCTCGGAGGTCGCGGGGTGCGCCTGCACCGCGCGGAGGAGGATGGCGAGGCGCGCGTCGTCGTCGGGGGCTCCGTCGAGCTCCTCCTCGATCTTCGCGAGGACAGGGTCGGTGCCGCCGAGCGCGGGGGGAGGGAGGTGCTCCGGGAGCGGGCCTGGGGCCCTGTCGTCGCGGTCGGCCTCCTCGCCGCCGTGCTCGATCGCGTCACCGTCGTCCTCGACCTCGTCCCCGTCGTCCTCGCTCTCGCGACGGTCTGCATGGGTCGCGTCATGCGTGGGCTCGTCGCGCGCGCTCGCCGCCTCGGTGCGCTCGCCCGTCGATGCGATCTCCGAAGGACCTGCCGCGCCGTCTCCCTCGCTCGCGGCTTGGAGCTGGGCCGCGACGCGCTCCCACACATCGCGCCCGCGACGCGCGCGCTCGTACGCCTCGCGGATCGCCTGGAAGCGCTCGGGATCGCGCTCGGGCTTGTGCACCTTCACGAGCCGGACGTAGGCCTGTCGGACCTCGCGCTCGTCGGGGCTCGATCCGGAAGGCAGGCCCAGCGTGGCGAGCGCCTCGTCGAAGGTCATCGCTCGCGTGCCTGGCAGTAGGTGTCCATCACGCGGGCGAGATAGGTCGCCTCGTCGGCGTCGAGGGGAAAGCCCCTCAAGACGATGCGTCGATCGTTTGCGCCTTCCACGAAGATCATGGGGCCGAGGCGCGCGTCGGCGATGGTGCGGACTCCGCGCGGTGCGACGATCGTTCGTCCTCGCGGCGCGACGATCTCGGTGGGCAGCGGCCATGTGCGCGCGACGAGCTCGGACGGCGAGAGGCTCAGCTCGGCGCGCCCGATCGTTCGCATCACGAGGTCTCGCAGCGCGTTCGCGGCCCCGAGCGTGACCGGCACGAGGACGAGGAGGCCCGCGAGGAGACCGCTCGCCCCACCGTCGAGGGTGGCGGAGATCGTCCCGAGCGCGAAGGCCACGGTGATCGTGCCGAGGAAGAGCACGCGTGCGAGGGCGCCGAGCTGACCGCTCCGCGTGTGAGCCACGGTGAGCGTCCATCGCGCCTCACCCGGCTGCGTCACGTCACCGCGCACTGCGATCGACGAAGGGGGCGGACCGAAGCGCGCGGCGACCTCGCTCCGTGTGCTCGGGGGCGGTGCATCGCGGTAGCCGTCGCGCAGGAGCTCGACGATCGCGTCGGCGCTCGTCTCGTCGGTGAGCGTCGCGAGCTTGGTGCGTCCTCCGCTCTCGTTCTCGACGTGCAGATCCCACCACGCGAACGACGCGAGCGGGCTCCACGTCGTGTGCCGCTCGACCACGAATGGACGCGAGGCCGACCACGCGCCCACCCTCACGGTGCGCCCGATCGGCCGCGTCACGACCACGAGCTCGCGTCGTGAGAGCTCGAGCCGCACGCGACGGAGCCAGCGATAGAGCAGCATCGAGCCGACGTGCGCGCTCATGAAGAAGAGCACGAGCGCGATGATGCCGAGGGGGCGCCACGGCTCGGAGCTGGCCGAGATCGCCGCGCAGAGGAGCATCGAGATCCCGAGCGTCGCGACGACCACCGTGTTGCGCGTGGTGTTCGTGCCGCGGATGCGGACCACCCGTCGCTGCCCGCCGTCGGCGCTGCGGTACGTGTCGCCGTCCGGCGCTGGCTCGGCCGCGTGGACCTCGATGTTCTTCGGTAGCTTGGTGCCCAAGGTCGCCCCGTCGCGAGTCTAAGCAGAATCGCCAGACAACGGATCCTCGTGTGGAGGCGATGCTGTGTCGCGGATTCGAGGACGGGCCGAGGAGGCCGTTCGGCAAGCCTCCGCGGCGGGACCGCGTGAGAATTCGCGCGGCGTTTCTGGGGTGCCCCGGGGCTGGACGTAACCGGCCGCAGCGGTTCGGTAGGATGGGCCCCCTATGTCGATGACCGTTTCCGGCGAGAAGGTGGTGGATGTCGCGATCATGGGCGGTGGCCTCGCGGGCCTCTTGCTCGCGCGGCAGCTCAAGATGACCAAGCCCGAGCTCGAGATCGTGATGTTCGAGCGCAAGGTCGAGCCCGGCTACAAGGTCGGCGAGTCCACCGTCGAGATCGCGGCGAACTACCTGATCCGCAAGCAGAAGCTCAGCCGCTACCTGTACATCAACCAGCTGCCGAAGAACTCGCTGCGCTTCTTCTTCGACTCCAAGGAGCGCGACGGCGAGCTGCACGAGCTGAGCGAGATCGGCGTCTATCACATGCCGCCCATCCCGAGCTTCCAGCTCGACCGCAACCGCCTCGAGCTCGACCTCCGCAAGATGACGCTCGAGCTCGGCGTGGATCTCCAGATCCCCGCGACCGTGCGCGACTTCGAGCTCTCGAACGACGGCGGGCGCCACTCGGTGACGGTGCTCCGCGACGGCGAGACCACGACGTACCGCTGCAAGTGGATCGTCGACGCGGCCGGCCGTGCGAACCTGATCGCCAAGCGCCTCGATCTCCGCTTGCCCGCGCCCGAGCACAAGATCGTCTCGAGCTGGGCGCGCGGCGCCAACGTCACCGACATGGACGCGTGGCCCAACGAGGAGTTCCACGCGCGTGCTCGCTACACGTGCCGCACGCTCTCGACGAACCACTTCTGCTATCCGGGCCTCTGGATCTGGTTCATCCCGCTCTCGAATGACCTGATCTCGCTCGGCATCGTGCAGGACCGCTCGCTCTGGAAGCCTGCGCAGGCCACGAGGGAGGGCTTCATGGCGTTCCTGCGCGAGCACAAGGCGCCGCGCCAGCTCCTCGAGAAGGCCGAGCTCGTCGACATCGGCGCGTTCCACCAGCTCGCGTACCGCACCAAGAAGTTCTGGGACGGTGGCCAGCGCTGGGCGACGATCGGCGAGTCGGGCGCGTTCCCCGATCCGTTCTACTCGCCGGGCTCCGACTACATCTCGATCGAGGCCGACTGCCTCACCGACATGATCACGCGGGACTTCGCGGGCGAGGACATCCTCGAGCGCAGCGAGCTGATGAACGACTTCATCAAGTTCCGCTACGAGGCGACGCTGCTCCTCTACGCCGGCCTCTACTGCACGTTCGGCAGCTACGAGCTCTTCCGCGAGAAGTGCTTCTTCGACTGCGCGAACTACTACAACCTCTGGGTCGAGTCGTTCGTGAAGGACGAGCACCTCGATCCCAAGCAGCTCCGCTACATGCTGCGCCGCAAGGACTACGTCCTCGAGGCGATGAAGAACTTCAACCACTTCTATCGCAGCGCGGCGCACGAGATGCAGGCCAAGGGCACGTACTGGCGCGGCAACCTCGGCAACTACGTGCTCAACGGCGCGCAGGCCTTCGGCGTGCCGCCGCAGCTCGGCCTCCCGCGCACGAACAAGGACACGAACGACAAGACGGAGCTCATCTTCAACAAGGCGCGCGAGGGCGTCTTGAAGCTCCTCGCGAACGAAGATCCCACGCCGTTCCGCAACGGCCCCGATCCGTTCGTGCCGCTCGGTCAGCTCGCGAGCCGCGAGCCGCTCGAGAGGTTCATGGGCTCGACCGATCTCCGCACGCTCGAGCCCATGCCTCCCACGCCCGTCCCGCTCGTCGCGTCCGTGTCCCCGGCGGAGTGATCGTCGCGCCTCACGCGCCGCTCGTGCGGGCTCGGTCCCGCGCTGGCGGCGCGCGCGCGTCCACGAGCCGCGACGACACCGGGCGCGGGCGCGGGTCGATCGAGCCAGCGCTCTGATATCGTCGTGCGATGTCGCATCGCTTCGCTCGCTTCGCCTTCGTCGCTTCGACCCTCGTCTCGCTCGCGCTCGCAGGCTGCGACTGCGGCTCGCCGCCTGGGCCGAGCTGCACGTCGTCGTCGGACTGCGCGTCCTCGGAGGTCTGCACGAACATGCGGTGCGTGCCGCGCCCGCAGAACGACGCGGGCCCGAACGTCGACGCGAACGCTCCCACCGACGACGCGTACCTCTGCCCGTCGATCCGCCAGTGCGGAGAGACCTGCTGCGAGATCGGACAGAGCTGCGGCGGTGGCACCTGCTGCGCCACGAGCGAGCTGTGCGGCGGCGACTGCTGCGGCGCCGGTGAGCGCTGCGATCGCGATCGCTGCGTGCTCGACTGCGGCACCGACGGTGTGCTCTGCGGCGAGGGCGCGGCGGCCGCGTGCTGCACGGCGAGCGAGGTCTGCTACCTCGCGGCGTGCATCACGCCCGGGCCCACGTGCACGACGAGCGCGGAGTGCCCCGAGGGCCAGTACTGCGAGAGCACCGCGGGCCGCTGCCTGCCGCGCGCGATGGGGACCATGTGCGAGTACCGGCCGCCGGTGGGGCCCTTCGAGCTCTCGCTCGAGTGGCGCTGGGAGAGCGACCCCGACGTGCTCCCCACGCACGATCAAGTGATGATGGCGCCGATGGTCGCGCCCCTCACCGACGACGACGGTGACGGCGACTACGATCGCGACGACGTGCCGGCCGTGGTGTTCAGCACGTTCCGTCGCCCGGGCGCGGGAAGCCAGGATTACTGGGGTGATGGCGTGCTCCGCGCCGTGCGCGGCACCACGGGCGAGCGCCTCTGGCCCGCGAGCGACCCGGGCTATCGCGTCACTCCGGGCGCCGAGCTCGCGATCGGCGAGGTGGACCCGAGCTCGCCCGGCCCCGAGATCGCGGTCTGCGCGGGCGGCCCGCCGCCGCCCACACCGGCGGGCTCGCACCTCATCCTCGTCGCCGCCGACGGTACGCT
>JAIBCE010000495.1 GCA_019694315.1 Sandaracinaceae bacterium
GGCTCGAGCGCGGGCCGTTCGGGGGAGGTCTCGTCGCTCACTGGAGCTCTCCCTTCGTCACCTCGAGGAAGATGCGCTCGAGATCGTTCTGGTCGGGCTCCACGCGCACGATGCGCAGTCGCTCGCGCACCGCATAGTCGACGACGTCGGCCAGGGCCTCGTCGCCGCCCTGGTACTGGAGCGCGAAGGCGCCGTCGGGGTCGCGCTCGACGCCGATCACGCTCGGCGCCTTGGAGAGGATCGCCTCGGCATTCTCGGGCGGCGCGAGCAAGCGGATCTTCACGCCGCGCTCGGGTCGGAGGCCGCGTCCGATCGTGTCGACGCTGCCCGAGGCCACCACGCGGCCGCGCTCGAGGATCGCGACCGAGGTGCACATGTCGCTGAGCTCGGTGAGGATGTGGCTCGAGAGCATCACCGTCTTGCCGAGGCGTCGCAGCTCCTCGATGAGCTCGCGCATCTCGATGCGCGCCCGCGGATCGAGGCCGTTGGCGGGCTCGTCGAGGATGAGGACCTTGGGGTCGTGGAGCAGCGTGCGCGCGATCGCGAGGCGCTGCTTCATGCCCTTCGAGAGCGCCTGCACGAGGCGCTCGCGCACCGCGCCGAGCTCGGTGAGCTCGATGACGGCCTCGATGGTGCGGCGGCGCTGCGAGAGCGGGATGCTGTGCGCCGCGGCGAAGAACTCGAGGTACTCGTCGACGGTGATGCGGTCGTAGACGCCGAAGGAGTCGGGCATGAAGCCGAGCACCTTGCGCACCTCGTCGGGGTGCTCGACGACGTCGATGCCGCCCACGACGACCCGCCCCACGTCGGGCTCGAGCAGCGTCGCCATCATGCGGATGGTGGTCGTCTTGCCGGCGCCGTTGGGGCCGATGAAGCCGAAGATCTCGTTGGCGGGCACCACGAGCGACACGTCGGTGAGCGCGCGGAAGCTGCCGAACCAGTGGCTGACGTTCTCGACGCGGATCACGGCGCGCCTCCCGTCTGCTGGCCCGCGGCGGCTCCGCCCGGGGCGCTCGTCGCGCCGATGGGCGGCGAGCCCTCGGTGGCCGCGCGCTGGATGGCCGCGGTGAGGGTGGGCACGTAGAGGGCGCTGCCTTGCATGCTCGGCACGACGCGGAGGATGCGCACGTCGAGCTCGGCGTCGAAGGTGGGGCTGGCGTCGGGCGGCGCCTCGGGATCGATCCGCGCGTAGAGCACGGGGAGCACGCCCGCCGAGGGGGCCTCGGTGCTCATCGCCATCATCGCCATCACGGCCTCTCGCGCGTCGCTGCGGTAGCCGAGCGTGCCGAGGAAGGCGTCGGCGCCCGTCCAGTAGTCGGCGCTCGGACGATCGCCCACCGCGAGGAAGCTGGTGGGCGCCGTGGGGACATCGACGCTCGTGCCCGGCGCGATCTCGGGGAGCTGGTACACGCCGCCCGCGAGGTCGGTCATGAACGCCGCGCGGAGCGTCAGCGTGGAGTCGTTGCGCACGCGTGCGATGCGGCTTCCGTCGAGCTCGAAGCGAACGGGACCGCCGAGCGACGGCGTGTCGTCCTGGCGCACGAACGCGGTCTCCCAGAGGCCGGCGCGCATGGACTCGAGCGTGCGGTGATCACCGCCCTCGCGGATCGTGGGGCCGTCGTTGCCGGAGCCGATGCGCATCGCGACGGCGCCGGGGGAGAGCTCGACGTCGGCGCCCGTCGGCCGCGTGTAGAAGAGGCCCGTGTACGTGCGGCCCGCGCCCGTCGGCGAGCCGTCCACGACGTCGACGAGCGCGATGCGTCGGTAGCGCATGAGCACGCCCTTGCCCACGTAGCCCACGAAGAACGTCGCCATCACGCAGAGCAGCGCGAGGATCGGCGTCGTGACGAGCGCGAGCGTGGGCTGCTTGCGGCGCTCGACGATGGTGAAGTTCACCGGGCCCACGAGGAGCACGTACGCGAGCAGCACGACGCCCACGAGCACCAACGCCGGTCGGTAGCCCTCGTTGGGATCGAGCGCGCTGCGCACGGCCGCGACGTTGGGGCCCGACATCCACGGCTCGAGCGGGCGATCGGCGCCGCGCGCGAACGAGAGGTAGGGGTGCACGCGATCGTCGGCGGCGGCGACGGAGCGGGCCATCGCCTGGAAGATCTCCTGCACCTCGGGGCGGTTCACGAGCCGCGCGTCGGAGAGATCGACGTCGGTGACCCACACCACCCCGAAGCCCACGCGCACCTGGCAGCCGAACACCTCGCGCGTCGCGGAGGCCGGGCACGCGAGCGGCGCCTCGGTGACGCCGAGCGAGGCGAAGGGCGCGGGCTGATCGGAGGCCCGACCGAGCGAGCCGACGGTGCGGCGCACGAAGGCATGATCGAGATCGGCGTCGCGCGTGGGCATCACCACGAGGTGCCCACCCGCGCGCACCCACGCCTCGAGCGCGGCGAGCTCGGGCTCTCCGGCGCGCCCGAGCGCGGGCACGGTGCCGACGGCGAGGAGCACGTTCGACCAGCCAGCGGCGCTGTCGGGCAGGAGCAGATCGCCCGAGCGCGGATCGCTCGAGATGACGCCGATGGGCACCTCGACCTCGCGAGCGGAGCCGTAGTAGGCGCTCGTGTCGTAGAGGCTCACGCGGGTGCCCACGAGCGGCGCGCGCAGGCGCGGCGGATCGTCGAGCACGATGATGGGGCGGGCGGAGCCCGCGTAGCTGAGCGCGGTGTTCGCGGTGCCGAGCGTGCCTCCGTCGGCCTGGTAGGTGACGTCGAAGGTGAGGCCGTCGTCGAACGCGGGGAGTGTGAGCGTCGCGACGCGCCCCTCGCGCGCAGGCAGATCGAGCGGCACGCGGTGCACCGACACGACGTGGTCCCACGTGCGCGTCTGCACGTGCAGCTCACCACGGAGCGCGCTCGCGGTGCGGTTGGTCGCGCGCACGACGATCGTCGTGTAGCCGCCGCTCAGGAAGGCGTCGTGGCCGAAGATTCCGTCGACGAAGAGCTCCACGGCCGGGGGCGTCTGCGCGTGCGCGGAGCGCGTGAGCGAGACGAGCGGCTCGCCGTGCGCGCCGCGCAGGATGGTCGCGCCCAGGCCCTGCGCGAGGGGCTCGGCGACGCTCCCGAGCACCAGACCGAGGGCGAGCGCGAGCCCGAGCCGCGCGAGGCGCGTGAGGTGCCCGAGCAGCGAGCCGGCGCGCGTGTGGCTCGACGCGCTCATGTCGCGATCCGGCCCACGGTCGCGGGCAGCTCCGGCACCTCGGCGAGCAGCCGCTCGACGATCTTGTCCGCGCTCACGCCCTCGGCCTCGGCCTCGAAGCTCGGGATGAGGCGATGTCGGAGCGCCGGGGCGGCGACGCGCGTGAGATCGGCGAACGAGACGTGCGGCCGGCCGGCGAAGAGCGCGTGCACCTTGGCCGCGAGCAGGAGGGACTGTCCGCCGCGCACGCCGGCGCCGTAGCGGAGGTACTTCTTGGCGACGGGCGCAGCCGCCTCGAGCGACGGATCGCTCGCGCGCACGAGGCGCGCCGCGTAGCGCGTGAGCGCCTCGGGCACGTGCACCTCGCGCACGAGCTTGCGCATCTCGAGCAGGCGCGGGCCATCGACCACGCGCGGGACCTCGCTCGAGGCGTTGCCCGTGGTCTTGTCGAAGATGCCCACGAGCGTGTCTTCGTCGGGCGAGGGCACGAGGACCTTGAAGAGGAAGCGATCGAGCTGCGCCTCGGGCAGCGGGTAGGTGCCCTCCATCTCGATCGGGTTCTCGGTGGCCAGCACGAAGAACGGCTCCTCGAGCAGGTGTCGCGTGCCTGCGATCGTGACGCTCTTCTCCGCCATGGCCTCGAGCAGCGCGCTCTGGGTCTTGGGCGTGGCGCGGTTGATCTCGTCGGCGAGCACGAGCTGGCCGAAGATCGGGCCCTTGCTCAGCTCGAAGCGCTTGCGACCGCGCTCGTCCTCCACGACCACGTTCGTGCCCACGATGTCGCCGGGCATGAGATCGGGCGTGAACTGGATGCGCGAGAAGCGCAGCTCCATCGCCTCGGCGAGCGTGCGCACGAGCAGCGTCTTGCCCAGGCCGGGCGCGCCCTCGAGCAGCGCGTGGCCGCCCGCGAAGAGGCAGATGAGCACCTCCTCGACGACCTGCGTCTGACCGACGACGACGCGCGCGACGGCGTCCTTGAGGGTGGCGGTGGTCTTCGCGAACGCCTCGAGCCTCGCGTCACTCATGGAATGTCGGTCCTTTCGTCTGTGCCCGTGGGGGCCGCGCCCGGCGCGGCGCCGCCGCCGAAGTACGAGCGAACGTGATCTCGATAGTCCTCGGGGATCGGCGCGCGCTCGATCGCGCCCTGCTCGCCGCTCCCGCCCGGTCCGGTGGCCTCGCCCGCAGGCCCGGGCGCACCGGTGCGGGGATCGATCCACTCGTAGGTGCGCTGCGAGGGCGAGCCCGCGAGCTGACGAGGACGAACGCGCGCGAGCGTTCCGTCGCCTCCGAGATCGCGCGTCTGCCCCGTGGTCCCGTCGTGCCCACCCCCGGGCCCCGGTCCGCCTTGTCCCTGGCCCTGACCTTGTCCCTGACCCTGACCTTGTCCCTGACCCTGGCCCTGACCCTGACCCTGACCCTGACCCTGGCCTTGTCCCTGACCCTGGCCTTGTCCCTGTCCCTGACCTTGTCCCTGACCCTGACCTTGT
>JAIBCE010000496.1 GCA_019694315.1 Sandaracinaceae bacterium
CGCCTCGCGGCGGAGGCGCTCCTCACCACGCTCCACACCGACGATCGCGTGCTCGTCCTCGGAGCGAGCGCCGACGCGCGCGTGGTGCACCCGATGACGAGCGATCACGCCCTCGCCCGCGCGGCCCTCGCCTCGCTCACGCCCACCGACGCGCCCGGAGACGCGCGCGAGGCGCTCTCGTGGGCCGCGAGCCTCTGCGCCGCGCACGATCCCGCGAGCGAGGCGCCTGCCTGCGCCGTGCACGTGATCACCGACGGCGGCCTCGCGCACCTCGCCGAGCGATCGCGCGCCCTCCGCGACGCGGGCGTCGAGGTGCACCTCGCCCTCGTCACCGACACGCACGCGGACGACGTCGGCATCACCGCCCTCTCGGCGCGCCGCTTTCCGGCGGATCCGAGCCGCGCGGAGCTGCTCGTCGAGCTCACGAGCTTCGCGAGCAGCCCGGTGAGCGCGACGCTCTCGATCTTCGCCGACGGACAGCTCGCGCACCGCGAGCCCGTCACGCTGGCGCCCGGCCAGAGCGTGCGTCGCACCCTCGACGAGCTCACCGGCGCCGACGCGCTCTTCGAGGCCCGCCTCTCGCGCGACGACGGTGCGCCCCTCGACGTGCTCGGGGTCGACGACGTGGCCTGGGCGCGCCTCGCCCCGCGGCGACGCCGTCGCGCCCTCCTCGTCACCGCGACCGACGACGTCTACCTCCAGGCGGCGCTGCTGCTCGACCCCTACCTCGACGTGGCCACGCTCTCGCCCGAGGCCTACGAGTCGACCGGAATTCCGGCCGACCGCGAGCTCGTCATCTTCGATGGCGTCACGCCGAGCGCGCCGCCGAGCGCGCCCTCGCTGCTGCTCGCGCCCACCTCCACGCCGTGGCTCGGCGTCGGCGAGCCGCTCTCGCGCCCTCACTTCGACACGCAGGATCGCGATCACCCGCTGCTCGCCTTCGTGGCGCTCCGCGACGTGAACATCGCCACGGCCCGACCGCTCCTGCCTGCGCCCGGCGACGAGACCATCGCCGGCGAGGCCCGCGGCGCGCTGCTCGCGCCGGGCACGCGCGAGCGCACGCGCTTCGTCGCGCTCGGCCTCGACGTGCGCGAGAGCGACCTGCCGCTGCGCATCGCGTGGCCGATCCTCGTCCTCGACGCGATCGCGTTCCTCGCGCCCGACGATCTCACCCTCGCGCCCAGCGCGCAGACCGGCCGCGCGTTCCCGCTCGCGCTGAGCGCCCCGCACGCCACGCTCACCCGGCGCGGCGACGGAACCGCGTCGGCCGAGGCAGCACCGATCGATCTCGCGCCTCGCGAGGGACGCGCCGAGCTCACGCTCGATCATGCCGGCGTCTACGACCTCGCGATCGAGGGGCAGGCCTCGCGCATCGTGGTCGCGAACCTCTTCGATCGCGACGAGCCGCGCCTCGATCCCGTTCGCCTCGACGACGCCGTCACGATCGACGCCGACGCGGCCTCCGAGGCCGTGGCGTCGCGCGAGCGGCGCGACGCGGAGGCCCCGCGCTGGCCGCTCCACGTGCTGCTCGTGATCGGGGCCCTCGCGCTCCTCGCGCTCGAGTGGATCACCTTCCACCGCCGGTGGACCACGTGAGCGCGACCGCTCCCAAGCACGCGAGCGCCGCGACGAAGACGCCCCGCGTCGCGCTGCCTGCGATCGCGGCCGCGGGCCTCGCCTCGGCGGGCCTCGCGCTCGGCGTCCGCTTCCTCCTCGCGCGCGGCTGGCTCGAGACCGAGTCGTTCCGCTTCCTCGCGCCGGAGGCGTTGTTTCTCTTGGCGACCGTGCCGCTCGCGCTCCTCGGTGCGCTCGGCTCGCGCGCGGAGCTGTCGGCGCGCGGCTTCGTGCTCGGCACGCTCTTGCGCGCGCTGCTCGCCTCCGCGCTCTTCGTCGCGCTCGCGCGGCCCACCTTCTCCACCGACGCGACGCTCACCTCCACCGTCGTGCTCGTCGACGTATCTCCCTCCGTGTCCGACGCGTCGGTCGCGCATGCCGAGGAGCAGGTGCGCAGCCTCCTCCGGGCGCGGGGCGAGGACGGGCCCGAGGCCCACCACGTGGAGGTCGTCACGTTCGCGCGCGCCCCCGAGCGCATCGCGGTGCCCGAGGACGCCGAGGCCCTGCGCCTCGAGCGCCACGCGGCGCGCGACGACGAGACCTCGAGCCCCACCGACGACGACGACGCGCCCGCGACCGATCTCGCGTCGGCCCTCCGCTTCGCGCAGAGCCTCTTCGTGCCCGGTCGCCTTCCGCGGCTCTGGATCCTCTCGGACGGCCTCGAGACGCGCGGGCGTGCGCTCGCGAGCGCGCCCGCGCTGAGCGCGCAGGGCGTCCGCGTGATGGTGAGCCCCTACGAGGGCCCCATCGCGTCCGAGCTCACCGTCACGGGCCTCGCGTTCCCCGAGGAGATCCGCGCCGGTCAGCCCTTCGAGGTGCGCGCCAGCGTCCGCGCCACGCGCGACGTGCGCGCGCGGGTGCGCCTCTACCAGGACGATCGCCTCGTCGGCCTCGACGGCGTGCAGGAGCTCGAGCTCCACGCGGGCGACAACGAGATCCCCTTCCGCACCGTCTCGCGCGAGCGCGGCACCGTCGAGCTCCGCGCCGAGGTCGAGCCTCTCGCCGAGGGCGACGATCGCTTCGCGGAGAACAACCGCTTCGTGCGCGCGGCCGACGTGATCGGGCGCCCACGCGTGCTCGTGGCCTGCCCCGAGCCCGCGCGCATGGACGCGTTCGCGCGCGTGCTCGACGCGGCCGAGATCGACGCCGATCTCCGCAGCCCGCGCGGCATCCCCGCGACCGCCGGCGAGCTCGCGGGCTTCGACGCGATCGTGCTCGCCGACACCCCCGCCGACGCCATCTCCGCCTCGACCGAGCAGAGCCTCGAGGCCTACGTCCGGCGCGGCGGCGCGCTGCTCTTCGCGGGCGGACCGCGCGCCTTCGGCCCGGGCGGATGGCGCGGCACGCAGCTCGAGCGGATCATGCCGGTCTCGCTCGATGGCGAGCGTCGCCGTGACACGCCCGCGCTCGCGCTCGCGCTCGTGATCGATCGCTCCGGCTCGATGGCTGGCGAGAAGATGGAGCTCGCCAAGGAGGCCGCGCGCGCCACCGCCGAGGTGCTCTCGCCCGACGACTTCCTCGAGGTCATCGGCTTCGACTCGGTCGCCGAGCGCACCGTCCCCCTGCAGAGCGCGTCGAACCGCCTCGCCATCCAGCGCGACATCGGTCGCCTCGCGCCGCGCGGCGGCACCGCGATCTTCCCCGCCCTCGACGCGGCCTACCAGGATCTCGGCAGCTCTCGCGCGGCCACGCGCCACGTGATCCTCCTGACCGATGGCCAGACCAACGAGCCCGGCATCCCCGAGCTCGTCGCGGCGATGCGCGCCGATGGCATCACGGTCACGAGCGTCGGCGTGGGCACCGACGTGAACCGCACGCTCCTCTCGGAGGTCGCGGATCTGGGCGGCGGCCGCGCCTACTTCACCGCCGATCCCTCGAGCATCCCGCGCATCTTCCTCCGCGAGGCCACCACGGTCGGGCAGAACAGCATCGTCGAGGATCACGTGCGCGCCGAGGTGGTGACGAGCGCGCGCTTCCTCCGCGGCCTCGATCTGGCGCGGGCGCCGCTGCTCCGGGGCTACGTCGCCACGCAGGCGCGCGGCGCGCCGAGCGAGCTCGTCTTGCGCACGGAGCTCGGCGATCCCCTCCTGGCACGACGCGCCGTCGGCAGCGGCACCACGCTCGCGTGGACGAGCGATCTCGCCGCGCGCTGGTCTGCCGACTTCCTCCGCTGGCCCCTCAGCCCGCGCTTCTTCGGGCAGCTCCTGCGCGAGCACACGCGCACCGACGAGACCTCCTTCCTGCCGCTCGAGGCGCGCGTCGAGGACGACGAGCTCGTGATCTCGGCCGACGCCTTCGACGAGAGCGACCAGTTCCTCCACGACGTCACGGTGCACGCGCGCGTCGAGGGTCCGCTCGATGCCCCCGAGGGCGAGCGCGAGACGCGCGAGATCGACCTCGCGCCCATCGCCCCCGGCCGCCTCGAGGCTCGCGTGCCCCTCACTCGCTACGGCGCCTACTCGGTCGACGCGGTGCACGCGATCGGCGGCGTCCCTTACGGCACCTCGCGCGCGAGCCCCAACCACCCCTACCCCGCCGAGTACGCGCGCCTCGCGCCCGACGCGAGCCTGCTCGAGGCCCTCGCGAGCCGCACGGGCGGCGCCACGATCACCGACGATCCGCGGCCTCTCTTCGAGCACGAGGCCTCCGAGCGCATCGAGGCCCACGAGGAGATCGCGCCCCGCATCCTGGCGCTCGCGCTCGCGCTGCTCGTCCTCGACGTGCTCGTGCGTCGCGTGCTCCGCGCCTGACGATCACTCCTCGAGCCTGACGATCACTCCTCGAGCTGACGATCGCTCCTCGAGCCTGACGATCACTCCTCGACGGGCTCGAGCTTGGGCCGCCGCCACGGCTCGCGGCTCGGCTTCACGCCCCGCGCCATCAGCGCGCGGAGCTTCAGCGGGATGGGCCGACACGCGCAGTGCTTCTGGTGCTCGAGGTGCCAGTGGATGCGCTGCTGCGTGGTCGCCCCGCGCGGCATCGGATGGCGCGCGTGCCACTCGGCGTTCAACCGCGGCA
>JAIBCE010000497.1 GCA_019694315.1 Sandaracinaceae bacterium
CCGCGAGGTGACGCTCACGGTGGCGCGCTGGCCAGCGCCCACGTCGAGCGCGTACACGACGTCGAGGCCCGCGCCGCCCGCGCAGCCCGTGCCGGCGTAGTCGTTCGCAGCGCCCGCGGTCGTGCCGGAGTACGTGCCGGGCGTGATCATCGTGGCCGACGCGCACGTGTCGTTGCCGCTCGGCGAGGCGAGCGAGACGGTGAGATCGAACGGGCCTCCGAAGGAGGCGTCGTCGTAGGTGTCGACCACCGCGTAGATGCGGGCGGTGGCGCCCGTGGTGTTCGCGTACTCCGCGGTGTTGATCGCATCCTCGAGGCCCGAGTCGTCGCCGTCGATGCACGTGCGCGGCGTGCCGCCGCAGGTGCTGTCGACGAGGCTGATCGAGGGATCGAAGACTCCGTCGCCGGAGGTCACCGACACCGAGAGGAACGCTCCCATGGGCACGTCGATCGCGTACACGACGTCGGGGCCACCCGTGCCCGCGCAGTTCGTGCCCGTGTCGTAGTCGTTCACTGCGCCGGTCGAGTCGGCGCTCAGCATCCCGGCGCCGATCACGATCGCCGTGTCGCAGGTGTCGTTGTCGACCGGCATGAGATCCGCGTCTCTGCCGACTGCCGCGTCGGGCCCGGGCGGTGCGTCCACCGGCGGCGGGGCGTCGTGGCCTGCGTCGGGGACGGGGCCCACGTCGCGGCCCGCGTCCGGCATCGGCGAGTACGCATCGATCGGGACGCGGAACGCGTCGCTGTACGGCGCGTCGATCGGGCCACCGTCGAAGCTGAAGAAGGCATCGGGCGTACGCGGTCCCGAGCCGCAGGCGGCGACGAACGTGCTGGCGATCGCGAGTCCGGGGATCAGCGTGCGCATGGGGCTCCTCGTCGAACCATGAAGGGGAAGCGGCCATTCGTAGCAGCGAGCGGTGCCTGGACAAGCGTGGTGCCCTCACGCTCCGCGTCCCGTGCGCGACCCACATGAAGGGCCGAAAGCGGCGCGGCGCCCGTGATGCTCACGAGCGCCGCAGAGGCTCGACACGACGTGAGCCGTCAGCTGCCGTGGACGCCGATGCCCTCGTAGAGGAAGCCTTGCTTGCGAAGGCCGTAGCCGGACCAGATGTTGCGGCCGTCGAGCAGCACCGCGCGACGCATGCTGCTCTTGAGGCGATCGAAGTCGGGGTTCTGGTACGGGCGCCACTCGGTGACGAGCACGAGCGCGTCGGCGTTCTCGGCGGCCGCGTACGGATCACTCGGCATCTCGACGCGATCGCCGTAGAGAGCCTTCGCGTTCGTCTGCGCCTCGGGATCGTGCGCGGAGACCTGTGCGCCCTCGGCGAGCAGCGAGTCGATGAGCGCGAGCGCGGGCGACTCGCGGAGATCGTCGGTGCGCGGCTTGAACGCGATGCCCCACACCGCGATGCGCTTGCCGCGGAGGTCGCCGTCGAAGAGCGCCCGGAGCTTGCGGAAGAGCACGCCCTTGTGTCGGCGGTTGATCTGGTCGGTGGCGACGGCGAGCTCGAGCTCGATGCCGTGATCGCGCGCCGTGTGGATCAGCGCGGACACGTCCTTCGGGAAGCAGGAGCCTCCGTAGCCGGGGCCGGCGTAGAGGAACTTCGCGCCGATCCGGGCGTCGCTGCCCACGCCATGACGCACGTGATGCACGTCGGCGCCCACCTTCTCGCAGAGCACGGCGATCTCGTTCATGAACGAGATGCGCATCGCGAGCATGGTGTTGGCGACGTACTTCGTGAGCTCCGCCGAGGCCGGGTCCATCCACACCATGCGATCGGTGTCGAGGTTCAGCGGGTGATAGAGGCGGGCCATCAGGTCGCGCGCGAAGGCGTCGTCCGGGAGCACGCCGACGACGATGCGGTCGGGGCGCAGGAAGTCGGTGATCGCGTCGCCTTCCTTGAGGAACTCGGGGTTCGAGACGCAGTGCACGCCGTGCTTGGCGTTGGCGACGAGGCGACGCACGCGGGCGTTGGTGCCCACCGGCACGGTGCTCTTCATCACGAGCACGCACTCGCGCGTGGCGCTGCGCGCGACCTCGAGGGCCACGGCGTCCACGGCCGAGAGATCGGCCGCACCGTCGCTGCGCATCGGCGTGCCCACGGCGCAGAACACGACCTGCGCCTGCGCGATGGAGGCGGCCACATCGGCAGAGAACGTGAGCCGACCCGCCTCGACGTTGCGCGCGACCATCGCGTCGAGGCCCGGCTCGAAGATCGGGATCTCACCGCGCTGGAGGCGCTCGATCTTCGACTTGTCGATGTCGGCGCAGATGACGTCGTGCCCGGTCTCGGAGAAGCCTGCGCCGCTCACGAGGCCCACGTACCCCGACCCAATCATGCAGATCTTCACGGAAGCTCCTCCTCTTCGAACGGTGCCAGACGTTCTACGGCCGGCTCTCGCGCGGTGCACCCTGCGCGACCACGCGCTGCGTGCGGAAGTAGGCGATCGTGCGCTCGAGTCCCGCGCGGAGCGGCACCGTGTGCTGGAAGCCGAGGCGCGAGCGGGCGAGGCCGAGGTCCGGACGACGCTGCATCGGGTCGTCGGTGGGGCGGTCGCGCCAGACGATCTCGGAGCGCGACGCCGTGAGCTCGAGCACCAGCTCGGCGAGCTCCAGCATCGTGAATTCGCCGTCGTTTCCGAGGTTCACGGGGCCGTGCTCGGTGGGGTGATCCATGAGCGCGAGGAAGCCGGTGACGAGGTCGTCCACGAAGCAGAACGAGCGGGTCTGCTTGCCGTCGCCGAAGATCGTGAGCGGCTCGCCGGCCAGCGCCTGCACGATGAAGTTCGACACCACGCGGCCATCGGCCGGATCCATGCGCGGGCCGTACGTGTTGAAGATGCGCACGAGGCGTGCATCGACGCCGTGCTGGCGTCGGAAGTCCATGCAGAGGCTCTCGGCGACGCGCTTTCCCTCGTCGTAGCAGGCGCGCGGGCCGAGGGTGTTGACGGCGCCGCGGTAGCTCTCGCGCTGCGGGTGCTCCTCGGGATCGCCGTAGATCTCGCTCGTGGAGGCCTGGAGCAGGCGGGCGCCATCGGCCTCGGCGCGCTCGAGCGCGTGGAGGGTCCCGAGGAAGCTCGTCTTGGTCGTGTAGACCGCGTCGCGCTGGTAGGCGGGCGGGCTCGCGGGACACGCGAGGTTGAAGATGCGATCGAAGCGCCCTGCCATCTCACCCGTGGTGGGGAGCGGGCCGATCACGTCGTGCTCCACGAGGCGGAAGCGCGCGTGACCTCGGAGGTGCGCGATGTTGTCCGCGCGCCCGGTGTAGAAGTTGTCGAGCGCGACGACCTCGTCTCCGCGAGCGAGCAGGCGATCCACGAGGTGGGAGCCGACGAAGCCAGCACCACCGGTGACGAGAGAGCGCGACATGGGGGCGGGGGTCTACAACGTTTCGTGGGGGGGCGCACCCGCGCCCGCCACGATGGCGACGCGGGTCGAGCGCTGGGGTAGGGTCGCGCGATGCGCGCGATGGTGTTCGGTGCGGGCCTCGGCACGCGCCTGCGGCCGCTGACGGAGCTGTTGCCCAAGCCGGTCGTTCCATTCTTCGACACGCCGCTCTCGTGCTGGACGCTCGAGCACCTCGCCGCGAGCGGCGCGAGCTCGGCAGTGGTGAACACGCACTACGACGCCGACAAGACCGAGCGCGAGATCGGCGCATACGTCGCGCGCTCGATGGCGGGGCGGCTCCGCGTGTCGTTCTCGCGCGAGGCGACGCTGCTCGGCACCGGCGGTGGGCTGCGGCGGGCGTGGGAGCTCGAGGAGCGAGAGCACGGCGCGATGAGCGACGACGAGGTCCTCGTCGCGATCAACGGCGACATCCTCTTCGCGCCCGATCTCTCGGCGCTGGTCGCGATGCATCGGGCGCGACGAGCCGTCGCGACGATGGTGCTCCGACGCACCGAGCATCCCTTCGCGCTCGGGGCGATCGAGATCGCGCCCGACGGTCGCGTCGTGGCGATGCTCGCGAAGGACCGCGTCACCGAGCAAGGCACCCCGGCGATGTTCACGGGCGTGCACGTGCTCTCACGCAGTGCGCTGGCGCGCTTGCCCCACGAGGGCTGTGTGGTGCGGCAGGGCTATCGGCGCTGGCAGGAGGAGGGCCTCGCCGTCTTCGGTGCGCTCTCCGACGCCCCCTGGCTGGATCTGGGGACCCCCCGCGTGTACCGCGATGCCCACCTCGAGGTCCTCCGCGGTGCCCGGCGCCTCCCGGGGACCAAAGCAGGTCCGGACTGGATCGCGGCGAGCGCCGTCGTGGGCTCCGGCGCGACGATCGTGGAGAGCGTGGTTGGCGCGGCGGCGACCGTGGCTGCGGGGGTGCGCCTCGAGCGATCGGTCGTGTGGCCGGGCGCGCGCGTCGAGACCGATCTGGCCGACGCGATCGTGCTTCCGGATGGTCGGATCGTCTCGGTCGCGGAGTGAGAGACTGAGTTTCTGCGCGCCATTCGGCGCGCGCTCGGGGGCTCAAGCGCCCCCGGACCCCGCCGGGTTCTCCCGTGCTCGCTCACTTCGTGAGCTGCGCGCGTGTCCGATCGCCGGCTCGATCGTCGAAGACTCCTCCTCGCTCCCGCTCCAGGGGTCTGCTGCGCAGACCCCGCCGCGAGGCGCCCCGAATCGATTCTTTCTCGGTCCCT
>JAIBCE010000498.1 GCA_019694315.1 Sandaracinaceae bacterium
TCACAACGTCGTTCCTGTACTCCGGGGGTGGCGGAGCGGGCGGGCAGGGCGGTGATGGCGGACGCGGCGGCTGCGGCGGTGGCGGCGCGGGTGGCCCCTCGATCGGCCTGTTCACCGTGGGCAGCACGATCACGGAGAGCGGCCTCTCCTATGGCACGGCGCCCGGTGGCAACGCGGGCGCGGCATGCTCCACCGGCGGAGGCAACCCAGGCGCGCCCGGCGTGCAGATGGACGTCGTGCGCATGTGAGCCGAGCCGGGAGCAGGAATCGTCCCGCGATGTGCACCGTTCCGACGGCATGAGCTCCGCACCACTCGACCGCGCGCGCGTCTCTCTCGAGGGGCTCGCGCTCGGCGACGCGTTTGGCGAGCGCTTCTTCGTGCACCCGCACACGGTCGACGCGCTCATCGATCAGCGCGCGCTCCCAGGGCAGCGCGTCTGGCACTGGACCGACGACACGGCGATGGCGATCTCGGTGCTCGAGGAGCTCGAGGCTCACGGTGAGATCGATCGCGCGAGCCTCGCGCGTCGCTTCGCACATCGGTACGTGGCCGAGCCCGATCGAGGCTACGGCGGCGGCGCGCATCGCATCCTCACCTCGATCGCCGAGGGCCTGCCGTGGGACATCGTCGCGCGCTCGGCCTTCGGAGGAGAGGGCTCGATGGGCAACGGCTCGGCGATGCGAGCGCCGCCGGTGGGCGCGTACTTCGCGGACGATCTCGAGCGCTGCGCGAGGCAGGCGGGGCTCTCGGCCGACCCGACGCACGCACACCCCGACGGTCGCGCCGGCGCCATCGCCACGGCGATCTGCGCGGCCCTCGTCGCGACGACCGAGCTCGAAGGTCGCGCGCTGCTCGAGGCCACGATCGCGCACACACCCGCGGGTCCCACGCGCGACGGGCTCTCTCGCGCGGTCGCGCTCGATCACCTTCGTGATCCGCGCAACGCCGCTTCCGTCCTGGGCAGCGGCGCGCGCGTCGTCTGCGAGGACACCGTGCCCTTCTCCCTCTGGTGCGCCTCGCGCTATTCGCGCTCGTTCGAGGAGGCGATGTGGGCCACCGTGAGCGGCCTGGGCGATCGCGACACCACGTGCGCGATCGTCGGCGGCATCGTCGCGCTGCGCGTCGGCCTCGCGGGGCTACCACCGACCTGGCGTGCGCTCCGCGAGCCCCTGCCCGCATCGACGCAAGCTCCGTCGTGAGCGCCGTACTCAGCGCGCGTAGAGCCAGCGGTAGGGATCGCTCTCGCTGCGAGCGGCGTCGATGATCGCGCCGGCGCCGTTGGCGAGGAGGCGCTCCGCGAGCTGCGTCCCGATCACACGCGCGCGTCCTTCCGCGCCCGCGGAGTCGAGCTCGAAGGTCTCCGCCGTGCCCGCGGCGAGCACCGTGTCGCCGTCGAGCGAGCCGACCATGCCGTCCATGCGCAGCATCCCCTCGTCGATCCGCGCGTGCGCGGCGAGCGGCGTGGAGCACGAGCCGTGGAGCGTCTGGAGGAACGCGCGCTCGGCCTCCACCGCGATGCGCGTGCGGCGGTGCTCGAGCGGCGCGAGGAGCGCAGCCACGCGCGCATCGCCTTCGCGCGCCTCGATGGCGAGCGCCCCCTGGCCCACCGCAGGGATCGACACCTCGACCGACAGCGGCGTCACCGTCAGCCGCGCATCGCCTGCAGGCTTGGTCGTGCGCGAGTCGATGGGTCCGTCGACGAGCTTGAGCCCGAGCGCCCCGAGGCCGAGGCGACGCATGCCCGCGAGCGCGAGCACGGCCGCATCGAGCGCCTCGTCGCGCACGCGCGAGAGCCGTGTGCCCACGTTGCCCCGCAGGACGTGGAAGGCCACGTCGTTGCGCTCGCGACGGAGCTGGATCGCACGTCGCAGCGAGCTCGTGCCGATCTTGGCGCCCGCCACGAGATCCATGAGCGCCGAGCCGTCGCGCGTGACGAGGCCGTCGCGCGGATCTTCTCGCTCCGGCACGCACGCGAGGGTCATCCCCGGAAGGAGCGCCTCGGGCACGTCCTTCATCGAGTGGACCGCGATGTCGGCGCGACCGTCGGCGAGCGCCGCCTCGACCTCGCTCACGAAGAGGCCCTTTCCGCCCACCTTCGCGAGCGGCTTGTCGAGCACGCGGTCGCCCTCGGTCACCACGTGCACCTCCTCGATCTCGAGGCCGGGCGCGTGCGCGCGGATGAGCTCGCCCACCATGCGGGTCTGCGCCAGGGCGAGAGGGCTCTTGCGGGTCGCGATGCGGAGGGGCTGGGTCATGACGCCCGCACGCTACAACGGATCGCGCCCGGTGCGAGCGCTCGCGCGCGCGGCGGCGCGTTGTCGGCGCGCGGATCGGCTTCTTGCTATGGTCCGCCGCCCCCTCCACCGGACCCGCGCGTGAAGACCCTCCTCGGCCTGATCAAGACGATGCGACCCACCCAGTGGGTCAAGAACCTCGTCGTGCTCGGCCCGCTGGTCTTCGCGCACCAGCTCCTCAACCTGCACGTCGCTCTCCGCGCGCTCGCCGGCTTCGGGCTCTTCTGCCTGCTCGCGAGCGCGATCTACATGCTCAACGACATCGTCGACGTGGAGGCCGATCGGGCGCACCCGGTGAAGAAGCTGCGTCCCATCGCTGCGGGCGTCGTCCCCGTCGCCACGGCCCGGCTCGCGTTCGGCGCGCTCATCACCACCGTCGCCGTGGGCTCGGCCGTGCTCTCGCTCGCCACGTTCGCCGCGATGATGGGCTACCTCGTCCTCAACCTCGCGTACTCGTTCAAGCTCAAGCGCGTCGCCTACGTCGACGTGGTCTGCATCGCGCTCGGCTTCGAGCTCCGCGTGCTCTCTGGCGCCTACGCCGCCGAGGTGCCGCCGTCGATCTACCTCGTGGTCGTCATGTTCCTCGCGGCCATGTTCCTCGGCCTGGGCAAGCGCCTGCACGAGCTCGGCGTCGTCACCGAGGGCAAGACCCGCAGCGTGCTCAAGGCCTACGATCCCAAGATCGTGACCTGGCTCCTCGTGGGCTTCGGCCTCGCGACCATCGCGACGTATGCGATGTACACGCTCGACCACGCGACGATCGAGCGCTTCGGCACGTCGTACCTGGTGATCAGCACGATCCCCGCCGCCGCGGGCATGGCCCGCTTCGTCCAGCTCGTGCGCCGCCGCAGCCACGCCGAGAGCCCCACGGACGCGATGCTCCGCGACTGGCCGTTCCTCGGCAGCCTCGCGCTCTGGGCGATCGCGGTGACCGTGATCCTCTACGCGACCTGAGCGCCGCCCCCAGCAGCTCGTGCTCGGACGTTGACCGCGTTTGCGAGAGCAATTGGGGGTCGAGTGCTGACGCAGAACGGCCGCGACTTCCCAACCGATGTCCGAATCGTGACTGATGCCCGTGTGGGAATCGATTCGGCTGCAATCGCGCGCATCATGAACGCGGCCCTGGGCACGCAGTGAGGTGGCAGTGGACGAGCAGGAACGAAGGTCTGGAAAGATGTGGCGCCTACTTGCAAAAGACGCTTCGGGGGGGCGCGATCTGGATGTGACGAATGCAGGAGTGTTCGATGAACTGGTGGTCGACGGGTGGTTCCATCTCGAGTGGATGGAGGCTGACCGATGGTGGCTACGAATCGGTGACGCTCGAATCACGGTTGACGTCTCGTCAGAACCCCCAATCGTTGATGTGGAGCGCGGATTCTACGCCCGCAGCAGTGGCGCCACAGTGCTGGATCCCAGGACTCCAGGCGATCGCTGAGTGGCACGCGCCGGCGGTCCATGTATGTGTATGAGGAGGCGTGGTCACGTGCGGATGTCATGTGTCTTGGTCGCGGTGACCCTGACTGCTGCGTGCGACGGAACCTCGGGCGGGCCTGATGGGGGCACCGACGGGGGGTTCGGCGACGCTGCGCTCGTGGTGGAGCCGCCGACGCGCATCGTCGATGAGTCGCGCGATCTGGGGCTCCTGCTCACGATGCGTGCGCTCCCGAATGACGACCCCACGCACGTCCCATCGGTCATCGAGATCTCCGCATACGACACGAGCACCGGCGCACTGGCCTGGTCGGACCGCGAGGAGATGCGGGCGCCTTTCGTCTTTGCGGCGTCCCGGCCGGATCCGCACACGGGATACGTCGGAATCCAGCGCAACGTGGAGATCTTCGTGTCCCGGCCGCCTGTCCGGATTGACTACGACCCTCGAGGACAGGTGTTGGTCGACGCGAGTCGTACATCGGTAGATGCGTATCCCGATCCACTCGATTTCGGGGAGTTCATCGTTCAGCCTCACGAGCAGGCGGGTCAGGCCGCGATGCGGGTCTTCGGTCGGGAGAGAGTCGAGCCGTTCACCTTCGACCCCGGGCCCGTCGTGGCCGACATCGGGCCCAGGACCATGGTGTGGAGGTATACGCGCGGCCCTGGAGGGACGTTGATGCTCGATGCGAGGCGGTATTCCGCGCCCGAAGCACAGAACTTTCCGGCGGATGGCGGCGTGGAGACGCTCTTCGTGGAGCAGCGGATCGAGGGCGTGTTCGACGTGTTCCTCGTCGAGCCCTCCACCGGGAACCTCCTCGGTGTCGGTGAGCGACGGCCGCCCGACGTCGAGAGACTCACCGACGGTCGGCTCGATGCGAACCTGATCGATCGCCGAGGCGCGC
>JAIBCE010000499.1 GCA_019694315.1 Sandaracinaceae bacterium
TCGGCCACGTTCTTCCGCCAGATCGGCAGCACGGTGGGCGTGACCACGCTGGGCGCGGTGTTCGCCTTCACCCTGGTGACCGGCATGGCCGCGGTCAAGCCGGGCCCCGCGCTCGCCGGCATCGAGGCGCGCAAGGCCCTCGCGGCCGAGGCCGGCGGCGAGGGCGGCTCGCCGATGAAGATGCAGGTCGACGTGAAGGGCTGGAAGGCCAACGTCGAGAAGACCCTCACCGTGCCGAGCACGCGCGAGCCCGCGCTCGCCGCGGTCGACAAGCTCGACGCCGACACCAAGCGCGCCTTCACCGAGGCGATCCGCGCCATCTACGCGTGGGGCCTGGGCATCGCGATCCTCGGCTTCCTCGCGACGTTGTTCGTGCCCGAGCGTCCGCTGCGCAAGGCGCAGGCGAGGGTGTCGACGGCGTCGGAGTGATCGCTCGGAGGTGATCGCGGGCCTGCGGCGTCCCGGTGGCTGCGACGTCGTTGCTGCTTGGTCGAACGTCCAAAGTCCAAAGTCCAAAGTCCGAGAGACGAGACACGAGAGCGAGAGACGAGGCGAGAGATCAGGGAAACGAGCGTCGACTTGCTCCACGAGGTCGAGACACGTTCATCGATCGCCTCGTGCGCTCACCGGTCCCTTCTCGTCTCGTCTCTCCTGCTCTCGGCTCTCGTCTCGTCTCGCACTTTGGACTTTGGACTTTGGACTTTGGACCCAGCAGCGAGCACAGCGCCTCGCCCCCCAATAACGACGGCGTCGACGCGATACACTGCCGACGTGTCGGACGCTTACAAGACGGCGGGGCTGCTGTTCGCTTCGAACCTGTTCATGACGACGGCGTGGTACGGGCACCTGAAGATCAAGCAGCTGCCGATGTGGCAGGCGATCCTGGGGAGCTGGCTCATCGCGCTCCTCGAGTACTGCCTGATGGTGCCGGCCAACCGCATCGGCCACCGCACGCTCAGCGCCTATCAGCTCAAGATCATGCAGGAGGCGATCACGCTGGTCGTGTTCGTCGGGTTCGCGGTGCTCGTGCTGAGGGAGCCGGTGCAGAGCAAGTACCTCCTCAGCTTCGGGCTCATCTTCGCCGCGGTCGTGGTGGCCTTCCGCTGATCGCAGGGCCCCGATTGGCTCGCACGCATCGACACGCTACCCCTTCGTGGTGCGTCGCCTCTTGATCGTCACCCTCGTCCTGGCTGCCTGCGGCCCTCGCAAGGACCCGGCCGCGCCCGAGCCTTCTCCGCCGGTCGGCACGACGACGACCGAGACGAAGGTCGTCGAAGAGGGCGGCAAGAAGAAGACCATCACCATCACCAAGACCACGGTCCCCGCGCCCGCGCCGCCCGCGCGTCCCGCCGATCCGTGGCCGAGCGATCCGCTGGTCAAGCACAACGTCGATCGCATCAACGAGTACCGCAAGAAGCACGGCGTCGCGCCGCTCCTCTACGACGCGAAGATCAGCGCGTTCGCCCTCGAGGGGAGCAAGCAGCTCGCGGCCGATCACAAGCCGCACGCGCACTTCAACGCGAAGATCAAATCGGCCCTGGGCGACCCCGAGGCGATGAAGGGCAAGAGCGGCTTCGGGTCGCGCGCCGCCGAGAACCAGGGCGACTGGGACGGCATCCCCGAGCTCGCCGCCGGCAAGGAGAATGGCAAGCAGCAGATCGACGTGACCATGAAGCTCATGTACGACGAGGGCCCGGGCGGCGGTCACCACGACAACATGCTGAACCCCAAGCTCCTACGCGTCGGCGTCGGCCTGCACTACGTCGGGCCCAAGCTCTATCTGACCAACGATTTTTCCGACTGAGCCGATTCCGCGGATCCGCCGCAGCAGGGCTCGTGCAGAAGGACTATCCTGCCCGCCGTGCAGGACGTCCCCCGCGCCCTTCGCGACCACCCCCGGCTCGTCTCGATCGTCTGCGCGCTCGTCCTCTGCGCGGGGTTCGCGCTCCAACTGTTCGAGTTCGGCGACGAGCTGCTCCCCGTCGCCGCGATGTACTTCTCCGCGGCTGCGCTGGGGCTCGACGCCGCCGCGAACGGGGTGCGCAAACGAGCCGGCTTCGGCCCGTCGATCGCGAACCTCGCCCCGGGCGGGTGGACCATCTTCGGCGCGATGTTCTGGATCGTCGCCGTGCCGGCCTACTACCTGGGCGCGCGCCGTCGGAAGAACCGCGAAGACGGCCTGCCGCGCGAGCCCATGACGTGGGGCTCCTGGGTCGCCATCGGGGCCTTCGCCTTGCTCGGGGTCATCCTCGCCTGTGCGCCCCTCGTTCACTGAGCCGCTTTCCGATACGCTTCGCGGGTGACCGATCCGAAGGTTGCGGGGCCCGCGAGCGAGGACATCGAGAACCTCGACGCCGAAGAGCTCGAAGAGGTGGCGCAGACCGGATCGCGGGGCGCGCCCGCGGACGCGAAGATCGTCACGCCACCGACGCGCCCGCCGCCGCGCGTTCGTCCGCCCACGCCGAGGCCCCCCGCCGTTGGACCGCGTCCCACGCCGCCGCGGGCGATGCCGGTCCCGCTCGTGCCGAGCGAGACCATGACCCGCGCCGCCGAGCACCCGCTCGCGACCCAGCCCGGCGCGTCGTCGCTGCAGGCCCAGCGCGCCCTCGCGCTCGCCGCCGACACCGCGGCCGAGGTCACGGCCCTGCGCGCCGCCGGCAAGGTGAGCGACAAGCCGCGCATCGCACGGCTGTTGGTCGAAGAGGGGCTCGCGCACGAGCGCGCCGACTCGCTCGCGGGCGCGCTCAAGTGCTTCGAAGAGGCCGTCGCGCTCGACGCCGGGCAGCTCGCGGCCGCGCACGGCGCGCGCCGCGTCGCCGCGCGCCTCGCGCTCGACAAGCGGCTCTCGCTCCTCGACAAGCAGGCCGCGCTCACCACCAGCGAGGGCGAGCGCGCCGATCTGCACGTCGAGCGCGCCCGCCTCCTCGAGGCCGAGCGCAAGGAGGATCTCACCGGCATCCTCGCGGCGTATCGCGCCGCGCTCACCCTCCGGCCCTCGCACTCCGAGGCGCTCAAGGGCATCGAGGGCGCGCTCCTCCGCGCGCGGGGCAAGGCGGTGCAGAACACCGAGGCGGCCCGCAAGCTCGACGAGCAGCTCTCCGACCACTACGCGCTGCTCGCCACGAGCTACGGCGGCGATCCGGAGCTCGTCGCCTCGTACTGGGCCTCGCGCGCCGCGCAGCTCGAGCAGGAGGGCGACGACGTCGCGGCCGAAGAGGCGTGGGCCGCGGCGATCTCCGCCGACGGGCGCGTGGGCCCCACGCGCGAGGCGTACAAACGCCACCTCACGCGCCGCAAGGCGTGGGCGCGCCTGCGCGACGCGCTCGCCGAGGAGGCCGGTCGCGAGCACGACCTCGCGCGGAGCGTGCGCCTGCTCCACGAGGCCGCGCGCCTCTCGATCGAGCGCCTGGCGGACGCCGCGCAGGCCACCGTCCTCCTCGAGGCGGCCGCCGCGCGCGCGCCGACCGACCCCGCCGTCGACGCGCGCGTGCTCGAGGAGCTCGTGCGCCTGCACGACGGCCGGGGCGACGTGAAGGCGTCGACCCAATCACGGAGCGCGCTGCTCGCCCACGACGAGGAGCCGAGCGTGCGCGCCCTCGAGTACCGCCGCCTCGCGGCCGACCTCGAGTCGATCGGCGAGCTCGACGGCGCGTGCATGGCCCTCGAGACCGCCCACCTCATCGATCCCCGCCACGCGCCCACGCGCGTGCTCCTCGATCGGGTGTACGCCGCGCGCGGTCGGCACCAGGAGCGCGTGCAGCTGTGGCTCGACGAGGCGACCCACTCGCGCGAGCGCGAGCGCCGCGCCGCCGCCTACGTGCGCGCGGCCCACGTCGCCGAGGACGCCCTCGGCCGCCCCGACGAGGCCCTCGAGTACCTGCGCGCCGCGTGGGTCACCGACACGGGCAACGTCGACGCGCTCGACGAGCTCACGCGCATGCTCCTGCCCCCGAACGAGATGCGCCACGGGGTCGGCGGCGGCGAGGGCCGGAGCGCGCGCGCGCTCATCGATCTGCTCGCGCAGGCCGCCGAGAGCACGCGCGAGGTCGCGCGCAAGATCGCCTTCCTCGAGAAGGTCGCCGCGCTCTGGGAGGACGCGCTGGGCAACCCGGCAGAGGCCGCAAAAATCTACACGAAGGTGCTCGCGCTCGAGCCCAAGCGGCGGTTCGCGCTGCTCGCGCTCCAACGCGCCTACGAGCGCAGCGGCGACTTCCGCGCGCTCGCCGGCGCCATCGAGACCGAGGCCGAGCAGGCCACCGATCCTGCGCTCACCGCGGCCCTGTGGCTCCGCGCCGCCGAGACGTGGCGCGCACGCGCGGGCGATCCCGAGCGAGCCATCGCGCTCGTGCGCAAGGTGCTCGAGAAGAACCCGCGCGATCTCACGGCGCTGCGCGCGCTCCTCGAGGCGCAGGACGCCGCCGGTCGCCCCGCCGAGGTCGCCAAGACCCTCGAGGAGATGATCGCCAACGCCAAGAGCGAAGACGCGGTCGCCATCTGGCTCGAGCTGGGCGAGGTGCGGAGGCGCCGGCTGGGCGACGTCGACGGCGCCATCGCCGCGTGGCGCGCGGTCCGCGCGCTCGAGCCGAAGAACGCCATCGCCGCCCGCGAGCTGGCCCACTCGCTGCGCG
>JAIBCE010000500.1 GCA_019694315.1 Sandaracinaceae bacterium
CATCCTGCAGCCGTTCCCGGCGGGGACCTATCCGCCTCGCATCATGTACGCGTTCGTCGAGTCGTAGCGACGCGCGCTGATCCCGTGTCACTCGCCGTCGGGTGCCCGACGGGAGTCGTGTGCCCGCCGACCGCTTGGTCGAGCGGGCTGGACGTGCTCGCGGTGTGGGCGGGGCGCGCGCGGGGGAACTTCAGCGCGGAGCACAGATCAGAGCACGTAGGCGGCGCCGAGGGAGACGCTGAGGACCTCGCGCGCGGGATAGAACGCCAGCCCCGCCCGGTCCGGCGCGAACCCGTACCCAGCCTCCACATGCACGAAGAGCATGAAGTCGCGGCTCACGAGCGCCTCGAGCCCCAGCTCACCGGCCAGACGGGCCGTCCACGCGATGCCCAGGGACGAGTGGTCGACCACCGAGCCGCCCGCGCCGCCACCGAGCCCCGCGAGGAGCGTCACGTTCGGATCGAGCTGGAACCCGAGCACGCCGTGCACGTCGAGCACCAGCCCCCCCGCCAGCGCACCCCCCAGCCCCTCACGCTCACCAAAGAGTCGCCCCTCGCCCACCGACACCCTGGGTGTCATCCGGATCGCGAGGTCGATCTGGCCGTCCCCGAGCACGTGCACACGCACCGGCACCGCCAGCTCGCCGCCGATCCCCTCCACCAGCCCCATGATCGGCGCGCCGTAGAGGAACGTGCCCCGCACGTGCACGTTGAGCTCGGAGCTCGGCGCCAACGCCAGCTCCCCCCAGACCCCAGGCCAGCCCGCCGCCGCCGCGACCACCGCTCGCCCACTCCCCAGCGTGCGCCCCGACAGCATCGACGCCGCCCCCGACGTCGGCCCCGCCACCCGCGCGAGCGGCTCGTCCTCCGGCGGCGGCACGACCACCTCCGCCGCCGCGCGGCTCGTGACCAGCGCCACACACGACACGAGCACCAGCGTCGAGAAGCGAGAGAGCATCGTCACCACACGCTACAGGATGAACTGCTCACCCAGGCGGCAGATCTCCAGGTTGCGGTGCGCGATCTTCGCGAGCTCTCGCTCCACCTGCCCCTCGAACACAGGCTTGATGTGATAGAGCAGCACCGGCAGCTGTCGCGCCGCGTCCTGCCCTGGCCCCGCGAGCCGATCGAGCTTGCGCAGCTCCACCTCGAGCGTCTCGGGCGTGTGGTGTCCGCTCACCTTCGCCAGTCGATGGTGCTCGCTCGGAAACGAGATCTCCATGAGCAGCGCCCGCAGGTCCGCGCAGCCTGCGAGGTGCTCCCAGAGCCGCTCCGTAGGCCCCGTGTCCCCGCTGTACGCCAGCGCGCCCGTCGGCGTCCGCACCACGAACCCACACGCATCGATCGTGTGGTGCACGAGCACCGGCGTGACCTCGTTCCCCCCGAGCCGCACCGCCTTCTCCGGCTCGATCGTCCGGAGCTCGATCGTCATCGTCTTGCCCTGCCCGCCCAGCGGGATCTTCGAGAAGTCGGGCCAGAGGAGGTCGTTGAAGAAGTGCTTTCGCAGCACCGCGATCGTCTCGGGGATGCCCGCGATCACCAGCGGTTGTCCGCCCTGCTGGCAGCGGTTGTCGGCCAGCGTCGCCAGATCACGCACGTGGTCGAGGTGTGCATGGCTCACGAGCACGGTCTCGATCCGATGCTGCTCCTCCAAGGTCAGCATCGACGTCACCGCACCCGCATCGATCGCGGTGGTCCCGTCGAGGAGAAAGCTCGAGGTCCGGTGCTTGGGCGTCTCTCCGCCGTGACACCCGAGGACACGCAGCTCCATCAGCCGTCTCCGAACTTCTCGCGCATCTCGAGGAACTCGAGGAACTCGCGAAGGCGCCGGACGTCGTGCACCAGGAATCCCAGCCGGCCGAGCTCGTCCACCGACTCCTCGGCGATGTGCAGGCGTCGCAGGCGCTGGAGCACCTCGTTCGACTCCGACACCGACACGCCCACCTCGCCTGCGAGCTCCTCGCGCTCCATCGCCACGAAGACCGCACCGCCTTCGCGCTCCTCGCCGATGAGCTCCACCTGGCGCGCGAGCCCCAGGATCACCCGCGCCTTCGGGTCGCGATGCAGGAGCACCTCGATCAGCTCGTTGGCGCTGTCGAGCCGCAGCGCGAGCTTCTTGATGAGACGGATCGCGATCTCCGCGTTCCCTTTCACCATCTGCTCGAACGTCCGCGCGTTGATCACGAGGAGCTTCGAGGGCTCCACCACCTCCGCCGTGGCGTTGCGCGGCTTGGCGTTCAGGATCGACATCTCGCCGAAGAACTCGCCGGCACCGAGCACCGCGAGCGTCTTCTCGCCATCGCCCGCCGCCTTGGAGATCCGCACCACGCCCTCCCGGATGACGTACATGACGTCACCCTGGTCGCCTTCGCGGAACAGCACCTCGCCGGCGGCACAGTCGCGCCCGAACCGCGCGAAGAGGGGGTCGCTCTCCGTCATCGCGCGAGTATGCGAAAGCCCCGCGAGCGGGTCAAAAGGAGCGAACGCCGCTCTCCGCGCGTTCAGCGTGTCGTGGGCGGTCAGCGCGCCTCGACGCCCGGCAAGCCGCGGAACGCCTCCACGAGGAATTCGCGGAAGACCACGATCTTCCGCGGCACGTGTCGGCCGCTCGCGTGAACCAGGTAGAGCGCACCGTCCCGCCACGACAGCTGCGGCAAGACGCGCACGAGCTTGCCCTCCCGTGCAGCCTCGTGCGCCATGAAGAGCGGCATGAGACCGATGCCAGCGCCCGCCAGCACCGCCGAGCGCACGAACGAGAAGTCGTCGGCGCCCAGCCGCCCCCGCAGCTCGATCGGGATCTTCTCGCCGCGCGTGGGGCCCGCAGCCTCGAGCACGAACCGCGCGCGCCCGCGCTGCGGCCGGAACACGACGTGCTCATGCCCCTCGAGCTCGTCCACCGAGCGCGGCGCGCTGCGACGGCCGAGGTAGCTCGGCGACGCGAAGAGCCCCCCCTCGGTGTCGGCCACCTTGCGCGCCACGAGCGAGCTGTCGCGGAGCGTGCCCGCGCGGATCGCCACGTCGAAGCCCTCGGCCACGAGGTCCACCGTCCGCGGCGTCAGCACCACCTCGAGCGTGACCTCGGGGTAGCGCGCGAGGAAGCGCGTGAAGGTCTCCGCCAGGAAGACCCACGCGAGATCGTTGGGCGCCGTCACGCGCAGCGCGCCGCGCGGCGTGTCGACGAGCGCGGAGACCACGTCGCTCGCGCTCCGCAGCGCATGCACGTGCGGCTGCGCCTCCTCGAAGAGCGCGCGCCCCGCGTCCGTCGGTGACAGCGCCCGGCTCGTGCGCTGGAGCAGGCGCACCTTCATCGCGTCCTCGAGCCGGCTCACCGCGCGGCTCACCGTGGACTTCGGCACGCCGAGCAGCCGCGCCGCCGCGGACATGCTCTCGGACTCGAACACCCGCACGAACACGTCGAGATCGTCGAGCTGGATCGGCCCCTCGCGTCCGTCGCGCACCGCGCGCTGCGCGAGCTCCCGCGCATCGGCTCGCACCGCCGCGCTGCCCGGGGCCTTCTTCTTCGTCTCGTTCATCGCTCTCTCGTGAGGTTCACTCTCGGGGGCGAGAAGGATAGCCTCCTCCGAGCGAGATGAACCGCGCGCCCGCGTACAAGCTCCTCACCGACCGGCTGATCGTCCGCTGCTACGAGCCGCGCGATGCGCACGACGTCCACCAGGTGGTCACCCGCAACAAAGGACACCTCGTTCCCTTCATGGGCTGGGCGCTCCGCGAGCCCACCACCTTCGACGAGCGCGTGGACCTCCTGCGCTCGTTTCGGGGTCGCTTCGATCTCGGCGACGACTTCTTCTACGGCATCTTCCTGCGCGACGGCACCTTCATCGGCGGCACGGGGCTCCACCCTCACTGCGGGCCTGCGGGCATCGAGATCGGCTACTGGATCGACGAGCGTCACCAGGGCAAAGGCCTCGTCACCGAGGCCGCCGCCGCGCTCGCCAAGCACGCGCTCACCGATCTGGCCCTCTCCCGCGTCGAGATCCACTGCGCGCCCGACAACGTGGGCTCCAACCGCGTGGCCGAGAAGCTCGGCTTCACGCGCGAGGGCCTGCTCCGGAAGCGTCACCAGTACGCGCACGATCGACCGCTGCGCGATCTCGTGTTCTGGACGCTCTTCCGCGAGGACATGGGGCGCGCCTCGCTCGTGAACTGGGCGCGCTACCAGGCCTACGACGCCATCGATCGGCCCATCACGTGAGAGGTCACGACGTGAATCCCGAGCCCCACCTCTGCGTGCTCCGAGCATGAGCGACGCATCGCGCTGGCTCGAAGCGCTCGGCGCGAGCCGAGACGTGGTCTCGTACGCAGAGACGATCGACGGCGACGTCGCGGCGTTCTGGCAGGCGTGCCCCCGCGGCGACTGGCTGCTCGCCGTGGCCCTGCGCACGCGCGGCGGTGAGGACGCAGCACGCACGTCGGCCATCCTCGACGCCGGCGTCGCCATCGCGCCGCTCGGCCTCGACGACCTGCCCGACGACGACGCGCACGCGCGCGCGGTGCACGCGCAGCTCAGCCGCGCCTGCCGTGGCGAGCCCCCCCCCTCGGTCGACGACGTCAGCGCCCTCGAGCGCGACGCGGACGACGCGCCCG
>JAIBCE010000501.1 GCA_019694315.1 Sandaracinaceae bacterium
CGACCCCGTGCCTCACGGACGCACCGTCAAGGGCGCGAGCCAGTCTCTTCCTGCTCCCATCGAATTAGGGACATGGAGGTACGCGCCGCAACGGGGGCTCGCGTGAGCCTCTGCATCGTCGCGTCTGGTCTGCCCCCTCGAATTCGCAGAGCGCGACATCCCCGTGCCTCACGGACGCACCCTCGGAGGCGCGAGCCAGTCTCTTCCTGCTCCAAATCGAGCAAGGACATGGAGGTGCGCGGCGCAACGGGGGCTCGCGTGAGCCTCTGCATGGTCGCGTCTGATCGGATCCGCCCCCGGATCCGCAGAGCGCGACCTCCCCGTGCCTCACGGACGCACCGTCAAGGGCGCGAGCCAGTCTGTCTCTGCTCCCATGGAATCAGGGACATGGAGGTACGCGCCGCAGACGGGTCTCGCGTGAGCCTCTGCATCCTCGCGTCTGATCTGACCCGCCTCCACCGATCCGCAGAGCGCGACGACCCCGTGCCTTACGGACGCACCGTCAGAGGCGCGAGCCAGTCCGTTCTTGCTCCCATGGAATCCGGGACATGGAGGTACGCGCCGCGAACGGCGCTCGCGTGAGCCTCTGCATCCTCGCGTCTGATCGGATGCGGCCCCCGATCCCCAGAGCGCGACATCCCCGTGCCTCACGGACGCACCCTCGGAGGCGCGAGCCAGTCTGTCTCTGCTCCAAATCAAGCACGGACATGGAGGTTCGCGCCGCAGACGGGCTCGCGTGAGCCTCTGCATGGTCGCGTCTGATCGGATCCGCCCCCCGATCCGCAGAGCGCGACATCCCCGTGCCTCACGGACGCACCCTCGGAGGCGCGAGCCAGTCTGCCCCTGCTCCAATCGAGCAAGGACATGGAGGTACGCGCCGCAACGGGGGCTCGCGTGAGCCTCTGCATCGTCGCGTCTGATCGGATGCGGCCCCCGATCCCCAGAGCGCGACACCCCCGTGCCTCACGAACGCACCCTCGGAGGCGCGAGCCAGTCTGTCTCTGCTCCCATGGAATCAGGGACATGGAGGTACGCGCCGCAGACGGGTCTCGCGTGAGCCTCTGCATCCTCGCGTCTGCTCTGATGCGGCCCCCGATCCGCAGAGCGCGACGACCCCGTGCCTCACGGACGCACCGTCAAAGGCGCGAGCCAGTCTGTCTCTGCTCCCATGGAATCAGGGACATGGAGGTACGCGCCGAAAAGGGGCCGCGCGTGAGCCTCTGCATGCTCGCGTCGGATCGCAGTCCCGGATCCGCAGAGCGCGACCTCGCCGTGCCTCAAGGGCGCACCGTCAGAGACTGGCGGGTCAGTCGGCGGTGTGCGCGACGAGGTCCCACGCCTCGAGGTGGCTCGGGCCCGAATTGCCGTTCTCGCAGCTCGCGGCGACGACGCGCGCGTCCTCGCCGTGCGCGAGCACGAGGGGCACGCTGAAGCGCTGACCGGGGCCCTCCAGCTCGGCAGAGAGCGCCTCTTCACCGTCGTGCGCGCGCACCACGTGGAGCACGCCGGGCGTCGCGTCGCGCGTGCCCTGCTCCACGACGATCGCGTGCTCGACGCCGCCCACGCGCGCGAGGGCGACGCCGCTCGGGTGCTTGCGGAAACGCTGGCTCGCCTCGGCCGTGCCGAAGCGCGGGAATTCCCATGCACGCTCGAGGTGCGGGCCCGACGCGTCGCTCACCACGCGGAGGCCCACGAGCCCCGCGTCGTTGGCCTCGTCGGGCATGAAGGTGGCAATCACCACGAGCGGCGTGCCGTCGGTGTCGGTCGTGACGACCGGCTGCGTCACCATCGTCCCGGCCCAGTCGGCGTCGCAGCGCACCATGCCATAGCCGCACGCGTGGTTGACCTCGTGACGGTCGTAGAGCGTGCCGAGGTGCTCGGCGTCGAGGAGATAGACCGAGCCGTCCTTGGCGGGCAGCACGAGCACGTCGTGACCGTCCGAGAGCGAGACGCGAAGAGCGGAGTTGGCGCCCAGGTCCCAGTCGAGCGCGGCGTAACACTCGAAGAACGAGAGCCCCGCGCAGGCTGGCGCGTCGAACGGAGGATCGCCCGGGAGCATGCGAGGCACGAAGAGGCTCTCGCACGACGAGAGACACTCCGGCGATGGATCGGTCACGTCGAAGCCTGCGCAGAGGCTCTCGTCACAGCCCGACTCGAAGTGGAGCCCCGGGCCGCGGACTCGCATCAACGTGTGGGCATAGAGCCCCTGATCCACGTCGAGGTGGCCGTTGCCGGTGGGGATCACGAGCTCGAACTCGCGCCCCTCGGCGGCGGGCACGAAGAGAGGGCCTGCGGGCGCCCACACACCGCCGCCACAGACCATCTCGCGATCACCGGGCGCGCCGGCAGGACCGCAGTCGGACTCGGGCGTGGTGTTGAGCACGGCGCTGATCGGCGTGGTGCCCCAGTGCTCGAGATCGATCTCGAAGACCCAGCCGTGCCAGGGCTGGATGTCGCGCGCGTTGCCGAACGACACGTACACGTGGCCCAGGCCCGCCGACGAGGGCGCGTGCACGAGGCGTGAGCGCGAGAGCGCGTTGCTCGCGAGGAAGTCGATGGCGCCACTGCCGAGCACGGCGGGCACCGAGGCCTCGAGCGTGAGCGGCGCAAAGGCCGGATCGAGCGCCATCGTGGCGAGATCGACCACCACCACGCGGTGCGCGCTGCGCGGGCCGGCGGCCGGATCGGAGGCCGTGGCGAGCACCTCCTGATAGGCCACCACGAGCCGCTCGGCGGACACGAGCGCAGGCGTGGCGATCACGTGCGCGATCTGCCCCGCTTCGTGCGGCAGCGCGAGGCTCGCGCGGGTCGCGCCCGTGTCGGGATCGAGCAGCGCCACGCGACCATCCCCGCTCGCCACGATCACCGAGCGCACGCCAGCCACGGTGGTCTCGAGCGGCGAGGCGAGCACACAGCCCGCGAAGGTCTCGGAGCGCCAGCTGCGCGTGCCCGAGACGGTGATCTCGCGGATCGGAGCGGGCGTCTCGCACGACGCGAGCAGCGGTGCGAGCGCCAGCGAGAGGGCGGACGCAGACAGCGCGCGGCGGCTCGCAGAGGTCCGCGCGCGCGAGAGAGAGAGGCCGAGTCTGGAGCTCATGCGCCGAGTCGCTCCGCGATCGCGTCGCCGATGCGACCGAGCGCGAGATCGGCCTCGGGCAGCACGCCCGCCATCGACACGAAGCCGTGGATCAGGCCGTCTTCGCTCCGGTGGGTGCAGCGCACGCCGGACTCGCGCAGGCGCGTGACCATGGCCTCGCCCTCGTCGCGCAGCGGGTCGAAGCCCGCCGTGACGAGGTGGGTGGGCGGCAGGCGCGAGAGATCGGTGACGAAGAGCGGGGAGACACTCGGATCGCGCATCTGCGAGGGCGAGACGAGGAAGCGCTCGAGGAACCAGTCGAGCATCTCGGTGGTGAGGAAGTAGCGCTGGCCGAGCTCGCGATGCGAAGGAAAGCCGCGGCTGAGATCGGTGGCGGGATAGATGGGCACGAGGCCCTTGGGCGCAGGCAAGCCCCGATCGCGAGCGCTGACGGCGGTGGCGAGCGTGAGGTTGCCGCCAGCCGAGTCGCCCGAGAGCACGATGCGGTCGGGATCGATTCCGAGCTCGGCGGCGTGCTCACGCGTCCAGAGAAAGGCGGCGAGCGCGTCGTCGTGCGCGGCAGGCAGCTTGTGCTCGGGCGCGAGTCGATAGTCCACCGAGACGAACACGGCGCCCGTCTGCGCGGCGAGCGCGCGGACGAGCCCCTCGTGCGAGCGCGGACTGCCGAGCACGAAGCCACCGCCGTGGAAGTAGACGCACGCCGGCTGCGGCCCGCGCGCGTCGGTGGGCCAGAAGATGCGGGCGCGGCAGGGCCCGACGATCGGTCGATCCTCGACGCGGTGCATGCGCAGGGGCGCGCGATCGAGGATGGGCCCGAGCTCCTCGTAGTCCGAGCGCGCGCGGCCCACCGGCCGCAGGGACCCATCGGGCGGATCGAGGCGCGCGAGGTCCTTGAGGAGCACGTAGGTGGGGGCGTCGAGCGACTGGCCACGACCGTTGTCGGGCAGGCGCGTCACCCAGCGCGCGCGCAGCGCGAGCGAGCGACGGAGCGCGCGGCGGGCCAGGCGGTGGGACAGAGGCTCGTGGGCGCGAGAATCGGACATGACGATGACCCTCGGGACATGGCGCCTCGCCGACGCGACTGGCACCTTCGGGAGACTGGCACCTTCGGGAGACTGGCACCTTCGGGAGACTGGCACCTTCGGGAGACTGGCACCTTCGGGAGACTGGCGCCTGCGGGAGACTGGCACCTTCGGGAGACTGGCGCCTGCGGGAGACTGGCACCCTCGGGAGACCGTCGGCGTGACGCGCGTGGACGTCAGGGCGCCACGAAGACGAGATCGCCGCTGCCGGACAGTCCGTCGGTTCCCGACGTGCCGGGCGAGAAGCCACCCCGACCTCCGCGACCCGCCACGCCGGCCGCCTCGATCGCGAGCGCGGTCGACAGCTCGTCGCGATAGGCCGTCACGTCGACGGAGGCACTGACGTAGACGCCGTGTGAGCCGCCACCGCAGCCACCACCGCCGCCGCCGCCCGCGCCTCCGCGACCACCGTCGCCGCCG
>JAIBCE010000502.1 GCA_019694315.1 Sandaracinaceae bacterium
ATGGCCAGCGTTCCGTCGATCGAGCGGAGGTCGCCCCAGCTCTCGAGCTCGTGCGCCATCGGCAAGTGCCACGTGCAGTGCTCCGAGGTCTCGTCGTCGTGCGACGCGAGGTGGATGCTGCACTCCACGTGACCGAGGGCCTCGGTGAAGCCGAGGTCCGAGGGCGCGTCGTAGACGGGGTTCGACCCGCAGATGACGAGCGTCCGGACGTCACCCGCGCTCATCGCCTGCACGAGCGCGGACAGGCTCTCCGTGTGCGCCTGCTCGTCGTCGTCGACGAGCGCGGTGTACGAGACGACACCGGTGTCGTTCGCCCGGAGCGCCGCGTTGATCGCGATGGCGAGCGCGTGGAGCGCGGGCGGCTGACGCGAGCCCACGACCACGACGGCCTGGCCGCGATGCGCGACGAGGTCCTCGGCGACTGCCCGGGTCCACGCCTCGGGCACCTCGACGCCGGCCTCGAGCGCGCCGAGCGGCCCGAGATCGACGCCCGCCGTCTGCAGCGCCCGCGCGAGGGCGACGCCGTACGCGGCGATGTCGCTCGACGCGAGACGAAGGCGGTGGTCGGAAGCGGTGCCCGTCGTCGACAGCGTGCTCTCCACGACGTAGAGGCGATTCATCTCGTCGCTCGTCGTCCGCACGACGCGGCCGGCGCCGGACGAGCGCGCGATGCGCGCCATGCCGGGCTCGGTGCCGAGGAAGTCGGAGTCGAGCGAGACGACGACGCGCTCGCGGGCGAAGTCGACCACCGGGCGACCCGCGGTGCCGTACGCGAG
Source organism: Sandaracinaceae bacterium (assembly GCA_019694315.1). GTDB lineage: Bacteria > Myxococcota_A > Polyangia > Polyangiales > Sandaracinaceae > JAFLCL01. The sequence goes on from JAIBCE010000502.1 coordinate 777, forward strand.
GCGCACGCCCTCGCGGGCGTTTCCGTCCGTGACCGGCGCCCACGTGTGGAACTGCGCGCTCGGGAAGCGCTCGAGCACCGCGTGGCGCAGGCGATGGACCGTCGGCGACGTGAACGGCGCCAGCAGGAACCGAAGCCCCTGCGCGCCGCCCTCGAGCCGCGACGCGAGGAACGCGTCGAAGTCGGCCCAGCTCGGCGCTTCCGCGCCTTCTTCGGCGTCGCTGCGACGAAGCTCCGCCGAGCGGTCCTGGTCGTAGAGGCCGAGGATCGCCGCCTGCGTCTGCGCGTCGGTGCCGCCGAGCGTCGACAGGGCCTGCGGGTTCGATGCCGGGTGTGCCGCGTTGCCCTCGATCTTCGTCGGGCGCCCCTCGTGCGACTCGACCAGCACGCCCACCGCCTCGCCCGCGTGCGCGAGCGCGGTGGCGAAGTGGATGGCGACCCCGGGCAGCGCGTACTCGGGCGTCCGCGTGTACGGGAGGATGTGCTCCATCGGACGGCGGATGCAGCCCTGGAGCGCCGCCGCGGCCGCAGCCGCGCCGGTCACGGTCAGGAACTGACGCCGCGAGAACGGCCCTGCGGCGCTCTCGTCCGGGCTCTTCCCGACGAGATTGCTCGGCTCAGCCTTCTTCTTCCCGAGCGTGACGAGGCCCGACTCGAAGCTCGCGTCCACCTGGACGCCGCTCTCGGTGATGACGTCCTCGTGGCTGGCGCGCGGCGCGCGCTTCTCCTCGATGGAGCGCCACGCGGTCTTCCGCTTGGTTCCCACGCCCGCGCTCGTCGCGCGGAAGCTCAACGGCTCTCGCTTGCTCATCGCTCGCCCGCCTTCCGGCAGTTGGTCTCGACGCTCGTGCTCGTCATCGGTGACACCCACCGCAGTTCTCGGGAGGAACGACGTAGCGCTGGCCGTCGTCCACCAGCTGCTCGGCGAACTCGTGCGGCGCCACGCCCTCGGGGCGCTCCCAGGCCATGTTCGTGATCTCCGACACCGGGCGCAGGTTCGGCTCCGGGTCGCGGTGGCAGTCGAGACACCAGGCCATGCTCAGCGGCTGGTCCTGGCGGACGACCTCCATCTGGTCGATGCGGCCGTGGCAGCTCGCGCAGCCGACACCGGCCGAGAGGTGCACGCTGTGATCGAAGTAGACGTGGTCGGGCAGGTTGTGGACGCGCACCCACTCGACGGGCTCGCCCTGCGGCATCTCGGGCGTGACCGAGAACCAGCTGTCGAAGAGCGGCTGGACCGAGGCATGGGTCGCGCGGTGTGGGTCCGTCCCGCCGCCGTGCAGGGTCACGTGGCAGCCCATGCAGGTCTGCGTGCTCGGGACCATCGCCTCGTAGCTGCGCTCGATCTGCGCGTGGCAGTAGCGGCAGTCCATGCCGAGCTGGCCGGCGTGGAGGCGGTGGCTGAAGGGAACCGGCTGCACGGGCGCGTAGCCGACCTGGGTGTTCCACGGAGAGAAGTAGTAGGCGACGACGAACGTCACCACGCCTCCTCCGATCGCCAAGGCCAGCGCCGCGACCAGCGGCAGGAAGTTGAGGGTCCTCGGGAATATCTGCATGCGGGCAGTCTCGGAACCGAGCTCCAACCGACCGAGGTCGTGCTCGGTGAAGACACTCCCGTCGCGATTCGACGAGAGTGACGAGCGGGGCGTTCGCAGCGTCCGGTCGGGCGCCGACGTGGCTTCCGACCGTGCACCACGACGTGGACCCGCGTGAGGGCCATCGAGGCGGCGCCTGTATACGAGGGTCCCGCAGGATGTTCAACCCTCGTTTTTCTTTTCGGCTCCGGCCCCCCAGGTGAGCCGCGGTTCAGTGCGCGGGCGGCTCGGCCGCCACCAGCGCCTCCGCCTCGATCCGATGGGTCGGGCAGGCCCTCGAAAGCAAGGTGATTTGCACCCGGTCGCCCCGGGAGGTCCGGACCAGCACGGAGCCGGGCGTCACCTCGCGGGGCGGCGTGGTGGGGCGATCGTGCCCGGCGACCCCCTCCGCCCGCACGGCCACGAGCTGCCCCTCGTGGATCTCGAAGCGCTCCGAGCCGTCGGCGCCCACGTGCTCGAGGTGCCAGTCGCCCTCCACGACCGCCGTCGTCCACGTCCCCGGGCCGCGCTCGTCGATGCGGCGCCGGACCTCGTCCGCCGTCATGCCGAGGCGCACCCCGAGCACGGAGGGCCGCGGGTCGGCGTCCAACGCGGCGACGACCTGCATCACGACCCCGACGAGGGCGAGCAGCGCGAGCCCCCCCACGACTCCGAGCGCCCGACGGGACTCCCTCGACACGCGGCCAATCTATCGCGCCAATCGCCGCGCGCACCGCCCCTCGGAGCAGGTAGCATCGGGGGAGTGAGGATCTCGCGCCCGCCGACGGCTCCGCCTCCACCGCCACCCCAGACGCGCTTCGCCGGGATGATGCTCCTCGATCGCATCGCGGTGGGCGGCATGAGCGAGGTCTTCCACGCACGCGAGAGCTCGGGCGCGAGCGTGGTGGTCAAGCGCATGTTCCCCTCGCTCGCGAGCGAGCCGGCGACGCGAGCGATGTTCGAGGCGGAGGCCCGCGTCGGGCTCGCCGTGGAGCACCCCAACGTGGTGCGGGTGCTCGGCGCCGGAGAAGAAGAGGGCGTCCCCTACCTCGTGCTCGAGCACGTGGCCGGGCTCGATCTCTCGCGCATCAACCGTTTCCTCACGCGTCGCAGCGCGACGCTGGGGATCCCCGTGGCCATGTACCTCGTGCGGCGGATGCTGCTCGGCTTGCACGCGGTGCACGAGGCGCGCGATCTCGACGGCACGCTCCTGGGTGTCGTCCACCGCGACGTGAGCCCGTCGAACGTTCTCGTCTCGGTCACGGGCGAGGTGAAGCTCGGCGACTTCGGGATCGCGCAGACGCTCCTGCGCCAGTCGTTCCCGCAAGCGACCGGCGCCTCGCGCACGAGAGGGAAGATCGGCTACCTCGCGCCCGAGCAGGTCCGCGGCGGCGAGTCGGATCGGCGCGCCGACGTCTTCGCGAGCGGCGTGGTGTGTGCCGAGCTGCTCCTCGGAAAGGCGCTCTTCGGGGGCGGGAGCGAGCTCGCGGTCCTGCTCGCGATCCGCGACGGGCAGCTCGGCCCGCTCGAGGAGATCGCCCCGACCTTGCCCGCGGGCCTCGCCGATGCGCTGCGACGGGCGCTCGATCGCGATCCGCGCGCGCGCACGGCGAGCGCGCTCGAGCTCGCGCACGCGCTCGCTCCCTTCGAGCCCGCGCCCGAGTCGGGCCTGCGCGAGGAGCTCGCCGCGCTGGTGAAGACGGCGTCGGTCGATCGCCTCCCCTCGGGCGCCTTGCCCGCCGTGAAGCGCGACGCAAAGGGAAGCGACACCGCGGCGCCGCCCGCGCCCGAGTACGAAGTGCACACGTCGTCGGGCGTGCTCGGCCCGTTCTCCTACGCACGGCTGATCGAGGCCGTCGCGACCGGAGACGTGGGGCCCGACGATCGCGTGGCCGCCGCGGGCCAGGCGCCGGTCGCGCTGTCCGCGCACCCGGATCTCGTGCGCCATCTCCCGCCTTCGAGCCTCAGCGAGCTCACGGCGGATCGCGCGGCGCCGAGCCGCCCGGATCGCACGCTCGATCTCTCGGGTGTGCGCGGCGTGCTGCCGATCCTGGGGGCGCTCACGCTGGAGCGCGAGACGGGCCTCTTGCTCTGCGTCCAGGGCAGCGTCCGGAAAGAGGTCTACCTCGAAGAGGGCGTGCCGGAGTTCGTCACGTCGAACGTCGCGAGCGAGCTGCTCGGAGAATTCCTCGTCGCTCGCTCGGTGATCTCGCGCGGCGAGCTCGACATGGCGCT
>JAIBCE010000503.1 GCA_019694315.1 Sandaracinaceae bacterium
GTGGCTGGGTGACGATCGAGGATCTCGAGGCGCTCCAGGACGACGCGCTCGCGATCCTCGCCGCCGCCTTCGTGCCGCCGCTGCTCGCGGCGCGGGACGGACGCGCGACGGACGCCTCGCTCGCGGCGTACCGCGATCGCGCCGATCTGGGCGTGCTCGTGGAGGCCCTGCGCGGCTGGGATCGGCGCATGGAGCGCGACGCGTCGGCGGCCGTGATCTTCCAGGCCTACTCGTACGTGCTCACGCGCCGCATGGCCTCGGACGAGCTCTCGGCGCTCTACGATCCGATCCTCGACGCGGAGCCGATGTACCTCCTCAAGATGACGTCGTTCTTCCTTCGCGACGCGATCCCAGGCGGTGACGACTTCTTCGACGACGGTCGCACGCTCACCATGGTGCAGGCGCTCGAGGAGGTGGCCGGCTGGCTCACCACGCGCTTCGGCGGCATCGAGACCTCGCGCTATCGCTGGGGTGATCTCCACGGCGCGGTGTTCGGCTCGGTGTGGGGAGCGCCGTTCCAGACGAGCTGGACGCCCACCGATGGCGGCGATGGCACCGTGAACGTCGCGAGCTCTCGCGCGATGGACGGCGCCACGATCCGCGACCGCATCGACACGGGCGGCGGCAGCGTCTACCGCATGGTCGCTCGCTTCCGCGACGACGGAACGCCCGAGGCCTACTTCCAGATGCCGCGCGGCGTCTCGGGCATCCCTGGCAATCCGTTCTACGAGAACCTCCAGGGCGACTGGGTCGAGAGCCACCACCGACGTCTCCGCTACGAGCGCAGCGAGGTGGAAGACGGCGCGGCCGAGACCTTCACGATCGATCCGTGATCGCGCGCCGATGAGCGAGCCCACACGCTTCGCCCTCGACGAGGAAGAGACACGGATCTTCCTGCGACTCGCCCAGGTGCTGTTTGCCCCGATGCCTGGCGGCGATGCGCTCGCGGTGCTCGGTCCGCGCGAGCTCGAGATGGGCCCGCGACTGGCCGCGCTCGTCGCACGCCTGCCGAGCGACGCCGATCGCATGGCGCTCAAGGCGATGCTGCGCCTCGCAGGCTCGCGCGCCGGCGGCCTCGCGCTGATCGGCCGCCCCGTCGCGCTCACGGCGCTCTCCGACCTCGAGCTCGAGCGCACGCTCCTCGCGATGCTCGGCTCCGAGCGCGCGCTCGCGAGGCAACTCGCGCGCCTCGTGCGCACGCTCGTGGGCGTGCTCGTGGGCCATCCGCTCCGCGACGAGCGAGGCGACGTGAAGGCCACGCAGCCCGTGTGGGACGCGATCGGCTATCCGGGGCCGCTCGGTCCGGCCCCCGAGACGCCGCGGCGCCTCCACCCACTGCGCGTGTCCAAGCCGGCCACGTGGACGGCCGACGTCGTCATCGTGGGCTCGGGTGCGGGCGGTGGCGTGGCCGCGGGCGTCCTGGCCAAGGCGGGCCTCGACGTGGTCGTGCTCGAGCGCGGCCCCTACAAGAGCGAGCGCGACTTCACCCACTACCAGGACGACGCCGATCGCGATCTCTACGACGTGCGCACCACGATCGATCTCGGCGTGAGCGTGCTGAGCGGCCGCTGCGTGGGCGGCGGCACGGTGGTGAACTACGCGACGGCGCTGCGGACGCCCGATGCGGTGCGCGACGAGTGGGATCGTGAGGCAGGCTTCCGCGGCGTCTTCACCGGCCGCGACTTCTCCGAGTCGCTCGACACGGTGTGCGAGCGCATCGGCGTCACGAGCCGCGCCTCCACTCCGGCCAAGCGCGATCGCGTGATCGAGGCGGCCGCGCACAATGCCCTCGGCTGGGACGTGGACGTGCTCACGCGCAACGTGCGCGGCTGCGCGGAGGACGAGCGCTGCGGCTTCTGCAATTTCGGCTGTCGCCTCGGCGCCAAGCAGTCGAGCCTGCGCACCTGGCTCGAGGACGCGACCGGTCGCGGCGCGCGCCTCGTGGCCGAGTGCGAGGTCGATCGTGTGATCCTCGAGAGCGGTCGCGCGGTGGCCGTGCGCGGGCACGTACGGCACGGTGGCGAGCGCGTGGCGCTCACGGTGTTCGCGAAGGCGATCGTGATCGCGTGCGGCGCGCCGTACACGCCAGTGCTCCTCGCGCGGAGCGGCCTGAGCTCGCCGGCGCTGGGCCAGAACCTGCGCCTTCACCCCGTCACGGGCGTGTGGGGGCTCTTTCCCGACGAGGACGCCGTGCCGTGGGGCGGCGTGATGCAAGCGCGGATCGGACGCGATCTCGCCGACCTCGACGGACGCGGCTACGGCGTGCGGATCGAGAGCGCGGCGATCCATCCCACGGAGCTCGCGGTGCTCCAGGGTTGGGGTGGCAGCTACGACTACAAAGAGGTGCTGCGCCGCGCGCGTCACTGGGTGCCGCTCGCGCTCCTCGTGCGCGATCGGAGCCGAGGACACGTGAGCGCGCCTCGGTGGGGACCGACGAGCTACCACTACGAGCTCTCGGCGATCGACGTGCGCCACGTCCGACACGGCGTCGAGCACGCAGCGCGCGCGCTCGCGGCGGCCGGCGCGACGGAGATCCGCACGGCGACCTCGCGCCCCGTGGTGTGGCGACCGAGCGGAGGCGAGCCCCTCACACGCTTCCTCTCGCGCGTGGATGGTCACGGCTACGGCGCGAACCAGACCACGTACGGGAGCTTCCATCCGAGCGGCACCGCGGCGATGGGCAGCGATCGACGACGCAGCGTGTGCGACGAGACCAACCAGGTGCACGGCGTGCCCGGGCTCTACGTGATGGACGCGAGCTGCTTCCCCACGCCGAGCGGGGTGAATCCGATGGTGAGCATCGAGGCGATCGCGCACCGCGCGGCGCGCGCGCTCGCGAGCACGCTCGGTCGCGGCTGACGCGAGGACAGTCCCTCGAGCCCTCAAGCGGCCCGTGCGGCGGCCGCGACACGATCCACGAAGCCCACGAAGCGTGTGGGCTCCGCGATGTGCACGACGTGCGGAGAGGACACCTCTTCCACGGCGAGGCTCGGAAGGATCTGCTTCGCCCGCGCCACGTCCTCGTCGCCCATCGCGCCGACGAGGCCGAGCGTGGGGTGCACGAACGACGCGGCCCTCACGAGGAGCGCGGGGCAGCACACCCGAGACAGATCCGCCGCTTGATCGAGGTCGTACATGCGTCCCTCGGCGCACGCGCGCGTGAAGTCGACGTCGTACTCGGACAGGCCGCGCACGAAGAGGCGCACGTGCAGCGGGAGCCACGCGAGATCGACCGGCGCTCCCGGGTAGAGGCGCTGGTGTCGGCGGATCGCGCCGCCGAGCACCCACGCGAGCGGTCGAGGAAACGACATGAGCTCGACGCCGCGCTTCTTCGGGATGGTGAGCGTGGAGAAGTAGCGCGGCAGATCCGGCAGCGTCCGCACCGTGTGCTCGAAGAAGCCCTGCACCCACGTGTCTCTCGCGCGCGGGAGCTCCGTCGTGAAGAGCGGAGGATCCTCGAGCACGATGCCTCGGATCCACGAGGGTGCGAGGGCCGCCGCGTGGAGCGCCATGATGCCGCCGGACGAATTGCCCGACACGAGCGCGGGCGCGCGGATCACGTCGCGCACGAACGCAACGACGTCCTCGCCGAGGCGCGAGAACGTGTAGTGCCCCGGCGTGTGCTCGCTCTTTCCGTGACCGCGCACGTCGATGGCGAACACGTGGTAGCGCTCGGCGAGGATCGGGAGGACCTTCGTGTACGACTGCCAGGGCATCGACTGCCCCGGGATCAAGAGCAGCGGTGGGCCAGAGGCTGGGCCCTCGACGTAGTGGAGCCGCACGCCCTCGACGACCGCATCTTGCTCTCGACACGCGACGGGTCTCTGCACGCCACTCCACGCGATGGTCACGAGCCCTCCGAGGCGACGAGATACGGTGCGTGCTCGCGGCGCGGACAGAGCACGAGACGCCGAGCACCAGCGCCCCCTCGGTTGTACTCGCGAGAGGGCGGGCGGTTCATGGCCGTTTCGTGTCTTGTTCGACCGGCGCCGCGGGGCGCGTCATCCCCACGACGACGCCGCCGAGGGTGACCAGCGAGCCCGCGATCACGAGCGCGCCTGGCTCCTCGCCGAGCCACACGAAGACGACGAGCGCGGCGATCACGGGCTCGGCCGTCGTGGCCAGCGCGACGTGCGTCGGGCTCGCGTGCCGCAGCGCCCAGGTGAGCGCGGTGTGACCGACGAGCTGCGAGACGAGCGCCGTCGCGGCGACCCATCCGAGCGACGCGAGGCTCGGAGGATCGGGCCACTCACCCGAGCTCACGCCGCGCAGGCCGATGGTGATCGCCAGGCACACGGCAGGCCTGCCACCGCAGCCCAGCCCAGGGTGCGCGACGAGAGGAGCCCCTTGTGCGAGCGCGTGGGATCGAGGGCGAGAGCAGGATGGACGCGAGCGCGAGGCGAACTCGAGCGCTACGAGGGCTTCCCGCAGGCGAGCTTCGTGTACAGCGTGCGCGGCCTCTGATCCGACGCGAGCGCGCGAAGCCTCATCACCAACGCTGGAGCTCGACCGACAGGTGCTCGCGCGCTTGCGGATGGTGCTGGGCGAGCCCACCTCGAAGCCTGCGTGCTGGACGACGAGC
>JAIBCE010000099.1 GCA_019694315.1 Sandaracinaceae bacterium
CGCTGCTCGTGGTGGGCGGTGGCGGGCTGTACTTCCTGACCTCCGGCTCTTCGGAGACGGCCGCCTCGGCGAGCACGCCTGCGGTGGCTCGCCCCGCAGCCCCCGCATCGGCCCCCACCGTCGCGACGGCGACGCCGCCCGCACCAGTCGCTCCGCCCGCGCCCGCACCCGGCGCGGTCGTTCCGGCCTCCCCCGCACCCGTCGCCCCTGCCGTCGTCCCCCCTGCCACGGCCCCCCCTGCCACGGCCGAGGCGGTGGCCGTGGCGCCGGTCGCTCCGATTCCCGCCGCGCCCGTGGCGGTCCCCGCACCGTCTGCCGCTCCGCCCGTCGCGCCGCCGCCCCCGGTGACGCAACCAGCGGTCGTCGCCTCCGCCCCCGTCGCGGCTGCGTCGTCGGAACGCGCGGCGCGATCCGAGCGAACCGAGCGAACCGAGCGGGCGGAGCACGGGTCTGGCTCCTCGACGCGCATCGCGAGCTCCACGCGCTCGGGCTCCTCGAGTGGGGCCCACACGGCGAGCACGATCCGTCCGCCCGCCACGACCTCGAGCTCCACGCGCACACGCTCCTCGGGCTCTCGCTCGGGCGGCAGCGGAGCCGGCTTCGTCAGCGACAATCCGTACTGAGTAAGCTGGGTCCGCGCAGCGACGCATGCTTCGCGGCCGAGCCCGAAGCTTCGGTCGACACGCGAGAAGCATCAGGCTGGCCACGAGAAACTTCGGGCTCGGCCACGAGAAGCTTCTCGTGGCCAGCCCGATGCTTCGACAGAGTCGCTTGCCATCGCGAGACGCACGTCGGAGTCTCCGCGGCATGTCGGACTCCGCCAGCAAGCCCCACCATCCGCCCGTCACCCACACCTCTCCGTCGGCCGGCCCGCCTGCAGGCCCGCCGCCAGGAATGCCGGGGCTGCCCGAGATCGACACGCGCGAGTGGGGCGGTCGCCGCGACGGAGAGCGGCAGATGCTCGATCGGCGCACGTTCTTCCAGCTCATGGCCTTCGACGTGGTGCACGGCTCGACGCGCGCCACGCTCGAAGCCCTCGCATCGGAGCTGAGTGAGAAGAAGATCGCCTCGGTCCTCTACCAGGAGACGAGCGCACCCACCGGCATCGCGATCCTCACGTGGTCCGAAGACCCGGTGCACTTCGTCGACGAGGTCCTGCCCGTGGTCGATCGCCCCGAGCTCCAGCAGCGGCGCGAGTACACGATGCTCGGCCGCACCTACTCGCTCGGCCACGAGCCCGACCTCGAGCACGCGCTCCTTCGGCGTCCGATCGAGTACTGCCTCAAGGACGGCTGGGACTGGCACGTCTGGTACCCGCTGCGCCGGAGCGGCGCCTTCGAGAAGCTCGAGAAGCACGAGCAAGGGATCATCCTCAAGGAGCACGCGGCGATCGGCATGGCCTACGGGCGCGCGGAGCTCGCGCACGACGTGCGGCTCGCGTGTCATGGCCTCGACGCGAACGACAACGAGTTCGTGGTGGGCCTCATCGGCAAGGAGCTCTACCCGCTCAGCCACGTGGTTCAGGCGATGCGCCACACGAAGCAGACCTCGGAGTTCATCCAGCAGATGGGCCCGTTCTTCGTCGGCCGCGTGTTCGCGCGCTGCTCAGGCTGAGTCGAGGGAGCTCCCATGTCCGAGCGCACCATCTTCGATCGCATCCTCGACGGCGAGATCCCCTGCCACAAGGTGTACGAGGACGAGCACGTGCTCGCGTTCCTCGACATCTTTCCCCTCTCCGAGGGCCACACTCTCGTGATCCCCAAGGAGCGCAAGGCGCACCTGCACGAGCTGTCCGACGAGCAGAGCGCCGCCATCGGCCGCGTGCTCCCGCGCATCGCGCGCGCGGTGATGAAGGTGACCGGCGCGACCGCCTACAACCTGCTCCAGAACAACGGCGCCGCCGCGCACCAGGCCGTGTTCCACGTGCACTTCCACATCATCCCGCGCCACGGCGAGAGCGGCCTCGCCATCGGCTGGCGCCCGGGCAAGCTCGACGGCGAGACCGGCAAGGAGCTCGCCACCGCCCTGCGTGCTGCGCTCTGATGTGACGCGCGCTTCGCGCTGACGCGGGCTTCGCTGTGCGGTGGTCGCTGTGACGACGTGCGCTTCGCGGTGAGGGCGCTGCGGCGGGCGGCCGCGGCGAGAAGGATGCGCGGTGAGGCCGCTGTGCTGCGAGCCACGCCGCCCGTGATCCGCGCGTGGCTGCCGCATGCTCGCGCAGCGAGTGTTGGATCCACCCCGCGGTGCTACGGTCGCGCCCCATGGCAGGCCTGACCTATCGCGGTGCTGGAGTCGATGTCGATGCAGGCGACGATCTCGTCGAGCGCATCAAGCCCCTGGCCGCGCGCACGCGCATCCCGGAGCTGCTCGGGGGCGTGGGGGGCTTTGCCGGGCTCTGCGGGCTGCCCAAGGGCCTCGAGGAGCCCATCCTCGTCTCGGGCACCGATGGCGTGGGCACCAAGCTCAAGGTCGCGTTCGCCACGAACGTGCACGACAGCGTGGGCATCGATCTCGTCGCGATGTGTGTGAACGACATCGTCACCTGCGGCGCGCGGCCGCTCTTCTTCCTCGACTACTTCGCGACCGCGAAGCTCGAGGTCGACGTCGCGCACGCCGTCATCGCCGGCATCGCGAAGGGCTGCGAGGACGCGGGCTGCGCGCTCCTCGGCGGCGAGACCGCAGAGCTCCCGGGCATGTACGCGCCCGGCGAGTACGACCTCGCGGGCTTCGCGGTGGGCGTCGTCGACAAGAAGAAGCTGATCGACGGTGCCCGCGTGGCCGCGGGCGACGCCGTGATCGGCGTGGCCTCGAGCGGCCTGCACTCGAACGGCTACTCCCTCGCGCGAAAGACGCTGCTCGATCACGCGCGCCTCGACCTCGACGCCGAGGTGCCCGAGCTCGGAGAGACCGTGGGGGCCGCGATGCTGCGACCCACGCGCATCTACGCGCGTGCGGTGCGCGCGATGCTCGAGGCGGGTCTCGACGTGCGCGCCCTCTCGCACATCACCGGCGGCGGGCTGCCAGGCAACGTGCCTCGTGTGCTGCCCGACGGAATCGGCGTCGCGCTCGATGCCACGAAGTGGCCGTTGCCGCCGGTCTTCGCGCTGATCCAGCGGCTCGGCGACGTGGCCCTCTCCGAGATGCGTCGCACGTTCAACATGGGACTCGGGCTCGTGGTGGTCGTGCCCGCGGATCAGGCGAGCCGCACGATCGCTGCGCTCGAAGGCGCCGGCGAGCGCGCGTTCCACGTGGGCGCCGTCGAGGCCGTGCCCACCGAGACCGACTTCGAAGCGCGCGTGCGCTTCGTGTGATCGCGAAGCCGAGGCGATGCGCAGCTCGTACGACGTGATCGCGGTGGGGACGCGCCTCGGCGCGCTCTTCTCGGCCGCGCTCCTCGCCAAGCGAGGCTTTCGCGTCCTCGTGATCCGGCACGACACGCTGCCCGGCCTCTACACGCTCGAGGACCTGCGCCTGCCGCGCGCGCCCTTCCACGTGACCGCCGCCGACACGCCCATCGCGCGACGCCTCTTCGCCGAGCTCGCGATCCACCAGAGCTTCCGTCAGCGCGCGACCGTGCACGATCCCGCGTTCCAGGTGATCGTCCCCGGCCATCGCTTCGAGCTCGCGGCCGAGGCGCCCGATCTCGCGCGCGAGCTCGATCGCGAATTCCCCACGGTCGCACGCGCGCTCGAGGCCTTCTTCGCGCGCGAGAGCCGCCTCCGGACCGCGCTCGACACGGTGCTCGATCGCGACCTCACGCTGCCGCCCGAGTCGTTCCTCGAGCGTCGCGCGGTCTCGCGGGCGTTCGAGCAGCTCTTGCCCGACGACCGCGCCGAGGACGATCCCTTGCGCGAGATCCCTGAAGATCATCCGTTCCGCCTCGTGCTCCACGCGCCGCTGCGCTTCTCGGACGCGATGGACCCCGATCACGCCCACGGCCTGCGCGCGCGTCGCACGTTCGCGAGCTGGTGCACGGGTGGCGCCGCGCTGCACGAGGGGAGCGAGGCGCTGAGGGACCTCCTCGTGGCCTCGATCCGCGCGCACAAGGGCGAGGTCCTCGATCGCGACAAGATCGATCGCATCCACGTGAACGGCCGCGGCCTGGCCGAGGGCGTACGCCTCGCGGCCTCGGGCGACGACATCGGCGCCGACCACCTGCTCCTCGGCCAAGACGTCGCGAGCTACCTCGGCATGCTGCCGGATCGGCGCCCGTTCGAGGAGCTCTTCGAGCGCACTGGTGAGCCGGTGGTCCGCTACTACCGCTACACGTTGAACCTCGTGGTGAAAGCCGAAGGCGTGCCCGAGGGCATGGCGCGCGACGTGTTCTTCGTGCGCGATGGGGAGCGCCCGCTCTCGGCCGCCAACTGCCTGCACCTCGAGACGCATCGCGTCGACGCCGCGGGTCGACGCTTGCTCTGTGTGGAGGCGCTCTTGCCGCGGCGCTCGGTCGAGGAGGACGACGACTCCCTCCCGCTCCTGCGCGAGAGCCTCATCGCGGCCGTCGCCGAGATCGTGCCGTTCCTCGGCGATCACCTGCTCTACGTCGACTCTCCTCACGACGGACGCCCCGCCCGCGACGTGCGCATGGGCCGAGATCTCGAGCCGCCCGAGAAGTGGGCGCGCGGGCCGCGCACGATGGAGACGGTGCTCGGCTATCCGATGACGAGCACCTTCGGTCTCGCGGCACTGCCGACGCGCACACCCATCCCCAACCTCTTGCTCAGCAACGAGCAGGTGCTCCCGGGGCTCGGTCTCGAGGGCACCATGCTCGCGGCGTGGCAGGCGGCGCGCGTGGTCGGCCACGTCGACGGGCGGCGGGACGCCTTTCGGCGCGGTCTCTTTCGCTGGTTTCGCTGACGGATCGTCCGTTCGTCCGATCGCTGGGTGAACGCATTTGGCGGGAGCGACGCGCCGCGTCATACCTCCTGCGTGAACCAGCCCAACGACGAGGTCTCGCTGCGCCAGTCATCGATGTGGGCGCGCGTGGGGACGAGCGAGGTCGACGTCCTCATCATCGGTGGCGGCATCAACGGCGCGGGCATCGCGCGAGACGCCGCGGCGCGCGGCCTGCGTGTGCTCCTCTGCGAGCAGAACGATCTCGCGTTCGGAACGAGCTCGCGCTCGAGCAAGCTCGTGCACGGAGGCCTTCGCTACCTCGAGCAGGGCGAGCTCGGCCTCGTGTTCGAGTCGGTGAGCGAGCGCGGGACGCTGATGAAGCTCGCGCCTCACCTCGTCACGCCGCTCGGCTTCCTCGTGCCGATCTACAAGGGTCGAAAGCCCGGCCTCGCGACGATCCGCGCGGGCATCCTGCTCTACGAAGGCCTCTCGCTCTTCCGCTCGCCCAAGCCCGCGCGCTCGCTGAGCCCGGCGCAGGCCGCCGAAGCTGCACCGGGCCTCTCGACGAAGAACCTCCGCGGCGCGCCGCTCTACTACGACTGCGCCACCGACGACGCGCGCCTCACCCTCGAGAGCGCGATCGATGCCGCGGCGCGCGGCGCGATCATCTCGAGCTGGACGCGCGTGGAGAAGCTCCATGCGGGCGCGGGCGGCCTCGTGCGCGGCGCGACCGTGCGCAACGTGCTCACCAACGAGACGCGCGAGGTGAAGTGCAGCATCGTCGTGAACGCGACCGGGCCGTGGACCGATCGCACGCTCTCGATGGCCGCGCCGGGCCCGCGCTGGCTCCGCCCGACCAAGGGCGTCCACCTCGTGGTGCCCCGCGAGAAGCTCCCGATGGAGCACTGCGTCGCGTGCTTCCACCCCAAGGACAACCGCTATCTGTTCGTCATCCCCTGGGGCGATCACACCTACGTGGGCACGACCGACACGGACTACGACGGCAAGGCCGAAGAGGTGTGCGCGTCGCACGACGACGTTCGCTACCTCCTCGCGTGCGTGCACCACTATTTCCCCGAGCGGCAGATCGACGAGAGCGACGTGGTCTCCACGTGGGCGGGCCTGCGGCCGCTGATCGATCCGGGCGACGACGTGAGCGAGTCCAAGGTGAGCCGGGAGGAGCGCATCGAGGCGAGCTCCGACGGCATCGTCACCGTGGCAGGCGGCAAGCTCACCACGTACCGGGCGATGGCGAGCGATGTGGTGGACGCGGCCCTCGAGCAGCTCGCGCTCCGCGGCGCCGCCCGCACCGATCTTCGCGACCCCAAGACCGAGCACGCGCCTCTGCCGGGTGGCGTGAGCTTCCCGGAGGGAGGCCTCCGCGCGCTCGTCGCGACGCTCACGCGTGAAGCCGGCGGTGCGCTCTCGGAGGCCACCGTGCAGCTCCTCGCGAGCACCTACGGCACGCAGGCGTCTCGCGTGATCGCGATCGCTCTGTCGAGCCCGGCGCTGGCCGCGCCGCTGAGCCCTGGTCGTCCGGAGATCGTCGCGCAGGTCGACTACGCGATCGAGCACGAGCTCGCCGCCACCCTCTGCGACGTGGAGGTGCGGCGCACGCAGCTCTTCTTCCGCGCGGCGGATCAGGGCCTGTCGGCCATCCCGGCGATCGCCGCGCGCTTCGTGGCGAAGCTCGGCTGGAGCGAAGAGATCGTGGCCCGCGAGTCGGCCCGCTACGAGGCCGAGGTGGCCCTCTCCCGTCGCTGGCGCAGCGAGGGGTAAACAGAATCGCCGAGACAGTGGATCGGCCTCGCCGATCCGGTGTAGCCAGAGCACCGACGACCTCTCGCTGCTCGCCCTACGTGGCTCCCTGGGGCGGAGGGCTCGGAAGCGACGCGCGGTCGCTCGCGATGGCGGGCAGCGACAGACAGACCAGCGCCCCGCCGCCCTCGGGGGACTCGACCCACACCTTGCCGCCGTGCGCCTCGACGATGCGCTTCACGAGCGACAGACCGATGCCCGAGCCGCGCACGCTCGAGCCCGGCTTTCGCAGGCGGAAGAAGCGATCGAACACGCGCTTGTGGTGCTCGGTCGGGATGCCGGGGCCGTGATCGCGCACGCGCACGTAGACGTGGCGTCGACCCATCTCGAGGCGGAGCTCGATGGGCGGCTCGCCGTACTTGGCGGCGTTGTCGAGGAGATTCATGAGGACGAGCAGCATGCTCTGCTCGTCGTAGCGGACGCGCGGCAGGCCCTCCTCGGCGCTCACGCGCACGTCCATCGCCTGCTCGTGCCTCGAGCGGAACGCGTCCACCGCGCGCGCCACGACGTCACCGAGCTCGCCCTCGCGGAACTGATACACCTCCTTGCCGCGCTCGATCGCCGAGAAGTCGAGGACGTTCTCGATGAGGCCCGTGAGGCGCTCGGACTCGCGCAAGATCGTCTCGAGGTACTGCTTGCGCTTGGCCTCGTCGCGGACGCGCTCGGTGAGGAGGAGCTCGCTGAACATCCGCACGACCGAGAGCGGGGTCTTGAGCTCGTGGCTCACGTTCGCGAGCAGCTCGCTCCGGAGCTCGTTGAGGCGCCGCTCCTTGACCTGCGCGTAGATGAGGAAGGCCACGCCGAGGAGCACGATCGCGAGCGAGAGCGCGATGAGCGCCGACTCGCTGTAGTCGCGCGAGGCGCGCTGCGCCCGCAGCGTGGGGGCCTGCTTCGGGGCGACCTGGAGACGCCAGCCGTAGAACGTGGATGGGAAATTGCGCCCGACGAGGTAGTCGCCCGCGCCCGTCAGGGCCTCGCCGAAGATGCGGCGGTTGTCCTCGTCGACGATGTTGTACTGACGCTTGCCGGTCTCGTTCACGAAGATCTGCGGGAACACGTCGCGGATGAAGTAGCCCGTGTCGTGATGCGCCACGACGTAGGCGCGGCGACCGTCGTGGCGGAGCGCGCGGTACGAGAGCAGGTAGCTCTGCTCGCCGTAGGTGCGGTGCAGGTGTCGGAGCTGACCGAGCGGCGCCTGCTCGAGCACCAGGTCCGGCAAGATGCGCTCTTCGAAGAGACGTCGGAACTCCTCGCTCTCGTCGGCGGAGCAGCGACAGGAGTACGCGGTCACCTCGCCCGTGTCGTCGAGCACCACGAGCGCACGCACGCTCGGGGAGATGCGCCCGGCGAGCTCGGGCCAGTCCCGCTCGACGCGCGAGGGCTCGGAGAGATCCACCAGGTGGAAGACCGCCTCGTCGGCTGTGATCACCATCTGCTCGAGCCGATCGATCTTCTCGTCGACGAGCAAGAGAGTGGACTCGAAGATCGACTCCTCGGTGGTCTCGGCGAAGCGCTGCGCCGCCTCGATCGAATAGAAGCCGAGGACGCCCGCGGCGATGAGCATCGCAGGAATGAGCAGGAAATAGAGGAGGCGCGAGCTCCAGGCCACGGCGGCCGAACCGTAGCCCGAAACGCGCGTGCCCGCGCTCGACGAGTCGGGCGCGGGCACGCGGCGAACGGGGCGAGCGGGAGCGCGATCAGATCGGGATGTCGACGCCGTCGGGCGGCACGACGATGTAGACCTGTCGGCTGTCGAGCTCGGCCACGCCGTTGCCGACCACGACGATGAGCGCGCGGAAGATCTGCGCGGTCGGCGGCGGGGGGACGATGTCGTTGTAGAAGTCGACGTCGAAGGTCACGCGCGTCCCGGGGATGACCTCGTAGAACGTCGTCGTGTCCTGGTGATCGTAGGTGACGCCGGCCATCGGACCGCACGCGCCAGTGGATGCATTGCAGCCCGTGTTGGGCACGATCATCTTGATGAAGCCCGTCGCGTCCACATCGCCCGGGTTGCCGGGGACGTTCGCGGTGCGGGTGTTCACGTCCTGCGGCGTGCCGCCGATCAGCGTGCCGATGCCGTCGATGATCGTCGAGGACACCTCACCGCCACTCGAGTCGTAGACGAGCGGCACGCCCGATCCGTCGACCGAGCCCGTCGCGCGCGCCATGGCCTCCATCTCGGTGCGACCGCCGCCGCCGACGGCCACGCCGATGAAGCGCGCACCGATGCGGTTCATCTCGGACACCGACTGATCGAACGTGGGCGCGGGCGGCGAGATGCCGTCGTATGCGTTCGTGCCTCCGGGACCGTTGTGCCAGTCGACGTCGCTCACGAGCACGACGATGGGGAGCGCGCCGGGACGGAAGCACGGATAGCCGATGCGGCGCCGCGTCTCGTCGGGGAACGCGGGACAGCTACGCGCGGGGATGGACCACGCGGTGCCGTCGCTGAACGTGTAGTTGCCGCCAAGGCCCGAGGCCGTGTGGTAGAGCGACGGGACCTGCGACTCGGGGCCGTCGGAGCCACCCGAGGCGGACAGCGCTGCCAGGCCCGCCTGCACGGTGGAGACGCTGTCGGTGATGTCGGTGTGGTGGACGTAGGCGTCGTCACCGGCGTCTCCGAAGCAGTTGCCGCCCGAGCCGAACGGGTCCGCGCTGCCGTCGCAGAACGGGAAGTCCTTGTGCTCACCGACGCCCATCTGCACCGAGCGGATGCGGCTCGAGAGCTCGGCAGCGATCGTCGTGAGCGAGCTCTGCACGTTGGAGATGGGGCCGCCCATCGAGCCGGTCGTGTCGATGAGGAAGTAGACGTCGGCGACGCTGATGTCGGTGCCGAACTCGAGCGGTCGCGCCTCGTGCGGGCCGAGGTACGGCAGCACCACGAAGAAGTCGCCCTCGGGGATCGTCGAGGTCGGATCGAGCGGGTTCGTCATCGTGCCGCGGACCTCGCCGAGGTCGGTCACGCCGTCGCCGTCGCTGTCGATGCTCGTCGAATCGGTGCCCGCAGCGAGCTCTTCGGCGTCGCTCAGGCCGTCGTTGTCCGAGTCGACATCCTGGAAGTCCGGCAGGCCATCGGTGTCGGAGTTGCGAGGCGCGCAGGGGTTGCCGCCCCCCGACTCCGTCGCGTCCAGGATGCCGTCGTTGTCCGAGTCGGAGTCCTGGTAGTCCGGCGTTCCGTCGCCGTCCGTGTCGACCGTGGGCGCGCCCTCGCGGTGGTCCGCGATGCCGTCGCCGTCGGAGTCTTCCGCAGGATTGCAGGCCGGATCGATGGGCACCCAGACGTCGGTGCCGCCGCCAGGACCGCCATCTCGCATTCGGCTGGTGTTGTTGCCCGTCGTGCATGCGACGAGGGGCAGGCTCGCCAGCGCCAGCGCGCAACCGACGAGCGAGACCGTGCTCGAGGCACGGACGAGGGGAGTGCGGGGAGTGGCAGCTCCACCGCGCACGTGACGAACATCCATGAGGCCTCCGAACGAAGACGAAGAAGGGACCCGAGGGGTTGTCCATACCACGCGGCGTTTTCCGTTGGAAACGGGGCCCTCGATCGAGGGGCGGGCAAACCCTCCTCCCTGTCGACCGCGACCTCCGGCATGCTGGCCCGATGTCGCCTCGCTCGCTCTGCCTCGCCCTCGCCGTGGTCCTCGCCTCGAGCGCTGGCTGCGATTGCTCGCCCTCGACGCCCTCTGGCCGCTGCGCGAGCTCGGACGAGTGCCGTCCGAGCGAGATGTGCCTCGACGGTCGCTGCGTCCCGCGGGCGGATGGGTCGGTGACGGGGACGGATGCGCCCTTCGTGTCGCTCGATGCACCACTTCCGACGCCAGTGTCTCTTCGGATCGAGCCCGCCGACGCGGTCCTCACCTCCGAGGACGGCGCGATGGTCACGCAGCGCTTCTCGGCCATCGTCACGCTCACCGACGGCACCGATCGCGCCGCGTCCGCGCCCCTCTTCGCGATCGACACGCGCACGGTCGGCGAGCTCGACGAGGCCTCCGGCGAGCTCGTGGCCAACGGCGCGATCGGCGGCACTGCGAGGATCACCGTCACGAGCGAGGGGCTCACCACCTCGACGAGCGTGAGGGTCACGCTGCACCGCACGGTGCGCGTGGGCACCCTCCCCGACGACGTGGTCGATCGCTTCGCGACGGGCGCGATCAGTGACGACACGCGCACGAGCCAGCTCGTCTATCCGCTCGACGGCGCCGTGATGCCGCAGAACGTCTACCCCGCGGATCTCCAGTGGCTCCGCGGCGAGGCGGGCGACCTCTTCCGCGTGCACCTCGAGAAGCCCGACGCGAGCGTCGATGCGTACCTCGCGTACGACGGCGACGATCACTGGCTCGCCGACACGGCCGCGTGGCGCTCGATCGCACAGACGGATCCCGACGAGGTCGCCCACATGCGCGTCGATCGCTGGGAGTCCGCGACGTCGACCACGATCTCCGGCGACGAGGTGAGCGTCACGTTCGCGCGCGCGGCGCTCACCGGAAGCGTCTACTACTGGGACATCGAGGCTGGACGGATCATCCGCATCGACGACGGAACCGCGACGCGGACGAATTTCCTGCCGACGCCGCCGACGGGCACCGACGGCCACAACTGCGTCGGCTGCCACGCGGTGTCACCGAGCGGTCGCTACATGGCGGGCCGCTTCGGCGGCGGCGACAACATCGGCGGCGTCTTCGATCTCACGACCGATCTAACGGCCGCGCCCGCGCCCACGCTGTGGCCCGTGTCGACGAGCCCGCCGAGCGCGCGTTGGTGGTTCGCGTCGTGGAGCCCCGACGAGTCGCGCGTGGTGGTGAGCTACGAGGAGCCCCAAGGCGAGATGCGCTTCATGGATCCGTTCACGGGCGCCTTCGTGACCGTCTCGAGCCCTGCACCGTTGCCCACCACCATGACGCATCCCGCGTGGTCGCCCGATGGCCGCTCCATCGCGTACGTCACCGACATCGACTCCTGGGGAGGCTCGTACAGCGTGGGCAACATCGCGATCATGCCGGTCACAGGCCTCGACGCGGTCGGGAGCCCGACCACGATCCACCGCGGCAGCGATCTGGCGGGCGCGACGCCCGGCGGCACCTGCGACAGCTACCCGAGCTGGGCCCCCGACTCGCAGAGCCTGGTCTTCGCGCACGGCCCCGACGGACGCAGCGAGACGGGTCAGTCTGCGCTCTACGCGATGGCGGCCGACGGCAGCCATGTGGTGCGGCTCGATCGCGCGTCGGGCGGCCCCGGCGCGATCGACTCGTTCCAGCCCCGCTTCTCGCCATTCGATCAAGGCGGCTATTTCTGGGTGAGCTTCTTGAGCCGCCGCGACTACGGCAATCCGCAGGTCGGCACGCGAGGCCGCGGCTTGCAGCAGATCTGGGTCGCCGCGATCCGCAAGGATCGCCTGCGCACGGACGACGACGCGAGCGCCGTCGCGTACTGGCTGCCAGGGCAAGCCACGAGCTCGCGCAACATCGCTGCGTACTGGGCGCCGCGCGCGTGCCGGCCCGACGGCGAGTCGTGCACGGTCGGCACCGAGTGCTGCGGCGGCGAGTGTCGTCCGCCGGCGGGCGGCGGCGCACCCGTGTGCTCTCCCCCGCCCCCCGACCGCTGTCGCGCCGAGGGCGAGACCTGCTCGAGCGACGGCGACTGCTGCCCCGACATGGGCCTGAGCTGTCTCGGCAACGTGTGCGTGATGGCGCCCGGCTGAGCGCCTGCGACGAGTCGGCGCGACGAGTCGGCTCGCCGCATCTCCTGGCTCGTTCGCCCGGCGCGGGCGACGCCCGCAGCCCAACTTCCGAGTCTTCGCGCCGCGCGAAGATTCTCGGAAGTCGTCGATCAGGGCGAGAAGAGCTGCACGGGGAGGCGCACGTCGATGGGGGTCGTCGCGCCGCTCACCGCAGGCAACTCCACGGCGCGCACGGCGCGGAGCACGCACGCGTTCTCTTCTTCGTCTCCGACGTTGCCGACCTCGATGACGGCGTCGTCGATGTGGCCCGCGCGCGGATCGACGCGGAGGCGCACCTGCACCATGGCCTCACGCGAGGCGCCTCGGCCCACGCCCTGCACGTGACAGGCGAGGAGCTGCCGCGTCACGGAGCCCGCGCGGAGTGCCCGCGTCCAGGCCTCGGGCGCGGGGCCGTTGATCGTCGTGGGCGATCCGACCGTGACCTCGGGCTCGCGCGCCGCGCTGCGGTCGGGATCGTCGCTCCACGCGCGGAGCCGATCGTGATCCTCGCGCGCGAGCACCGAGCCGTCGGCGTCGAGGAGCTCCACGAACGCGAGATCGATCCGCACCGCGGTCACGGCCTGGCTCGCGCGGACGAGGCACGCGCGGCGCTCTGGCTCGTCGAAGCCGAGGAAGAAGCCGACGCGCACCCGCGCGCCGCGTGCGCGCGCGACCTCGAAGATCTGCGCCCGCTCTCCGCTCGCCACGAACGCGATCGTCTCGAGGTGGGAGGGCACGAGCTGCACGCTGCCGCCCAGCGCGCGAAGGCTCCGCGCGTCGGGCACCGTGTAGAGCACCTCACCCTCCTCGTCGCCTTCGCGCGGCACGAGGGTGGTGGGCGTGTCCAGCACGACGGAATACAGGCGATCGTGGAGGTCCTGATCGTCGGCGGTCGCACACGCGGCGTGCACCGCCGCGAGGTCGGTGAGCTGCTGATCCTGCGCCTGGGCGACCCCGCTCACCGAGCACGCGAGCCCGCACGCCGCCGCGAGGGCGACCGACACGCGCCAAGACACCTCCGACGTCACGAGAGGCGGGGTAGCACGCGGCGAAGTGCAGCTCACGTGCACGGGCTCACTCGCGGCCCGCGGACTCGCGCGGGTACTGCGCGACGATGTCCTTCTCGGGGCGCTCCACGGACAGCACGGGGCTCGTGACGAGATCGCGCCCCGAGGCGTGGAAGAAGAGCGACTCGCCGATCGACGGCACGCCGGTGTTCGCGTGGATGCCGCCGGCGCGCGTGAAGCGAAGCCCGCCGTGGATGCGCTGGCTCAGCGCGAGGTGCGCGCGGAGCCACTCCCCGCTCAGGCGATCCTTGACGGCGACGCAGACGCCGCGACGGAGGTGGTATTCGGTGTTGCGCGTCACGAAGACCTTGTGGATGCGCCGATCCGCGCTCCCTGCGCTCACGCTCGTGCCCTTGGAACCGCTCATCACGACACCTCCGAGCGCGTTTGTAAGGACGACCTGGCGAAGGCTCCAACTTTCCGGCGCAACGCGGACCTGCGGACCGCGCCTGGCCCTGGTAGAGATCGCGCGATGCGTCCGCGTCCCGTGCTCCTCTCCGGCGACGTCTACACCTCGTCTGCGCGCACGCCGTGGGGCGGCACGCGCCTCGTCGAGCGCTTCGGCAAGCGCTCGGGCTTCGCTCGCATCGGCGAGTCGTGGGAGCTGTCGCTCGGGCCCGAGCTCCCGTCGCGCACACGAGACGGCCTCGCGCTCTCGGCCCTCGTCGAGGGCGATCGCGACGAGTGGCTCGGGCCGAGCCGCGAGCGCTCCGCGGGCTTGCTCGTGAAGCTGCTCGACGCGGACGAGCCGCTCTCGCTCCAGATCCATCCGCGCGACGATCATCCCGGCCTCGGGCGCGACGAGAGCGGAAAGCCCGAGGCCTGGTACGTCGTGCACGCGGAGCCGGGCGCGTGGATCGCGTTCGGATGGAGCGAGGGCGTGCAGCGAGAGGACGTGCTCGCTGCGCTCCGCCGCGCCGACGGCTCGCTCGCCTCGCAGCTCCAGCGCGTGCCCGTCGAGATCGGCGACTGCTTCGTCGTCGACGCGGGCACACCGCACGCGATCGGCCCCGGCGTCACGCTGGTCGAGCCGCAGTACGTGACACATGGCCGGCGCGGTGTGACCTATCGCTACTGGGACTGGGAGCGACGCTACGACACCCAGGGTCGCCCGGACCCGGCGGGCACGGCGCGCGCGCTCCACGTGGACGAGGCGGTCGCCGTGACGGACTGGGAGGCGGTGGGCACGGCGCTGCTCGAGCGTTCCTACAAGCGCTTCGGCGCGCCGCGCCGCGACGGCGAGCTCTCCTTCGAGCTCCTCGCAGGACAGGCGAGCTCCCCCAACACGCCCGCGATCGATGCGCTCGCGTCGGACTGGCTGCGCATCGTCCGCATCGCCGGCACGGGCACCAAGCCCTTCTTCCACGGCGAGAGCCTGCACGCGCTCACGGTGCTCGAGGGCACGGCGACGTTCCTCGATCACCACCGCGCCCACGTGCTGGAGCTCGGCCCCGGCGACACGGCCGCGATCCCCGCTCGCCACGACGACCTCTGGCTCGAGGGCCGGGGCCTCCACGCGATCCGCGCGAGCATCGAGCCATGAGCGTGCGGGTCGCCGACGAGGTTCGCGAGGCGCTCGCGACGGGCCGCGCGGTCGTCGCGCTCGAGTCCACCATCGTGGCCCATGGCCTCCCGCGTCCCGAGAACCTCGAGGTCGCGCGACGGCTCGAGGCCACCGTCCGCGGAGCGGGCGCGGTGCCCGCGACCGTCGGCGTGATCGACGGTGCGCTCGTCGTGGGGCTGAGCGACGCGGAGCTCACGCGGCTCGCAGAGAGCGCGGACGTGGCGAAGGTGTCGCGGCGCGATCTGCCAATCGTGATCGCGCGCGGAGGCCTGGGGGCCACGACCGTCGCGGCGACGATGATCGGCGCCGCGCGCGCGGGCATCGCGACCTTCGCGACGGGCGGGATCGGGGGTGTCCATCGCGGCTTCGAGCTCACGCTGGACGTGTCGGCCGATCTCCCCGAGCTCGCACGCGAGAGCGTGTGCGTGGTGTGCGCGGGCGCGAAGTCGATCCTCGACCTCCCGCGGACGATGGAGCTCCTCGAGACGCTGGGCGTTCCGGTGCTCGGGTGGCGCACGACGGAGCTCCCGGCGTTCTTCTCGCGCACGAGCGGCCTCTCGCTCGATCACCGCGTGGAGAGCGCGAGCGAGGTGGCAGCGATCCTCCGCGCCAAGTGGTCGCTGGGTCTGGGCGGAGGTGCGCTCGTCGCCGTGCCACCCCCGGCCGAGAGCGCGCTCGACCCCCACGAGCTCGAAGCGGCCATCGGCACGGCGGTGCGCGACGCCGACGCGCGCGGCATCCGAGGCAAGGCGCTCACGCCGCACCTGCTCGCAGCGCTGCGCGAGGCGACGCATGGCCGCTCGCTCGAAGCCAACGTCGCGCTGGTGATCCAGAACGCGCGCGTGGCCACCGAGATCGCGCGCGCGCTCGCCGACCTGCCCGCCTCCGCGCCGCGCTGAGCGCAGCCGCGCCGGAGCAACGACACCGACGCTCGTCGCGTCGTCGCACTACGCGTCGTCGAGCCCGAGGAAGGTACGCGTGCGCGGGTCCTTGGGCGCGACGAGGATGTCCTTGGGGTGACCGTCCTCGATCACGTGACCTTCGTAGAGAACGAGCGTGCGATCGGCCAGCTTCTCCGCGAATTTCATCTCATGCGTGACGATCACGAAGGTGAGCTTCTCGCTCGTCTTGAGGTGATCGAGGAGCTCGACGAGATCGCCCACCCGCTGCGGATCGAGCGCGGAGGTCGGCTCGTCCATGAACAGCACCTTCGGCTCCATCGCGAGGGCGCGCGCGATGGCGCAGCGCTGCTGCTCGCCGCCCGACATGTTGCGCGGCATGGCGTCCTGCCGGTGCGAGAGGCCGACCTTCTCGAGCAGCACCTTGGCCTTGTTGCGGGCGACCTCGAGGGGCACGCGCTTCACGTGCACCGGCGCCTCGTGGACGTTCTCGAGCGCCGTCATGTGCGGGAAGAGGTGCCACGTCTGGAACACGAGGCCCGACTCGAGCCGGAGGCGCGCGAGCTCGTGCTTGTGCCTGGCGAGCGGGCCGGGGGTGAGCTTGGCGTCGCCCACGCGGATCGCGCCGTCGTGGAACGGCTCGAGCCCCGTCATGCAGCGGAGCGCGGTGCTCTTGCCACCGCCCGAAGGCCCGACGAGCGCGACGACCTGCCCTGGCTGGATGTCGAACGACACGCCCTTGAGCACGGTGCGCTCTCCGTACTTCTTGACGAGCTTGTCGACCGAGATGACGGGGGTGCCAGACGCGTCCCTCGGCGCCTCGGGCTCGGTCGACGTTCGGGTCTCGGGGCTCTCCTGGCTGCTCATGACGACTCCCGTGCGAGCTGCGCCTCGAGACGGCGCGAGAGGAGCGAGAGCGGATAGCTCAACGCGAGATAGAGCCCGGCGCACAGCAGACCGGGCAAGAGGTACGAGCGCACGTCGATCGCGGTGATCGTCATGCGCTTGGTGAGCTCGACGACCGTGATCACCGACACGAGCGAGCTGTCCTTGAGGAGCGCGATGAAGTCGTTCGTCACGCCGGGCAGCGCGATGCGGAACGCCTGCGGCACGATGATGCGGCGGAGCGCCAGCGAGGTGCTCATGCCGAGCACGGTCGCGGCCTCCATCTGTCCGGGCGGGATCGCCTGGATGCCGGCGCGATAGATCTCGGCCTCGTACGCGGCGTAGTTCAGGCCGAGGCCCACCACCGCCGCGAAGAACGCGTCGTACTCCGTGCCCGCGTCGACGCCGATGCCCGCGCGGATCGCGGGCATGATGCCGAAGTAGAGGACGTGGAGCTGGAGCAGCACGGGGGTGCCGCGGAACAGCTCGACGTAGCTCGTGGCAACGGCGGCGAGCGGCTTGGGCCCGTACATGCGGGCGAGCGCGAGCTGGAGGCCCAAGAGGATCGCGAGCGCCATCGCGAGCACCGACACGAGCAGCGTGACCGCCGCGCCCTCGACGAAGAGCCAGGCGTGATGGGCCGTGAACGTGGCGCGCTGGCGCACGAGGAGCATCGCGTGCGTGTCCTCGTCGGTCCAGCTCGCGAGGCGCGCCTGGCGCTCGTTGTCGATCTCCCAGCGCGCGAGGATCTGCCGCAGCTCGCCGCGCGCTGCGATGGCCGCGAGGGCCTCGTCGATGGCCTCGCAGAGCTCCGTCTCGCGCTGACGACACGCGACGGCGTAGTAGCCGTCGGCGACGTCCTCCGTGAGGTGCAGCTCGGGGTGCACGAGGCCGTACCGAGTGGCGATGATGTCGTCGAGGAGCACGCCGTCGAGGCGGCCGGCGCGCAGATCCGCGTAGGGCTCCTCGGTGCCCTCGTAGGCCACGACCTCCACCGGTCGCTCCCGCAGGATCTCCCACGAGAACGAGCTCGCGAGCGTGCCCACGCGGTGGTTCTCGAGCGCGTCGAGGCTCGTGGCGCTCTCGTCGTCGCGGCGCGTCACGAGCTGCGCGGAGAACACGAAGTAGGGGCGCGTGAAGAGCACCGTGTCGGCGCGCGCAGGCGTGACCTCGAGGCCGTTCATGATCACGTCGAAGGAGCCGCGCTCGAGCGAGGGCACGAGGTTCGACCAGTCGTTCTGCACGAACTCCGCCTGCACGCCCATCTCGCGCGCCACCGCGTCGGCGACCTCCACCTCGAAGCCGATCAGGCGTCCGGGCTGGCCCGGGTCCTCGAAGACGTAGGGCTCGCCGCCCTGGATGTCGCCGCCCCAGCGCAAGATGCCCGTGCGTCGCACCCGCTCGAGCGCCGTCTCGCGATGCCCTCCGCAGGAGAGGAGCGCGCCCGCCAGGAGCACGAGAGGGATCAAGGCCAACCACCGCGCGATGCGAGCTCTCGAGGTCACACCGTGCGTGTACACCGCCCGGCGCCCTCGAAGGAAGCGCCGTCGGTCCGCACGGTCACTCCTGCCGTACGCCGTCGGCGGGCACGAGGCGCGCGGCCCACCAGCTCGGAACGAGCGTGGCCACGAGGCAGATGAGGACCGCGATGAGCATCGTCCAGCTCACCTCGGCGCCGCTCAGGCGCACCGGCAGGTGGTCGATCAGGTACACGTGCGGATCGAGCGGGAAGCGGATGTGATCGAGGTACAGGCACACGCCGCCGCCGAGCAAGAGGCCGATGATCGTGCCCGCCAGGCCGATCGCCATGCCCTGCGCGAGGAACACGAAGAGCACGTGCGAGTCGGCCGCGCCCATGGCCTTGAGGATCGCGATCTCTCGCTTTCGCTCGAGCACGATCATGATGAGCGTCGCGATGACGGTGAACGCCGCGACGAAGACGATGCTCGCGATGACGAGGCTGAGCATGATCTTCTGGATCTCGAGCGCGGTGAAGAGATTGTGGTTGAGCTCTTCCCAGTCCATCGTGTGGTAGGCGCCACCGCCGAGCTCCTGCTCGAGGCGCCGCGCGATGAGCGGGGCCTGCTCGGGGTCGCGCAGCCGGATCTCGACGCCGTCGACCGCGTCGCCGTGATCGAAGAACTGCTCGGCCTCGTACAGATCCGCGTAGACGAGCTCCGTGTCGTACTCGTCGAAGCCCGCTTCGAAGATGCCGATCACGCGCAGCTCGCGCGAGCGCGGTGTGCCCGGCGAGCCGGAGCCGAAGAGCGAGCTCGAGAAGCCCGCGAGCGGCGGCACGAGCCGCACGCGATCGCCGACCTCCACGTCGAGCTCGGCGGCGAGCGTGCGCCCGACCACCACGCCGGGAAGCGCGCTCGTCGGGACGACGGGGGCTTGGTCCTCGAGGCTCGGCGCCGTGTCGGGGGCCTCGTCGTCGAGGCCCGAGAGGGCAGCCTCCGCCTGCTCGGGCGTCGGCACGGTGACGGTCGGCAGGACGATGGGCGCGTCGTCGGCCTCGGCACCGGCGCCCTCGGGCGGGCTCGTGTCTCGGGGCTCGGGCTCGTCGGCCGGCGCGTCGCGCGGAGACGGCTCGGCGCCCTGCTCGATCTGGCCCGCGCGCCACGCACGATCGACCGCGCGCAGGTACGCGTCGAGATCTTCGCCCCCTCGCTCGGCGCGCTCACGCTCCTCGGGCCGCACCGGCGGGCTCGCGCCCTCCGCACGGAGCCCCTCGAGGCTGCCCTCGACCATCTGCTCGGGGAGATCGAGCACCGTGGGCATGAGCTCGGGGTCGACCCCCTTGAGCAGCACCCCGGAGATGCGGTCGCCATTGGCGAGCATCATCGGCTGGATGAGGAACGGCCCAGCGCCCTCCACCTCGGGCATCTCGCGCGCACGCGCGACGACGTCGCGATACTCCTCGAAGTCGCCGTACTTCATCACGAGCACGTGCGCGTTGACGCCGAGGACCTTGTCGCGGAACTCGTCCTGGAAGCCGGCCGTGATCGACATGACGGCCAGGAGCGCGGCCACGCCGAGCGCGACACCGCTCACCGCGATCGAGGTGATCACCGAGACGGACTTCGTCTTCTTCGAGAGGAGATAGCGGAAGCCGATGCCGAGCGCGTAGCGCACGCCCCGACGTAGCACGGACGTGGCCTCGCCCAAACACCGCGTAGGCGCTATCCTGTCGGTTCTTATGCTTGGTCCGGCTCGTCCCGCTTCGATGGGCATCCGGCGCGCGCTGCTCGTGAGCGCGATCGCGCTGGCACACGGCTGCGGCACGAGCACGGCGCTCGACGCGGGCAGCGACGCGGCGCTTGCCTCGGACGCCCCCACGATCCCGCATCGCATGCTGACGGTCGTGGGGCCCACGAGCCTCACGATCGAGCCGCTCGCAGAGCGAACGCTGCGCTTCTCGGTCGCCGACGACCTCGGCGCGGTGTCGGGCGCCGACGTGCAATTCGTCCTCGAGGGCATGGTGCGCTCGAGCACGCTTCGGCAGCTCGAGGGCACGACCGACGGGATGGGTCAGGTGAGCGTGGTGCTCGTCGCGGGCCCGCAGCCCACCACGTTCCGTGTCCGCGCGACCACGCCCGGCGCCGCACCGGCGACCGTGGACGTGTCGGTGGGCAACGAATTCGGTGAGCTCGTGGTCACGCTCGACGCGACGGTCAGTCGCCACGTGGCCTCGTACGTGGTCCGCGCGGTCGCCGACGTGCCGTGCGCCGAGCTGCCCCCGAGCGCAGGGGGCGACGAGCGTACGCTGGGTGTCGAGCTCGCCACGACCAGCTTCTCGGCGCTGTCCACGGCGGCCTCCTGGACCGTCGAGGCGCGCGGCAAGACGGCCGCTGGCATCGTCGTCGCGCAGGGCTGCGTCGAGGGCCTCCACGTCGCCTCCACCGTCCCGACCCCTGCGACCTTGCCCGTGCGCGACCTGCCGCTCGACGAGCACGGCGCCTACGCGTTCGCATGGACGCTGGCGGCCGAGGCGGTCGCCCGCGAGGCGCAGAGCACCACGCTGGATGCAGCCGTCGGAGAGACGGGCGCCACCCTCCTCCTCGACGGCCTCGCAGGCGCGCTCGCGCGCACCAGCGCGAGCGACCTCGATCTCCTCGTCCGCGCACGTGGCGGCGCGCTCGACGAGCGCCTCGCCGCGGAGCTCGCGTCCACGAGGTCGGGCTTGCCCTCGGTCCTGGCGCCGCTCGCAGACGAGGTGAACGCAGGCTTCGCGACGCTGACCTTCGAAGCGACGCTGCGCCGCGCCGATCTCATCACGCTCTCACCGGTCCAGGCGCGCGTGGGCCTCGACCTGCTCGATCCCACGTGGGCAAGCGGCCTCGCGGCGCTGAGGCCCGTCGTGGGCCGCGACGAGCTCACCCTCGAGGGACTCGAGGTGCGCGTGGGACCCGCGACGCTCTGGAGCGCGGCGCTCGCGGCGCGCGGGCTGGCGCACAGCGCCGACGGGCTGCCCGGGCTCGTTCGCGACTCGGCGAGCTGCGGCACGCTCGTCACCGTCGCGAGCCGAGAGTCGCTCCTCGCGACCTGTGATGCGCACTGCATCCGCGAGGGCTGCGCCGAGGCGGGTGTGCTGCTCGCAGAGCGAGCCCTCGCCCTCGGACGCGACCTCGACGCGCGGGCCGCGGTGCTCCGCTTCGACGGCACGCTCACGATGCTCGATGACGACGACGACCTCCGCGCCGATCGGCTCGCTGGCGTGGGCGAGTCGCGCTGGCAATCGGTCGATGCGACCACGGCCACGAGCCTCGTCACGAGCATCGACGCGCTGCGAGACGACACGCTCGAGTGAGGCGCCCGTGACGCCACGCGGACGAAGCGCGCGTGCACACCCGCCGGGGAGCGCAGGTTGATGCCCTATCCGCTCGAGGCGCTGCGCGGTCTTCGCGCCGACGAGGAAGAGGCCGCGCGCCGCGCGCTCGCGCTGGCGGTGGAGGCGCACGCGCAGGCCGTCGAGCGGACCCGCGCGGCGGACGCAGCCCACGCTGCACACCTCGAGGAGACCGAGCGCGCGGTCGCACGCGAGCTCGCCCAGCCGCTCACCGGCGCGCTCGTGGCCTCGGCCCGCGCGCTGGCCGCGTGGCGCACACGCCGCAAGGCCGAGGCGGCCGCGCTCGCCGACCAGACGCGAAGGGCCAGAGAGGCCGAGCGCGCACGCGACCAGGACGTGGAGACGGCTCGCGATCTCCTCGCGAGCGCGCGCCGAGAGCGCGAGGCCATCGAGAAGCACCACGCGCGCTGGCAAGACGAGGAGCGAAAGCGCGCCGAGGCCAAGGCCGAAGCCGAGATCGACGATCGCCCTCGGCGTTGAGCGCGGTCTCGAACGGAGCCGAGCTCAGCCGCGACGCGGAACGAAGCCCGGGAGCGCGGGCAGCTCGCCGCGATCGAGGTACGCGTAGACGATCCAGCTCTGGAGCACGCGGCGTGTGTAGCCTCGCGTCTCGCCGTACGGGATCTGCTCGACCCAGGCGTCGAAGGGCTGCTCGGCGCGCTCGCGCATCCAGCGATCGACGTTGCCCTCGCCGGCGTTGTACGCGGCGGGGATGAACGCGGGGTTGCCGTCGTACCGACGCTGCAGGGCGCCCATGTACCGAGCCCCGATCCGCACGTTGATCGCGGGCGTGCAGAGCGCCGTGGGATCGCTCGCGAGCCCGAGGGGCCGCGCATAGCGCTGCGCCGTGGGGCGGATGAGCTGGAGGAGCCCATACGCATGCGCCACCGAGACCGCATCGGGATCGAAGCTCGACTCCTCGCGCGCCACGGCGCGGACGAAGGACGGATCCACGTTCTCGGCGCCCGCGGCGTCCTCGATGAGGCCCGCATAGGCGGGCGGATATGCCGCGCGGAAGAGCGCGAGCGCCTCGGCGTCGGCAGGTGACACGAGCACCGAGGCCAGGCGTCGTCGCGCGAGATCCGTCGCTCGGTGCGCGTGCCCCGACTGCGTGAGCAGCGAGGTGAGGGTCGTGACGACGGGGAGCTCGGCTTCGGCGGTGAGGCCGAGCAGCGCGAGCTCTCGCTCTGCACGCCCCAGCTCGTCGACCGAGAGCAGCGCATGGGCGCGGGCGAACGCCGCGCGATCGGGCTCCGTGACCAGCCGATCCGCCACCGCACGCGCGGCCTCCGAGCGCGCGATCAGCACGGCGTCCGTGATGCTCGATCCGGCGAGGGGCGCACGATGGGCCAGCACCTCGCCGCGCACGCGCAGCTGCCGCGCGGCGTCGAGCTCGGCGATCCGCGCGAGCGCGAGCTGCGCGTAGTACGTGAGGGGCCTCGCGCGCACGAGCCCCTCGAGCCCCTCGAGCGCCTCGTCGCGACGGCCGAGCTCGGCGAGCACACGCCCTCGCCAGTAGGCGGCGCGCCCCACGATCCCCTCCGCCGACTCGCCCGTGCCCTCGGCCAGGCTCTGCTCGA
>JAIBCE010000100.1 GCA_019694315.1 Sandaracinaceae bacterium
ACCGAGCGCGCCGCTCTCGCTGGCGGTGGTGATCGGGCTCCTCGCGCTGGGCCTCGCCCGCCGTCGCCGCCCCAGGATCGCCCGCGCGACGGCGCGCAGCGCGGCCTCGCTCGGCGCCGTGGTCGTGGTCGGCGCGGGCAGCGTGATCTCGGGCTGCGCCGTCGATCCCTTCTGCTTCTCGGGCTGCGACGAAGACCGGCTCGACGCCGCGCAGGCCGATGCGGGGGTGACCGACGCAGGCGGAGGCGGCAACACCGACGGCTGCGTGCCCTCGGGCGACGAGCTCTGCGACGACCGCGACAACGACTGCGACGGGCGGACCGACGAGACCTTCGATCTCGAGGGTGACCCGCGAAACTGCGGCTCGTGCGGCCACGTGTGCACGCTCGATCACGCCTTCCCCGGATGCACCGCGGGCGACTGCGCCGTCGCGCGCTGCGAGATCGGCTGGGTCGATCTCGACGGCGTGCCCGCGAACGGCTGCGAGTACGGCTGTCCGCCCGACGGCGACGAGCTCTGCGACGAGCGCGACAACGACTGCGACGGCCGCATCGACGAGGGCTTCGACCTCACGAGCGAGATCGCCCACTGCGGAACATGTGACACCCAGTGCCAGTTTCCGAACGGCACGCCCACGTGCGTCGACCGCGTGTGCAGGATGGTCGCCTGCAACGCAGGCTACGTCGACGCGGACATGGATCCGAGCAACGGCTGCGAGTACGCGTGCACCGACTCGGGCGCGGAGACGTGCAACGGCGCCGACGACGACTGCGATCGCGTGATCGACAACGGCTTCGACACCACCACCGATCCCATGAATTGCGGCGCGTGCGGTCGCGTGTGCACCTTCCCCAACGCGACGGGGCGGTGCGTGGCGAGCGCGTGCACCTTCGGTCCCGCGGACTGCGCGGCCGGCTACTACGACGTCGACGGCGATCCGCGGACGGGCTGCGAGTACATGTGCACGCCGACCGGTGCCGCCGACACGTGCAACCACGTGGACGACGACTGCGACGGCGCGATCGACGAGGCCGATCCCATGGTGGGCACGAGCTGCGGCACCGCGACCGGCGCCTGCGACACCGGGACGACCGCGTGCGTGCGCGGCGCGCTCACCTGCGTGGGCGGCGTGGGCCCCATCGCGGAGCTCTGCAACGCGGCGGACGACGACTGCGACGGCACGACCGACGAGTCGGTGCCGGCGAGCCCGATCCCCAGCGTGGGCGATCGCTGCGGCGCGACCGACGTGGGCGCGTGCAGCTACGGCATGGTGACGTGCACGGGCGGGGCGCTCGTGTGCAGCGGGGCGGTGACGGCCAGCGCCGAGACGTGCAACGGCGTGGACGACGACTGCAACGGCGCGCTCGACGACGGCCTCGTGAGGCCCGCGCCCGCGACCGTCCCGAGCTGCGCCGAGGTCCGGGGCATCTGTGCCGGACGCACCCCCACCTGTCGCGGCGCGGCCGGCTGGGGCTGCGATCTCCCGATGCTGTACCAGGCGACCGAGACGCGCTGTGACACGCTCGACAACGACTGCGACGGCACCGGTGACGAGGGCTGCCTCCGCGCGCTCGGCACCGACACGCGCATCGACACGCAGACCCTCCAGAGCGAGACCAATTCGCTCCGGCCCGTCATCGTCGCGAGCGGCTCGAACGTGCAGCTCGTGTGGACCGAGACGATCTGGCGAGATCCGGACTTCGATGCGCGTGTGTTCTTCTCGCGCTCGATCGACGGTGGGGCGAGCTTCGCGGCGGCGACGCGCCTCAACACCACCAACGGCGACACCTTCGGGCCGCAGGTGCTGTTCGGCGCGAGCAACGTGCTCTGGGCGTGGGCCGACTTCCGTGGCGGCACGGGCTACCGCGAGATCTGGACGCGGCGCTCGACCGACGCGAGCGGCACGACGCCCGCCGCCAGCGAGGTGCGCGCGAACGCGAGCGGCGCCACCTCGACGACCGACTCGTACAACGTGCGCATCGCGCTCGCCGGCTCGACGATCTTCGCGACGTACGAGGCGTTCACGGCCTCGCGCAACCGCCACATCTTCCTCACGCGCTCGACCGACGGAGGCGCCACGTGGGTGGCGCCCGTGCAGGTCTCGACGAGCGTGGCCGCGGGCTTCGTGGCCGCGCAGCCCCGCATCGCGACGACCTCGTCGCGCGCATACGTGGTGTGGCGTGACAACCGCTCGGGCTCGCTCGACGTGTACCTGCGCGCCTGGAACGTGGGGACCTCGGCCTTCGTCGCGGCCGAGCAGCGCATGGACACCGGCACGGCCGCGGGCAGCTCGTCGAGCTTCTCCGCCGACGTCGCCGCGGAGGGCACGAACGCCTACGTGGTGTGGGTCGACGATCGCGATCGGGGCTCCTTCGACATCTGGGTCAATCGCTCGACCGACAGCGGCGGCACCTGGCTCTCGAGCGCGGTGAAGCTCGACGGCGATCCGTTCGATCACGACTCGATCGATCCGCACGTGATCGCACCGGATGTGGGCGACGTGCTCGTGGCGTGGACGGACTACCGCTCGGGCTTCCCCGATCCATTCGTGGTGCGCTCCACGACGGCGGGCGCCACGTTCAGCACCGCGGAGCGTGTGGACACGGGCACCGCCGCTGGCGCCTCGGGCAGCTACGACATCGCGATCGCGGGCGCGGGCAACCTCGTGGCGATCGCGTGGTCCGACGATCGCGCGGGCCTGCTCGACGTGTACGCGAACTTCTCGCTCGATCAGGGCGTCACGTGGCAGCCGCAGGACTACCGCATGGACAGCTCGACCCTCGGCTCGAGCGACAGCCAGGAGCCCACCGTGGCCGTCGCGGGCAGCACGGTGCACGTGGCGTGGACGGATCACCGTCGCGGTGCGAGCTGCCCGAGCGGCACCGCGGGCGATCCGTCGTGCGCGAACGGCGACATCTACTACCGCCGCATGCAATGAGGGATCGATGAGCGACACTCCCCGCCGGCCCGCCGCGCGCGCGCCGCGCAAGCCCGGTGAGACCACCTCGAGCGGCTCGCTGGCCGCGCCGCGCGTCGAGCCCACCATCGTGCCGAGCGCGAGCGGGGAGCTGCGCGCGTTCTTCGAGACGAGCGTGGGCGGCCCGGCCGCGGACCTCGAGAGCCTCGCGCAGACGATCGGCGCCGAGGTGGGCGTCGCCGCGACCGGAGAGCTCCCGAGCGCGACGAGCGCAGGGCGCGCCAGCGTTGCGCCGTCGCGCCACTCGAGCGCGGGCGACTCGCTCACGCCGCGCATCCCGAACGACTGGGACGGCGCCGTGCTCGTGACTGGCATCTGCGGCCGCCTCGGGCGGCTCGTGGCGCGCCTGCTCCACCGCGAGGATCGGGTGGTGGGCATCGATCGACGTCCGTTCGTGGGCAAGCCCAAGGACATCGTCCACCACCAATTCGATCTCCGTCGCAAGAAGACCCGCGACGTGTTCCGCGCGGGCGGCATCCGCGCGGTCGTGCACCTGGGCATCATGCACGACCTCCGCGCGAGCACGAAGGAGCACCACACCTGGAACGTCGTCGGCTTCCAGAAGGTGCTCGAGTACATGACGCAGTACGGCGTGCCGAAGCTCGTCGTGCTCTCGAGCGCGAACGTGTACGGGCCGAGCCCCGAGAACCCGCAATTCCTCACCGAGGACGCGCCGCTGCTCGGCGCCCAGCAATTCTCGGAGATCCGCGATCTGGTCGAGGTCGATCACCTCGCCCAGAGCTTCTTCTGGAAGAACCCGCAGGTGGAGACCGTGATCCTGCGGCCCTGCCACATCCTGGGCAGCGTGCGGAACGCACCGTCGAACTACCTGCGCCTCGAGCGCCCGATCAAGGCGATGGGCTTCGATCCGATGGTGCAGGTGATCCACGAGCGCGACGTGGCCGAGGCGGTGAGGCTCTCGCTCCGACGAGGCGTGCGCGGGATCTTCAACCTGCGCGGGCCAGGCGAGCTCCCGCTCAGCCACATCTTCCGCATCCTCGGTCGCAGGCCGCTCTCGATGCCCGCAGGGCTGCTCGAGGCGGGGCTCAAGCGCCTGTTCCGCTATCGCATGACCTCGTTCCCGAGCCCCGAGATCGATCACATCCGCTACGTGTGCATGGTCGACGACACGCGCGCGCGGAAGGAGCTCGGCTTCGCGCCGCGCTACGACATCGAGGACACGGTGCGCGCGGTGACGGAGATCGCGTGATGTCGCATCGACGTTCGCGCGGCTCGCGGCCTGCTCGTGGCCACCTGCACGCGCTGGACGACGCGCGGACGATCACCCGATGCGAGCGAGCGCCTCGCGCATCGTCGTGGGGATGGGCACGGGCCGTCGATCGGCGCGTCCCACGAAGACGTGCGTGAAGTGGCCGTCCGCCACGGACTCGGGCTCGCCCTCGCGGAAGATGCCGACCTCGTAGCGGACGCTCGAGGTGCCGAGGCGCGCCACGCGGAGGCCCGCCTCGAGGCGATCGGGATACGCGATCGGCGCGTGGTACACGCAGCCGCTCGCGACGCAGAGTCCGATCACCGGCCCCTCGTGGATGTCGAGGCCGCCCTCGTCGATGAGGTAGCGGTTGATCGCGGTGTCGAAGAACGCGTAGTAGACGACGTTGTTCACGTGCCCGTAGACGTCGTTGTCGGCCCAACGCGTGGTGAGCGGAACGAAGGTGCCGTAGCGGCCGCGCGGCGTGGGCGTGGGCCTCGCGTCGCTCATCGCGGGGCTCCCGTGCGGTAGTCGAGGGCACCTTCGAAGAGAGCGCGCACGCGCTCGCGATCCACTGCGCAGGGGGCGTTGTCCACGAGACGTCGCTGGACGATCGCGCGCTCGGCGAGCGCGTCGAGATCCACCTCGCCATAGCCGACACCTGCGAGACCGAGCGGCAGACGCGTGCGCCGCATGAGCGAGAGGAGGCGTCCCGAGAGGACCTCGCCCGCGTCGTCGACCGTCGCGCCGCGCACGTCGGCGCCGAGGGCCTCCGCGCAGGTGAGGTGACGCGCGGGGCTCGTCCGCGCCGTCCAGCGAAAGACGCTGGGCGCATTGAGCACCACGCTCGTGCCGTGGGGCACGCGGGGCTCGTCGCTCGGATAACCCGGCGCCATGTAGCCCTTCACGAGGCCCGCGACCGCATAGCTCATCGCGTGAGGCAGGTGCACACCCGCGTTGCCGAACGCGATGCCCGCGAGCGTCGCTGCCCACATGAGCTCGCCACGCGCCTCGTCATCGCTCGCGTCGTCGAAGGCGCGGACGAGCGAGCGACCCGCGAGCCGCAGGGCCTCGAGGCTCCCGAGATCGCTCCACGGGTTCTGCCCCTGGCTCATCGGACGCGCGGTCAAGGGGCGCGGCGCGGGGCGCGCGGTGAACGATCGCGCGGTGTACGACTCGATCGCATGGCAGAGCACGTCGAAGCCGCTCGCGGCCACGACCTCGCTCGGCAGCGTGCGCGTCGCGTCCGGATCGACGATGGCGAGCGCGGGCCGCAGCCGACGCGACGCGATGCCGGTCTTGACCTTGGTGGCGAGCAGGTCGAACACGGCGATGCCCGTGCACTCGGAGCCCGTGCCGCACGTGGTGGGACAGGCGATGTGTGGCGGCAGCGGGCCCGGCACCACCCGCCCTTCGCCGAGCGGAGCGTTCACGTACGCGAGCAGTGGCGCGGGATAGGTCGCGTAGAGCGCGGCCGCCTTCGTGGTGTCGATCACCGAGCCGCCACCGACCGAGACGTACGCCTCGAAGCGACCCTCCGTCGCGAAGCGCGCGGCCTCGAGAAACGACGCATCGGTGGGCTCGACGTGCACGCGGTCGTAGACGACGACGTCGAGGCCCGCCGCGCGCAGCGAGGCGCTCGCGTGCTCGATCGGCGGCAGCGAGGCGAGACGTGGATCGGTGAAGAGCGCCACGCGCGCCGAGGCGTGCGTGAGCGAGAGGACGTGCTCACCGAGCTCGCGGAGCGCGCCGCGACCGAAGACGATCGACGAGGCGTCGATCGAAAACGCGCTCTCGGGGCCGAGCTCGAGATCGTGCTGACAACCAGAGGGCATGGCGCGTCGATCGTAGGGGACGAGGCGGCTCGTCGTCCCCCGGATCGAGACATCACACGAGGCGGTCAGCGCTGCGGCGGCGTCGCGGGCGGGGTGGGCGTGTCCGAAGGCAGACGGAAGAGCCCGCCCGCCTTGAACGACTCCCAGCCCCACTTCGCCCAGCGGAGCAAGGAGATCGCGAGCCAGAGCGCCCACACGAACATGATCACGCGGTAGACCCAGAGCGGCAGGCTCACCACGGTCGAGACGGGCAGCGCGTCGGCCGTGCGATCGACGAAGAACTGCACCGCGCCGCTCGAGCAGCTCGGGCCCACGATGTCCATCGCAGGATCGCCGAGGAGCCCCGCGTCCACGGCCCACACGAGACATCCGAACGCGACCAGCGTGTAGCCGACGATCACGATCTGACGCGCGTCGAAGTAGAGGTCGTGCACTGCGACGTCGCTGCGCCGATTCGAGAGGAGGAAGAACCAGAGCACGACGATCACCGCCGCCGCGGCCGGGACCTGCGTGAGGCCCACGAGCAGCAAGAGCCAGTGGTGCGCCTGGAGCGGCACGTCCTTGCGGCGCGAGAGCGCGAAGGCGATCGCGATCGTGAGCACGAGGTAGGGCCAGAAGAGCACCGCGGGGCCCCACGACGGACCGCCGAGCCAGAGCACCCAGCGATCCGAGGAGAGGATCACGTGGAGCTCCACGTTCACCGCCGCGGATCCGAGCGTGACGCGCGGCGTCTCGAGCACCGTCGTCCAGCCCGTGTCGGCTTGCCACGAGAGGACGAGGTCGTGGTGACCGGGCTGGAGCGCGACGGAGATCCGATCCCCTTCGCGCTGGAGCGGACGCGACTGGCCGTCGACGGTGAGTGACTGGACGTTCGCGCCCGCGGGGAGCTCGATCTCGAAGGGCGCGCTCACGCTCGAGCGCACGCTGACCGTCAGCGAGCTGCTCGTGAGGCGCACGCCTGGCGTCACGTCGAGGCGCGCGCTGTCGACCGTGAGCGACTGCCCTTCGGCGGCCTCGGGTCGCGCGAACGAGACCGTGAGCGACTCGCCGGGCCACGGGTGGAACATGGGCTGCCACACCCCAGGGGGGCCCTGCGTGGTGGGCGAGAGGCCACCTGCCTCGGCCGTCGGCGTCGCGCAGTGCCAGAGCGGGCTGCACGTGAGCACCCAGACCTCGTTGCGCGCGCCGTCGGAGGGCGCGGTGAGCACGAGGCTGTCGCTCGGATCGATCACCGACGTCCAGCTCGTCTGCGTGTCCTGCTGACCGAGGGTGACGAGCACCTGGCCGCCTTCGACGGTCACGCCGGAGTCGGTCACGCGCTCTCCGGGAAGGAGCTGCACGCGCGCGACGGTGGGCGCGTTCGCGGGCGAGCGGCGCGTGACGGTGGTCTGCACCGTCCAGCGGACGCCTATGTCGAGCGTGCGCTGCACCTCGAGCCATGCGGGGAGATCGGAGCGCGCCTCCGTCTCGGTGCCCTGGCTCTCGAGCGTGCGGCGGAGCTGGATCGACTCCGAGACGCGATCGTCGGAGGTGTGACCGCTCGCCTCCCAGCCCTCCACGTCGACGTCGAGCGCGCGCGGCGCGCGACCGAACGCGAGCGTGACGGCGTCTCGTCCCGTGACGGGACCTTCGAGCACGATCTGGTGCGCACCGACGGGCACGCGCACGTGCAGGAAGCCGTTGTCGAGGCGCGTGAGCGAGCGCGTGGGCGCGCCGTCGATCGACACCGTCGTCGGGATCCACGTGTCGCTCGGGCCGGGCAGCGGATACGCGGCGACGTTGGCCGCCGAGACGTCGAGCACGATGCGGAGGACGTCGCCCGCGACGTGGATCTGCATGTGGTTGGCCTCGCTGCAGCGATCGCCGCACGCCGCAGGTCGCGTGAGCCGATCGCGCAGCGCATCGAGCGTCGTCTGATCGGGGATCTCCTGCGCGAACACGCGCGCAGGGAGGAGCGAGGCGAGCGCGATCGTGGCGCCCACGGCGAGCGCCGCCGCGACGCGCGCGGTGCTCGAGCTCGCGCCCGTGCTCGTGGCGTCGGGCGCCCCCTCGGCGCTCGCAGCGGTCGGGGCCGCCGCGTCGCTCGCACCGTCGCTCGCACCGCTCGCACCCTCGCTCGCACGATCGGTCGCGGGCTCGCTCGCACGATCGCTCGCACGATCGCTCGCACGATCGGTCGCGGGCTCGCTCGCGCTCACGGCAGGCTCACGCGAGTCCTCGGGCGATCGCGTCGCGTCGCCCGGCTCGCTCGGAGGCGCGCTCGGTCGCACGGGACGCCGCACGATCATGACGCCGAGCAGCGCGAGCAGGAGCACCGAACGGAGCAGCGCCGCGATGCGGAACGCCCACGGCGGAAGGAGATGGACGGTGATCTCGTGACCCGCGCTCACCGGGCCGTCGAAGTAGAGCTGGTAGCTGGACCACGACCACGTGGGCAGGCCGAACCCCGTCTGCACCACCGCGTTCGGATCGAGCCAGTACGAATTCGCCGAGAGACTCCGGCTGTCGCTCGGCGCGTCGTCGGAGCTGGCGGCGCCGTAGCGCGCGCCGGAGCCGCCCTCGCCACCGCTCGCCCAGCCCTGCGCCCCACCCCACGACTCCTCGGCAGCCGGCGCCATGGGTGCCGTACGCGTGAGCGACAGATCGAGCGCGTCACCGGCCCAGAATTCCGGGCCGCTCGGCGTCGCGAGCTGCGGGTAGAGCGCGTTGCGGAGCTGCGCCGCAGAGAACCACACGACCGCGAGCACCGCGACGATCGCTGTGGCGACGTAGGCCCAGCGCACCACGCGCTCGATCGAGCGCGCACCGAGCGCGCGATGCAGGCCCGCCATGGCGGCGAGCACGAGCCAGATCCACTGCGGCGCGTCGGCCTCGTGGAACGCGAGGCCCACGCCGACGAAGGCTGCCGCCGCCCATGGCCAGCCGAACACACGGCCCACGGCGGCCGAGATGAGCAGCAGCGCGAAGACTCCGAGCAGCGTCCAGTGATCGAGCCACGTGCCCGGCGCGTGATCGACGCCGCTCGCGTGCACGAGCGTCCAGCCCGGCGGCACGTGCAGCGTGGTCGACGAGCTCGACGCGTTCTCCGACCAGTTGACCGCAGGCAGGGTCTCGCCCTGTCGCGCCATGCGCCACTCGGCCGTGAACGTGCGCCGCGTGTCGCGCAGCTCCACGCCGGGGCGATCGCCCTCTCCGCGGGTCACGAGCTGATCCTGGCCGTCGAGGCTCACGCGGCCGAGGTCGCCGGCGGCGAGCTCGAGGCGATGCGTGCTGTGGAGATCGATCCCGAGCTGATCGCGCGCCGTGAAGCCGCGACCATCGATGTCGAGCCACATCTCGCGCGTCACCGAGATCAGGTTCGGAGGCGGCGTCGCCTCGCCTCGCCGCACGGTGTGGAGGGACAGCTCGGTGCTCGCATCGACGAGGTACGCCGAGCTCGTGCGCCACGCGTCGGGCAGCGAGGTGCGCTGCGGATCGATGCCCGCGGCGCCCTGCACCTCGACCTGACGGAACGCCTCGTCCGGCGACCACACCCACACCTCTTGCTCGGGCCACGGCGCGGGCAGCGCAGGTCGGCGGAACACGGTCTCGGGGTCGGCGGCGAGCGCGCGGATCGAGATCTCGAAGGTCCCTGCGCGGAGCTGGATCGAGAGCTCTCCCGTGGCGAGCAGCCGCACCGGGAGATCGGCCGTGATCTCCACGGGAACCACGCCCGGAGGCAGCACGCTGGGCAGGCGCAGCTCGCGGGCGCGACCCGCCGCCCGCACCACGATGCGCGTGGAGAGCTCGAGCGGAGAGCCGTCCTGGATGCGGCGATGCACCTCGAGGCCCACCTCTTCTTCGCCTGCGACCTCCGACGCCACGCCGCGCAGCCACACCTCGCCACCCGTGCCGCGCGTCGCGTTCGCGGTGGTTCCGTCGCGGCTCAGCGTGATGCGCGCGATCGCATCCGGCACCGCGAGCGTGTCGGGTGCGCTCGTCCACACGAACCGACCTTCGATGCGGTGCGCGCCAGGCTCGACCCAGACGACCGGTTGCTCGGCGAGCGCGAGGACCACCGCCGCTCGACCATCGACCCGCACGTCGACGGGCCAGTGACGGCCACGCCCGGGCAAGGCCAGCGCGGTGCGGTGGTCGCTCGTCACCTCGAGCGTGAACGACCCGCCCTCGGCCGTGAC
Organism: Sandaracinaceae bacterium; assembly: GCA_019694315.1. Classification (GTDB taxonomy): domain Bacteria; phylum Myxococcota_A; class Polyangia; order Polyangiales; family Sandaracinaceae; genus JAFLCL01. The sequence continues at coordinate 10,201 of JAIBCE010000100.1, forward strand.
GACGAGCGCGAGATCGCCGGGCCACACGCAGACGGGCTCGCCGCCGCCCTCGATCGGGTTCGCGTCGTTGCCCATCACGCCATCGCGCGCGGCGCATTGGTGGCTCGATCCCTCGAGCGCCCAGGGAATCCAGGGGCGCAGAGACGGAGGCACGTCGGACTCCGGCATCGGCTGCGCGGCCAGGCGAGCGGGCAGAGACGAGAGCAGCCCGACCGCGACGAGGAGAGCGAGGAGGGAAGGACGCGTGACCATGATGCGAGATGGTACGCGCGAGCCGCTGGGAAGATGCGGGCGCCTTCGTAGCCTTGACGTGGCCTTTACAGAACGGCCAAGAGCTCGGGTCGGTCGCGTTCAGAGATCGAACAGGAGGCGCTGCGTCCGACCTGCGCGCACCGTCACCGCGCGTCGGATCGCGGCGCCACCCGGCGGCCGGAGCTCCACCACGTGTCGTCCCTCGGGCAGCGACACGCTGCGCGGCGTCCGTCCCACGGGGCGACCATCCACCAAGAGATCGGCCCAGCCCCCGCGCGCGGCCACGTTGATCGAGCCGCGCGTGCGCGGTCGTGGGGCTGCCTCCGTCTCGGGGCTCGTCTCGCTCGTCTCGGCGCTCGTCTCGCTCGTCTCGGCGCTCGCCTCGCTCGTCTCGCTCGTGGCGAGAGCTCCGGGCTCGGAGAGTTGTGTGTCGGGCTCGGTCTCGATCGTGTCAGGGGACACCTCTCCTGTCGCCGACGCGGCCGTGGAGGCCGAGGATCCCGAGCCGCTCGTCGGCCGAGTGGCCTCGGGAGCCTCGCCGGAGCCGTGCCCGCGAGCCTCGTCCGTCGGTGCGGTCGAGGTCACGACGGTCGGCGGGGGCGTCGCAGGGGGGCTCGTCTCGGGCCCCGCGGGAGCGTCGAGCCCACCGCTGACGACGATCGCGAAGACGCCGATCCCGAGCAGCGCGAGCGTCACGATCGCGCCGACCATCCACGCTCGCCGCGTTCCGATCGGCGGCATGCTCGCGCTGCTCGACGTCGCGCCGGGTGGGAGCTGGAGGCTCACGCTCACCTCCGACGGCGGCTCGAGCATGTCCGCGAGATCGACCGTGCTCTGCGTCGTGGCCTCTTCCTCCTCGAGCACCGGCGTGCGCGCTGGGGTGAGCGGCGCCGCGGTCCGCACGCCGCCCGTCGGGTCGCGCCGCTCGGCGCTGACGGGCCCGGGCCGCAGCGAAGGAGCGCGCGTGCCCGACGGCGTCGGGGTGGGCATGCGCGGGGAGAACGTCCTCCGTGGCGCGGCGACGCTCCCGGCCGAGCTGCGCGCACGCTGCACCGCGCTCGAGTCGTCGATCGGGATCCCATCCTCGCTGCGGAGCACGTTCGCGACCACGTCGAGCTTGCGCGCGCGCTCCTCTGGGAAGAGCTCCGTCATGAGCTCGGCCACGTCGTGGAGCGAGGTGCTCTCGCCCGTGGTGCTCAGGTACTGGTTGAGCTCGCGGGCCAGGATCCGCGCGGAATTCGTGCGTCGATCGGGATCGCGCTCGAGCGCGCGCATCGTGATCGCGTCGAGCTCGGCAGGGACGCCGGCGCGCACCTGCGAGGGCTTGAGGATCGGCTCGCTGCCGATCGCCTGCACGATCTCGATCTCCGAGCGCTTGCCGAAGAGCCGACGCAGCGTGAGCAGCTCCCACAGACACACGCCCGCGGCCCACACGTCGAGACGTCGATCGATCGGTGCGCGCGCGAGCTGCTCGGGCGACATGTACGCGAGCTTGCCCTTGAGCATGCCCGTCTCGGTCTGGTGCAGGCGCCCCTCGGCGCGCGCCACGCCGAAGTCGAACACCTTCACCGCGCCGTCGTACGTGACGAACACGTTGTGCGGCGTGAAGTCGCGATGCACGACGTGGAGCGGCTCGCCGTGATCGTCCACGAGCTCGTGCGCCGCGTGCAGCCCCTGACACGCGTCCGCGAGGATGCGCGCGGCCAGGGCGTGCCAGCGCGTGGAGGTGGCGAGCTCGGGCCGCAGGGACACCGCGCCCAGCACGCGCGAGAGCGGCTGCCCGACGAGGTACTCCATCGCCATGAAGAACGTGCCGTCGGCCTCGCCGAAGTCGAACACGGAGCAGACGTTCGGGTGCGCGATGCGCGCGTTGAGGCGCGCCTCGTCGAGGAACATGTCGACGAAGACGGGCTTCTTGGCGAGGTGTGGGTGGATGCGCTTGATCGCGATCGGACGCTCGAAGCCCGCCGCGCCCAGCGCGCGCGCCAGGTACACGCTCGCCATGCCGCCAGAGGCGATTTCGTACTGGAGCAGGTAGCGGCCGTACGTTCGCTCGTCGTTCGCGACGGGCGAGAGGCTCTCCGGGCTCTCTGCGCCCTCGAGCTCGTCGGCCTCCGGCAGCCCCGCCATCAGAAGCCCACCACGACGGGCAAGAGCGGCTGGGTGCGGTCGCTCGCCTGCGTCCCGAGCACCACGCCGAGCACCACCGCAGCCGCCACGAGCGCCGCGCCCCCGAGCCCCACGCCGAGACCGATTGCGAGCGCGTCGTCCTGCCCCGAGGGCGGCGGCGTGGCCTCGTCGAGCGCGTCGATCGGCGCGATCGGCGCGACCTCCACGCGAGGGGGCGGCGGCGCACCGTGGAGCACGGGCGCCTCGGCGCTTCCTTGCGTGTGGAGCACGACATCGTGCGGGCCGAGCAGCTCGACCCACGCACCGACCGCCTCGCGCGGTGCGTGTGGGATCGAGACCTCGTGTGCGTCGCTGCTCGACCAGGGCCCCTCGCCGACGCGCGTGTGCACGCGGATGCCGGTGACGATCGAGGCCGTGTCGCGCTGTACCTCCACGCGCAGGCGCGATCCGCTCGCCTCATCCGTCCAGCTCAGCGCCGCGTCGAGCCCGCCTCCGGCGCTGCGCACCACCTCCGCGAACGCCTCGCCCACCTCGGGAGGCACCTCCACCGGAAACGTGTGCGTGGGATCGAGCTCGCCGAGGATCTGGAGATCGCGCCGCGCCCGCGTCCGCGTTCCCACCGCGAAGCGCGCGATGATGCGGCCCTCGTAGAGCGAGACGAGCCCTTCGCGATCGAGGGTCTCGGTGCGCTCGGCGCGATCGAACGCGCGGATCGCGCGCTGGAAGTCGGCGACCTCGAGCGAGCGTCGGCCAGCCGCGAGCTGCGCGCGCGCGACGACGCACGGCACACTCAGTGCCGCCCAGACCACGAGTGAGAGTGCGGCGAAGACCGCCGTCCGCCGTACGAGCACGCCGACCGATCCTATCGAAAGCGCGCCGCGAGATCACGATCCCGCGCCCGGCCGCGGAAACGAAGCGGTGCGCACGAGGGGGAGCGTTCGTTCAGGCCCTGTCCTCGTCCACCTCGCTCACGCCGCGACGCACATGCCGCCCGAGCACGTCGCGCTCGGCCCGCAGGCGGAGCCCGTGGGCGCGCTGGTCGCGCCGCACGCGCAGTCGCCGGACGCGTTGCAGCTCTCGCCCGGGCCACAGGCGTTGCCGCACGCGCCACAGGCCGAGGTCGTGTTGAGCGCCCGCTCGCAGCCGTTCGTGCGGTTGCCGTCGCAGTCGCCGAATCCCGAGGCGCACGTCATGTAGTCGCAGTGCCCCATCGTGCACGCGCGGCCCATCGCGTTGGCCACGAGGGTGTTGCAATTCGCGCCGCAGCTGCCGCACGCGGTGACGGTGGTGAGCGAGGTCTCGCAGCCGTTCGCGCGGTTGGTGTCGCAGTCACCGAAGCTCGAGTCGCAGCTCGTGTAGTCGCACCGCAGCATCGCGCTGCAGCTCGCGGTGGCGTGCTGCACCGTCGCGCAGTCGTCGCCGCAGCGACCACAGCTCGGGATCGCGTCGAGGTGCGTCTCGCACCCGCTGCTGTCGACCCCGTCGCAGTCGGCGAAGTCCATCGTGCAGGCCGTGACCACGCAGCTCGACATCTCGCAGGCGCTCGTGGCGTTCGCGAGCATGCACGGTTGGTCGCAGCGCCCGCAGTGCGTCGCGTCGGAGCTTCCGTCCACCTCGCAGCCGTTCGACTCCATGCCGTCACAGTCGAGGAACGCGCCGTCGCACACGCAGGTTCCGCCCATGCAGCGCTGGTGCTCACGACAGGCGTGTCCGCATCGACCGCAGCTCGACGCGTCGGTGTCGAGATCGGTCTCGCAACCGTTGCCGCCGCCTGTCGCGAGCGTGCCGTCGCAGTCGTCCCAATTCCCCATTCCGTCGGGCGCGCAGGCGCAGCCGTAGAGGTTGCCGTCCTCGTTCGAGCCCGTCATGTCGCAGCGCGTGTGCGCGCCGCAGTCGTGTCCGCAGTCGCCGCACGATCCGCTCGTGTCCACCTGCGTGAGGGCGCCCGCGCAGCAGTCCTGGCTGGCGCTCGTCGCGACGCCGCAGCCGCCGCAGTGCTCGCTGCTCCGCGCCGTCGCGTCGAAGTCCACCGGCACCGCGCCACCGCCGGCGCGCACGCAGCCATCGGGCACGCCGGGGCTCGGCACGTACGTTCGCAGCACCTCGTCGACGACGCCATCGCAGTCGTTGTCGCGCCCGTCGCACGGATCCTCGGGCGCGAACGGGCGGATCTCCGGATCGTGATCGTCGCAGTCTCCTGCGCCAGCGAGCGGCCGAGCGACGAAGCCGTCGCCATCGGCGTCGCCCCCCTGATCCGTGCAGGCGACGGGCGCGCCGCAGCTCTCGGCCTCGGGCGTGCGGCAGTCATCGGCCGCGCCGGCGTAGGTGTGTGGATCGCTGTCGTCGCAGTCGGTGCCCCCCATGACCATCGCGCGCTGTCCGTCGTGATCGGCGTCGGCCGGATCGCACGGCGCCGCGGTGCCATCGCCGTCCTCGTCCACGTCGTTTCCGCAGATCTCGGCGCGCGACGGCGCGACACCCGGATCGCAGTCGTTCGTGTCGCAGTCCACGGTGCTCGCGAGACACGCGAGGGCGCCATCGCGATCACGGTCGCGAGGGTCGGTGCAGCCCGAGCCGTCGTCGAAGAAGCCGTTGCAGTCCTGGTCGATGCCATCGCCCATCGGCTCGCCCGACGGGCCGGGACGGCAGGTGTCGGTCGCGGGGCTCGGGGTGGGCATCACCTCGCAGCCACGCGCGATGCGGTCTCCGTCGGCGCGCGCCCACACGTCGCGCGGCGAGCCGTTCGGGTGCACCGAGACGGACGAGTCGTCGCAGTCGCGTCCGTCCACCACGCCCGCGCGCCCAGCCGGAAAGCCATCGCAGTCGACGTCGCACTCGTCGTCCGCGTCGTCGCAGTCCTGATCGACTCCGTCCATGCACGGATCAGCCGCGCCGGGCCGGACCGTCGCGTCGTCGTCGTCGCAGTCGCAGCTACCGGGCGTCTCGCCGTCGACGCACACGCCCACGCCGTCGCCGTCCTCGTCGGCGGTGCGACACGAGCCATCGTTGCAGCGCACGCCGGTGCAGACCTGTGAGTCGCCCATGGCCACGAGCGTGTTCACCACCCGCGTCGTCCCCGGCAGCGTGATCGTCTCGCAGCTCCGCGCGAAGCGCACGCAGCTCGCGTCGTGCGCCTCGGCCGCGAAGCTCCACCTGCCGGGCTCGAGCACTGGCGGGACGGGCCCCATCCCGTCGCTCGGTCGCAGCACCACGCCGTAGACCTCGGGGCCGTCGCACCCTCCCCGGAGGATCCGCGCGTCCACGACGCTCGCTCGTGTGAGCAGCGCAGGGTCGGTCGCCTCGATGCGCCACTCGAGCTCGACGGGCGCGGGTGCGCACGCCGCTCCGGCGACCACGAGCATCGACGCGAGAAGGACGCGGCTCCAGCGAGCGTACGGTGAACGCATGGAGACGATGGTACGGGAGAGCGCGGTCGTTCGCAGGATTGTCGCGTCGCCCACGGTGGAATCGCCTTCGCTTGATCGCGATCTCGCGAACGGCTACTCACGACGGGTGATCCGCTATCAGCTCTCCCACCTGCGCGCGCTCGAGCACGAGGCCATCCACATCCTGCGCGAGATGGCCGCCGAGCGAGAGCGACCGTGCCTGCTCTTCTCGGGCGGCAAGGACTCGATCGTCCTCCTGCGCCTCGCAGAGAAGGCGTTTCGGCCCGCGAAGTTCCCGTTTCCGATCATGCACGTGGACACGGGGCACAACTTCCCCGAGGTCATCGAGTACCGCGATCGCCGCGTGAAGGAGCTCGGTGAGCGGCTCGTCGTGGCGTCGGTGCAGGCGTCGATCGACAAGGGCCGCGTGGCCGAGGAGAAGGGGCCGCGGGCCTCGCGCAACCGGCTCCAGACGACCACGCTGCTCGACGCGATCGAGGAGCACCAGTTCGACGCCTGCATCGGCGGCGCGCGCCGCGACGAGGAGCGTGCCCGCGCCAAGGAGCGCATCTTCAGCCACCGCGACGACTTCGGTCAGTGGGATCCGAAGAACCAGCGCCCCGAGCTCTGGAACCTCTACAACGCGCGCCTCAAGAAGGGCGAGCACTTCCGCGTGTTCCCGATCTCCAACTGGACCGAGCTCGACGTCTGGCAGTACATCAAGCTCGAGAACATCGAGCTGCCGAGCATCTACTTCGCGCACGAGCGCGACGTGTTCGCGCGCGACGGAATGCTCTACTCCCCCGCGCCCTTCATCGAGCACCTGCCAGGCGAGAAGGTCTATCGCGAGTGGGTCCGCTTCCGCACCGTGGGCGACATGAGCTGCACGGGCGCCGTGAAGAGCCGCGCCACGAGCCTCGACGAGGTCATCGAGGAGATCGCGGCCTCTCGCCTCACCGAGCGCGGCGCCACGCGCGCCGACGATCGCGCGACCGAGGCGGCCATGGAAGACCGCAAGCGCGAGGGCTACTTCTGACGTCGGCGCGGCCGCGCCGGTGCTCGCCGGTGGCGATGGCACGGCGCTCGCTGTACGACGCGCCGATGCGCGCTCGACACACTCTGGCCCTGTCCCTCGCCCTCGCGGGCATCTCGGGCGTCACGCCCGGCTGCGGCACGAGCACGAGCACGCCCGACACGGGTCACCTCGACGGCGGTCACCTCGACGGCGGCCCGTCGAGCGACGCGCCCGCCATCTTCTGCAACGGCGCGCCGATCTTCGCGGGCGCGGCGGACGAGACGGCAGAGGTCGGCCTCACCCAGGGCGACACGTTCACCGCGTGGCACGACGGCGACGCCGTGGCCTACGTCTGGGGCTTCCAGGGCGGCACGATGATCACGCCGACGATCTCGGCGCCCTCGTCGATCGCGAGCCCGAGCAACCCCTGCGTGCTCCTCGACATCGAGAACCTCGAGCCCGAGGGCGGTCATGTCTTCGAGGCCTTCCCTCGCTACACGACGCTGCTCGATGGCACACCGAACGGCGATCGCCTCGAGCTCGTGGGCGTGTTCGATCAGCTCGGCAACGCCGCGATCCCCGAGCACACGCCGCTCACGCTCGACGTGACGATCCGCGGCACGGCCGGCGCCGCGCACACCCGCGTGCGCATCGACGTCGTCTCGTCCACCACCCTTCCCCCCGAGTGCATCGCGCTCCCCACGCACGGCGAGGGCTGCGTGTTCCGCTCGATCCCCGCGACCGGACGCATCACCGCGATCCGCCCCGTGACCCCGGCCGACGACGTGCCGCTCTGCCCCACGGGCGGAGCCGACGCGATGTTCGTCGAGTACGACCTCGAGGTCGACGCGGCCTACCGCGCATGCACGAGCACCCCCTCGAGGACCGCGCTGCGCCTCGGCATCCAGGGCTACCTCGCGCCGCCCATGCAGTGCCTCACCGACGCGAGCCTCGAGGTGGGGAGCACGTTCCCGGTCACGTACGACGAGTCGATCGCTGGCACCTGCACGCCGTACTCGGTGATCGTGCCCGCGCTCGATCCGTGCACGGCGAGCTGCACGGGTACGTGAGCGCGACGGCCTGTCCGAATTCGACCATCGGGTCGCACGGAACGACTCTCGATGCGCGCGCACCGATCCGTAGAGTGGGCTCGTCGCCTCGCCGTCGCGGGGCCAGCGAAAGGGTGACCACCATGGATCTCAAGTCCACCGTCCGTCCGTTCTACGACGCGTGCCTGACCGTCACGCCCGGTGCCGACCCCGGCCGCGTCGCCACGATCCTCGGCGAGCTCCTCGCCGACGACTTCCGCTCGATCAACGCGGCGGAGACCAAGACCAAGGCGCAGCTCATCGGACAGGTGCAGTTCTTCTGGAAGCTCGTCCCCGACCTCGCGTGGAAGATCGACGAGATGCTCGTCGACGGCCAGCGCGTCGTGGTGCGCAGCACCGCCACCGGCTCACCGCGCGGCGAGTTCATGGGCCTCACCCTCGACGGCAGCCGCTCGTTCCGCATCATGACGATCGACATCCACACGGTGGTCGAGGGTCGCATCCGAGAGGTGCATCACCTCGAGGAGTGGGCCACGGCGATCCGTCAGCTCAAGGGCTGAGCGCCGAGGGCGCGAGGCGCTCGACGTGCGAGGGCCCGCGCGGGGAGCTCGAGCGCATGAGAGCATCGGGCGCATGAGCCGCGCGCGGAGGAGGATCGAGGCGATCGCGTATGCCGCGCATCGACCGCTGCCCGTCGAGGTGCTGACCCTCGAGGCGCTGCATGCGCGGCGGCCCCGCGATCTCAGCCGTCCCGAGCGCCCGGAGTTCCACCTCGTCTTGCTCGCGACGCGAGGCGAGAGCTTCCACGTGGTCGACTTCGTGCGGCACCCGATCCGGCGCGGGCAGCTGCTCACCGTCGCGGCGGGCTGCGTGCAGCAGTTCGCGCCCGCCTCGTCGTTCGATGCGCTCATGCTCGTGTGCAAGCCCGACGCGGTGCGCTGGCGACCGGAGCCCGACACGAGCGTGCTCACGCCGAGCCCGCAGCGCCTCGCGCTCCTCACCTCGCTCTTCGAGGGCCTCGAGCGAGAGCTCGCGCCCGAGGGCGGCCACGCCGCGTCGGTCGCCACACGCCTCGCCGACGCGATCGGCGCTGCGTGCGCGGTCACCGATGCGGCGCCGAGCGAGGCCAGAGACCTCGTCCGGCGTTTCCGCGCCGCGCTCGACAAGCACGTGGGCGAGACCCACGAGGTGGCGGCCTACGCCGCGATCCTCCGCGTCCACGCGCGCACGCTGACGCGACACTGCCTCGCCACGACGGGCCTGAGCGCCAAGCAGATGATCGACGAGCGCGTGAGCCTCGAGGCGCGTCGAAGCCTGGCGCACGAGGACGTCCCCGTCGCTGAGCTCGCGGGCGCGCTCGGCTTCGGGAGCGCGACGCAATTCGTGAAGTTCTTCCGCCGACTGACCGGACAGACCCCGTCCGCATTCCGCGCGCGCTTCGCCGCCGCCGACGAGCGCCGCGACGCGGCCCGTCGCCCTGCCTGATCGACCCACACGCTCTGCACGCTCGTCACACGCGGCACGGGCGCGCGCGGTCCCCGCGGGCTACCACTCGCGCGCATGCTGCGTCTGCTCATGCCGCCGTCCGTCGGTGTCGCTCGCGCCAAGGCGCGCGGCGAGCTGCTCGAGTCGTCGCTCTCGATCGAGATGGGCGAGCCCGTCGAGGTGCTCGTCGCCGACGACTACGCGCGGATCCTCCGCGACGTGCGCGACGAGCGCGTGGAGCTCGTGTGGGCGCCCTCCGCGACGTGTGCCGAGATCGAGCCGCTCGCCCGCGCGATCTGGAAGACGGTGCGCGAGGGACGCAGCGAGTACCGCTCGGCGCTCGTGGGCCGCGTCGAGGCACGCCTCTCGCTCGAGCGCCTCGCGGGCAAGCGCGCGGCGTGGGTCGATGCGCTCTCGATCGGCGGCTACCTGCTCGTACGTCAACACCTCGTGGATCGCGGCATGGAGCCGTCGAGCATCTTCTCCGACGAGCACTTCTTCGGCACGCACCCCGCGGCGCTCGAGGCCGTGCTCGACGGTCGCGCCGACGTGGCCGCGGTCTCGGTGCCCGGGCCAGACCCCGAGCACGTCGCGCAGGCGCTCAGCCTCCATGCAGGTCGTGGCGGAGCAGCGCGCCTCGCGGCGATCGCGGTGACCGATCCCGCCCCCAACGACGCGCTCGTCCTGACGCGCGCGCTCGATGTCGCGAGGGCCGAGGCGCTGCGCGCGCGCGTGTTCGCCAGGGGCGCGCGAGGCAGGCTCGCCTCGCTCTGTCTCGCGATGGAGTGCGAGGGCTTCGAGGCCGCACGCGACGGCGAGTACGCGCGCCTCCGCACGCTCGGCGCGCGCCGCTGATCGCGCGTCGAGAGCGCTCGGGTCAGAGCGCGCGGAACGTGGTTGCGAAGCTCACGCTGGCAGGCAAGGCCCCGCTCGCCACGCGCACGAGGAGAGAGCGCGTGCGCGGCGTCCAGCCATACGAGCCCGCCATCTCGGCGCCGAGCGACACCGCGCGCGGCGCGTCGAACGCGATCTCCAGCGTGCCCGTGCCGCGGTGCACACGGACCACGTCGACGTCGGCGATGCTCGGGCCCGTGAGCGGCCGGAAGCTCGCGTCGCCGTGCACGCGCGCCTCCACCGTGATGGCGTCGGCGGCGCGGAGGCCCACGAAGAGAGGGATCGACTCGTCGAGAGCGTCGAGCGTCGGCCTCGGGCTCGCGACCGAGAGGCTCGTGGTCACGGTGAGCACGCCGCCCTCGAGATGGAACGTGCGGCTCAGCGTCGAGCCCGACGCGAGGAGGTCGCCGGGATCCGCCGCCTCCGTGCTCGACGAGTCGCCCAGATCCCCGCTCGTGACGATCTCGACGCCGCCGCCCCCAAGAGGCGTGATCGTCTGATCGGGATCGAGGATGCGTGCGCTCGAGATCCGACTCGCGCCGCGCTCGCCGACGAGGTGGTGCATGGGCCAGCGTCGGTAGTCGGCCCAGGTGAACGTGGTGTCGACGCGCTCGGTGCAGGTGTGCGCGGTCGCATCGCAGGTGCGCGGGAGGCACCGCGCATCGGAGCACGCGGCGACGCTGATCGTCCGGTCGTCGAACGCCTGGGAGCCATGGTTCCAGCCGAGCACCACCGGGCCGAGCGCGCTCGTCCAGAGCGCGGAGATCGCCCCGCCTCCGAAGCCCGAGCCCACGTCGGTGCGATCGACGCGGCCGAAGTGGACGATCGCGGCGAGGCCCGACGATCGCGCCGACACGAGGAGCTCTCCGAACGTGCGCGCGTAGTCGGCGCTGCGCGCGACGGGGAGCAGCGTGGCGTCGGCGCCCCGCAGCGCGTCGAGGCGCGACCAGGTGCCCGCGCGGTAGAGGCGCACGGCCGGCGCCTGCTGTCCCGGATAGTGCCGGATCTCCCACGCTGGAATGGGATCCGTCGCCGCAGCACGCATGTTCGCCTCTGCGAGGTCGCGGGTGATCGCGGCCGGCATGTCGGCCACGGCCGGCAGCTCGATGCGTCCCTCTTGTGCGGGCGCGAACGCGAGGTAGCGAGCCTCGTCGGCGATCGAGGCCTCGGCCATGTCGCGATCGAAGCGGACGTAGTCGACTTGGTCGCGCACCGCGGGCTCGGAGGTGGCGGGCGCGAAGTGCGAGGGCCCCACCAAGCGTCCGTCGGGCTCGGGCAGCGTCGAGTACGCACGCAGCGCCGCGAAGCGCTCCACCCACTCGCGGAGCGCCGGCTCGTCGGAGGCGAGCGCGGCCTCGACGAGGTGGAGCGAGGTCCAGCCCTCGTAGCTCGGATCGTAGGTGCCGTTCTGGTGGCCGCAGTAGCCCGCCTCGAAGCAGTTGCGCGCGAGCACGTCCATCGCGTCGGCGAGCGCGGCCGCGTGGAGCGCGGGGTCCTCGAGCGCGTCGGCGACGTAGAAGAGGCCTGGCAACGCACCCATCGTCATGTCGGCGTTGGGGCTGCCATAGTCGAACGCGACCCACGTCGCGAAGTCGGCGCGCATGCCGAGGTCGTAGGCAGCGAGCGCGCACGCATCGACGGCGTCCGGCATGCGATGCGTCGAGAGCCCCACGGACGCGTGCTCGCGCAGCGCGCCGCCGAGGTAGTCGCCACACACGCGCGGGCTCGCGGTGCAGGCAGTCGTGGCGGCGTAGGTGTCCGCCAGCATGAGATCGGCGGCCGCCATCACGAACGCGCGTCGGATCACGGCGCGGTTGCCGCGCCACGGATTTCCGGGGTCGTCCCACAGCGCGTACCAGGCCGTCTTGCCACCGATCACCGACTCGCGGCCCACCATGGCGAAGGGCCCGCCGCTCCGCTCGATGCGGCCGAGCGTGAGCTCGCTCGACGGAAGGAGAAGGCCTCCATACGTAGGCGTCGCGGGGAGCTGGCCGCTGGGCGACTGCACCGCGAGCCAGTAGGTGAAGAGCGCGTCGGTCGAGCGCGGCGCGCTCGCGTCGAAGGTGAGCGTCCCGCTCGGCACGTCGAGATCGGCGGTCTCGAGCGACGCGAGGTAGTTCCGCAGCACGACCTTCCACGGACGATCCTGTGGCAACGGCGCCGCGACGGAGGAGTCGAGCACCGGGCACGGCACCTCGATCGCGTCGTAGCTGCACGCGCCGGTCGTCGGCTCGCAGTGGCCGCCGCACGCACCGCCCAGCGGCAGGTGGAACGTGGCACCCGGCGCGCACGAGGCGAAGTCGGTGCTCGGCGGCGGGTCGTTGCACACGACGCCGACGCAGTGGTCGACGAACGCATCGATGGGGGCATCGACACCCGGCGGAACGAAGACGTCGGGCGGTGCGAACGCGTCGGAGAACGGCGCATCGAGCCCCGGCGCATCGGGCAGCGCCGCATCGATCATGCGCGGCGCGTCGAGCCCCGGCGCATCGACCGGCACGCCGGCATCGCCCGTCGCGGGGCCATCGCACGCGGCGGTCGCGACGCTGAACGCCACGAGGGTCGAGCCCACGACGGCACGCATGGACGAGGTGGAGCGGAGGTGGCGAGGCGCGCGCTGCATGACGACAACCCTACACCCCTCCCCGTGTCGGCGGCCGCGCGCGCGCGTTGACCTCATGCGGTCCGAGCCCCGACACTCTCGACGTGCCCGGACCCGCGACGCCCCCTGGACCCGACGCTGCCGTCGCGATG
>JAIBCE010000101.1 GCA_019694315.1 Sandaracinaceae bacterium
CGGAGGTGCCGTGCCCCGTCTCGTGCGAAGCGATGACGTGTGCCGACGGTCAGATCTGCGCGATCTTCCAGGGCGGTGCGCGGATCCCGATGTGCATCGACGATCCCTGCCACGGCGGACCGCTCGAAACATGCATGTGCGACGTGTGCCCTCTCGCGGGCGCCGATCGCTGCGCGCGCTCCGACTTCACGGTCACGTGCAACACGTGCGCGTCGGGCACCTGTCCCTGACCGCTCCGCCATCGGCTCAGGGACCGAGAAAGAATCGATCCGGGGCGCCCTGCGGTGGAGCAGGAGCGATGCGGAGGCGCGTAGCGCCGGAGTGAGCGACGGGGAGCTCGAGGGGCCAGAGGTCCCTCGACCCAGGAAACTCAGTCCGTCACCACGCGCACCGGGCGGTGCTCGGTGCGCGTGGTGGTCGGGAACCTGCCCCAGCAGAAGAGGTCGCCGCTGCGCGTGACCGCGCAGAAGCTCGCGCCGCCGCCCCGAGCTCCGCCTTGGCTCGCGAGGTACACGACGTCGTCGGTCCCGTCGAGGCCGCTCACCGTCGTGCCGACGGCCTGCATCACGCCGCAGCCGTCGCCGCGACTGTTGTCGCCCGTGCACTGCCCCGAGCAGCGCACCGCACCGTCGGCGAAGATCCCGCAGCGGACCTCGTCGCCCGCCGTGCCACGCAGCATGGTCGCGCCCATCCAGGGTGGGCCGACGTCGCGCATCACGTTGAGCGTCCCGGCCACCATGTCGCCGTCCGCCCACACGCGGTTCGATCCCCAGCAGGCCGCCGTGCCGGACTCTCGCAGCATGCAGCCGCCCAAGCCGCTCGCGCCGTCGTCGACCAGCCCGGTCGCGAAGCTCGTCGGTGGGCTCCCCACGATGCCGCTCACGTCGCGCAGGTCCAGGCTCCCCGTGGCGTTGAACGTGGCGGCGTGGCCGAAGTGGTAGGTCCGGCCGTCGGCGCCGACGATCAGCATGTCCCACCAGTTCGTCGAGCCGAGGATCCGCCTCGCGTCGGTCACGCCGACCAACCGGCTGGGGCGGAGATCCGGTGCTCCGCCGGGCCAGCCGCTCTCGCCCCAGCAGGTCACGTTCCCCGTCGCGTGACGCACGCAGAGCGTGCTCAGGGCCGCCTCGATCTCGACGGCGTCGGTGATCCCGGGCACCGCGCGAGGCCCATACGAGCCATCCGCCTCCTGACCGAAGCCGAGGTGGCCTTGGTTGCCAACGCCCCAGCACCACACCTCGCCGTTCGAGCGGACGGCGCACGTTGCTAGCCACGTGACCGCGAGGTCGATGACGTGATCCACGCCGACGATTCCGACGGGCGTCGTGCCCCCCGTGCCTCCGGGGATCCGATCTGCGGCGCCCCAGCAGAACACACCGCCCTGCCGCCGCCAGCCGCAGGCGTGGTAGACGCCGAGCTCGACGCCCACGACCGGGTCGTCGCAGCCGCTCATCCCGCCGCAGGTGCCGCCGATGCCGCAGTCGGTCGCGCAGTCGCCGCAGTGGCGCGGGTCGGTCGCGAGCGAGGTCTCGCAACCGTTCGACGCGTCGCCGTCACAGTCCGCGGTGCCCGCCGCGCATGTGAGCTCGCAGCTGCCGGCGACGCACATGCCGTGGGACCCGGTCGCCGTCGCGCAGAGCTCGGCGCCGGGCTCGTCGACGTCCCCGTCGCAGTCGTCGTCGGTGCCGTTGCAAGTCTCCGCGAGCTCCGGGTGGAGCGAGGAGATCATGTCGTTGCAGTCGTCGCCGCGTCCGACATCACCGGCCGTGCAGGCACCGACCACGGGCGACATCGGATCGCCATGGCCGTCGCCGTCGACGTCGTGGAACAGCTCCTCGTCGACGTCCATGTCGCAGTCGTCGTCGATCCCGTTGCACGTCTCGTAGAGGCCCGGGCCACGCGTCGGATCCGTCGGCGCGCAGTCGCCCGGCAGCTCCGTCAGCCCCGTCGGCGCGCGGCACGCGATCGTCGCCATCCCGTCGCCGTCGCGGTCGCCGTCGGTGTCGGCGTAGTACGCGATCGCGACGCCATCCTCGTCGAGCTCTCCGTCGCAGTCGTCGTCGACTCCGTCGCAGCCGTCGATCGCTCCGGGGTGCCGGGTCGGATCCGCGTCGTCGCAGTCACCGCCCCGCGTCACCCGCCCCGGCTGCGGCTCGCACGAGCGCACCGCCCCCGCCTCCGCACCGAAGCCGTCCTGATCGACGTCCGCGTACCAGTCGATCTCCGCAGTCTCATCCGCCATCACCCCCGGGGGAGGGCTCGCGCCGTGATCGCTCAGGCCATCGCAGTCCGAGTCGCGGTCATCGCAGATCTCGGGCGCGCCCGGCCGCGCCGACGGATCGTCGTCGTCGCAGTCGCTGCCCCCGCACGCCACGTCCGGCACGCCATCGTCGTCGTCGTCTTCGCGGTCGTTGACCCCCACGCGGAAGTCCGCCAGGCCGTTGCAGTCGCTGTCGAGGCCGTCGCAGATCTCCACGCCCGCTGGGCTGATCGAGCGATTGCCGTCGTCGCAGTCGGTCGGAAGGAGCGAGAAGCCGTCGATCGGGGCGCAGCTCACCATCGTCCCGCTCCGTGCCGAGCCGAAGCCGTCGCCGTCCATGTCGCGGTACCACGTGAGCGGACGCGCGTGCTCGTCGATGCGACCGTCGCAGTCGTTGTCGATCCCGTCGCAGATCTCGAGCTGAGCGCCGTGCACCGCGCGCGCGGACGCGTTCTCCGGGTCGTCCAGGCAGTCGTCGTCCACGACCGACACGCCGACCACGCCCGGGCACGACATCCTCGGCGTCGCGCCGTGGAGGTCGCGGTCCGCGTCGACGAAGAGCTCCACGAGCACCCCATCGTCCTCCATCCCGTTGCAATCGTCGTCGAGCCCGTTGCAGAGCTCGATACCCGTCGGCCGCACGTTGCGGCGCGTGTCGTCGCAGTCCTCGCCGCAGCTGCGCACGCCCGACGCGTCCTCGTTGCAGCACGCGGCGTCGATGGCGCCGTCGTGATCCAGATCGCGCGGACCGAAGGTCGTCGCGTCGCAGTCCTCGTCGTGCGCCTCGCCATCGCAGACCTCGACGTTCCCGGGGAAGCGCAGCGGGTCGGCATCGTCGCAGTCGCGACCGCCACACTCCTCGGCGTCGAGGCCGTCGCCATCGGCATCCCGCTCGACGCCGCAGTCGGTCACGCAGCGATCGTCGGCCTCCTCGCAGAGCTGCACGTCCAGACACGGCCTGCCCCGCGGCGCGACGCAGCCGCGCCCGTCGGCACCGGCCGACATCGGCTCGCAGCGCTCGCGCCCGTTGCAGAAGAGGCCGTCGGAGCAGTCGTCGTCCCCCGTGCACGCACCGCTCCGCGCGTCGACGCCGCCACCAGGGGGATCGGTCGGGCACCCGGCGTGCGCCGCCAGGACGCCGCCGAGCACGAGGACTGCGACGCGATGTGTCACGTGGTTCATGGGATCTCCGCGCGACGCGTGCCCCCGCGCCGTGCCTACATGCTACGCCAATCCCCATCGGGAGGAATGGCGGAGGCCGCCCAGCGTGCGCGATCTCGCGATCGACCCGAGCGCTCGGCGCGCGGTCACCTCGAGGTCGCGCGCCTCGCCGGCCGTTGACGCACCGTCGACTTCCCTCCTACCGTGGCGACGTGCGCAGCCAGGCGGTCCGAGGCCCGCAGCGAGCGCGACGCTCCGCCGGAGCGAGCGTCGGGCACGGCATGCTCGCGGCGGTGCTCGTCGCGAGCGGCTGCTCGCTGCAGCGCCTCGACGATCTCACGCCACCGTACGCTGCGTGCACGGCGGACGCCGACTGCGAGCCGCTGAACGTGCGCGACGGGCTCGCTCCTGTGCAGTGCCGACGCTGGGAGTGCATCCAGTCGTTCTGCCAGCTCCCGGAGATCGAGCTCCCGGTCCGCTTCGAGCCCGTCTCGGTGCTCGATGCCCCGACGGATCTCCACGAGATCTCGGCGGCCGATCGGGGCTTGCTCGCCACCTTCCTCCGCGACGAGGGCGGGGACTCGACCATGTTTCGTGCGACGGTGGCCGACTCGAGCCCGATCGCTCCCGTGCGGAGCATGCTCTCGCGCCACGACTGCGGAGACGGGCGGGACCAGCCGTGCGCGATCGTGACGGCGACCTCGGCCTGGGTGAACGAGGATCTCCACGTGGTGGCGGCGCGCGTGCTTCACCCGGACGCACCCGTGTGGGTCGGGCCCGTCACGAGCACCGCTCCCGACGTCACGGTCCCCGCCTCGGCGGCGACCTCGACGATCTCCGACGGCGTCGCCCCGTCGCCCGACGGCCCCGTCGCAGCGCTCGCGATCGCGGCCTCACCGTTCGATCGCAACCGGGTGCCGCAAGCGCTGGTGGCGATGCTCGTCGCTGGGGCCTCGCCCTCGGTGCAGGTGATGGGCCTGTGGGTCGAGCAGGACCCGGACGGCGTACGGTGGGCTCAGGGGACGAGCGCAGACCCGTCGTCGCCGGGCACGCCAGCGCGGCTCGAACGAGGGCCGCGTGACACCGAAGTGCGGCCCGCCGTGGTCGGTCTCGGGCGCGCGTCGAGCGGGTGGCTGCTCGCGTATCCCGCGAGCCCCTCCGAGATCGCGCTCGTGCGCATCGCCGCGCTCGCGGAGCCGGCTCGGTGCACGGAGTCCGCGCCCCCGTGCGTCGCCGACGACGCCGCGGGCAACCTCATCACCCGCGTCGCCGCTTCTGGCGAGCGCACCAGCTCATCGCTCGTGCTCTCCGAGGAGCTCCTCGCGGTCGGCGAGATCATGGGAGACGTGGCGCTCGCCGCCGCACCGGCAGACCCGGCCGCGCCGCCTGCTCCGTTCGAGGTCGCGCTCGCATATCGCCAAGCCGACGAGATCGTGGTGGCCCTCGCGACGATCGACGCTGACGTGGTGACGGTCGATCTGGCGGGTGCTCGCCGCGTCGACGCGCCCGCGGTTCGCGACCTGTCGCTCACGCGTCTCGAGCAGGGCCTGGCGGCAGGCGATTCGGGGGGCGGATACCTGCTCGCCTGGAGCACGTCCGAGAACACGTACCTCGCGAGGCTGCCCGACGGCCGCGAGCCCACGGCCTGGCAGCTGAACCAGGTGATCGCGCAGCCGCACGCGTTCATGACCGCGACGGGTGACCTGCACGTCGTCGGCGCCACCGTCGATGGCACCGATGACCTCGTGGTCCTGCCCGCCGTCTGCGATCCGACGCCATGAGCGAGGACGAGGCCACGCCGACGAGAGAGGAGTCCGATCCCCGGATAGGCACCGTGCTCGATGGTCGGTACCGCCTCATTCGTCGCCTCGGCGCGGGCGGCTTCGGCGTGGTCTACGAGGCAGAGCACGAGGTCATCCGACGCAAGGTCGCGGTCAAGATGCTCCATGCGAGCTTCGCGGCCGATCCCGAGCTGATGGCGCGCTTCCGCCGCGAGGCCATCGCAGCGACCACCATCGGGCACCCACACATCGTCGAGGTGCTCGACATGGGGCGCGCCGACGATGGAGCCGCGTACATGGCGCTCGAGCTCCTCGAGGGCCGGGACTGGGCGCACGTGCTCGAGGAGAGCGGCCCACAGCCGCTCGGGCGCACCGTGCACATCCTCGTCCAGGTGCTCGACGGCCTCGCGGCCGCGCACGACAAAGGGATCGTTCATCGGGACCTCAAGGCCGAGAACGTCTTCCTCATCACGCGCGGCGACGACCCCGACTTCGTCAAGATCGTGGACTTCGGCATCTCCAAGATCGTCGAGCAGGGCGGCGGCAAGGACGTGGTGCTGACGCGCACGGGCGCAGCGATGGGCACGCCCGTCGCGATGTCGCCCGAGCAGTTCCAGGGCAAGAAGGACGTCGATCACCGCTCGGACCTCTGGGCGATCGGCGTGATGCTCTATCGTGCGCTCACCGCGCGCTGGCCCTTCACCGGCGAGACGTACGCGATGCTCGCCGTGAACGTGATGACGGAGCAACCGACGGCGCTCGAGGAGCTGCGGCCGGACCTGCCGGCGAGCATCGGCGCCATCGCCCTCCGTCTGCTCGAGAAGGATCGCTCGCGCCGCTTCGCGAGCGCGCGCGAGGTGCGTGCGGCCCTCGAGCCCTTCCTGTCGAACCGCGACCCCGTGCCCGCGTCGGCGCCTCCCCTCGTGAGCACGCGGATCGGCATCGAGACGCCGTCGGAGCTCGCGCTCGCCGCGACCGGCTTCGCTCTCTCCCCGCCGTCGCCTCCGCCTCCTCCGTCGGGCTCGAGCGCCACGACGACGGGGGACACCCTTCCGACGCGCGGACCCTCGGGCGCTGTGCTCGTCGGCGGCGTGAGCGTGGGCGCGGTGCTGCTCGCGGCCATGGCCTGGTGGGCGTCCTCGGGCGGGCCTCCGGGCGCGCCGGAGGTCGCGAGCGAGCCCACGCGCCCCGACGCAGCCATCGCCGTGGATGCGGCCGTCCCGAGCCTCGACGCGATCGCCACGCCCGCGAGCGAGCCGGACGCGGCGCACGAGCGTCGGGGCACGCACCGCGACGTCCGACCTGCACGCGAGGCGCCTCCTTCGACGAGCCACGACGAGGACGTTGTCGAGACGACCACCGTGCCCACCGTGACCGCGCAACCACCACCGACCCAGGCCCCTCCACCGACGACCGAGGCCCCTCCGCCGCCACCGACGACGACCCAGCCCACGCCCCCGGGCACGTCGCGGCCGGGCTTCCGACGTCCCGGTGCGCTCGGCCCGGGCTGACGGCCGCTCCGTTCGATCAGAAGGCGAGGCGCAGCCCCGACCCGGCAAGCGACGGCGTGGGCCAGACGCGTGCGTGCTGCCCGGAGTTCTCGCCGTCCCAGTCGGTCAGGAACGTGAGCACCGTCGCCGTGACGAGGAACAGCACCGCCCCGCCGAATGCCACGTCCGCGCCGAG
The DNA here is from genome assembly GCA_019694315.1 of Sandaracinaceae bacterium. GTDB lineage: Bacteria > Myxococcota_A > Polyangia > Polyangiales > Sandaracinaceae > JAFLCL01. The sequence continues at coordinate 6,889 of JAIBCE010000101.1, forward strand.
CGCGGTCTCCCCGATGGACTGCGCGAGCGCCACCGGATCGCAGACGTCCCGTCCGGGCCCCACGCACGCATCGGCTGAGCCGCGGAGGGAGAGCGCGTGCACTCCCAGACCGATGCCGAGTCCGAGCGAGACGAGGCCGACCACGGCGCTGCTGATCGCGAACGCGGGCGAGATCCCCTGCACGTCGCCGAGGCGGGCGAGCGTGACCTCGAGCTCCAGCCGCGAGCCCGCGGTGAGCTCTGCCTCTCGGCGAACGACTTCGTAGCCCGGCGCGCGCAGCTCGAGCGTGTGCGCGCCAGCGGGGAGCAAGATCTCACCTGGCGCTTCACCCACCAGGTCCTCTCCCATCCAGACCTGCGTCGGCACGTTCACGCGCACGACGAGGGTGCCGAGGAGACGCTCGAGCACGCGAAGCGCGGCCTCGGCGTCGGCGCGATCTGCGCCCTCCGGGGGGCTCTGCACGAGGTAGCGACGATACAGCTCGACGGCACGGTCGTAGCGGTGGAGCGCTTCGTAGATACGCCCGAAGTTGTAGAGCACGACGTACTGGTCCGCCTGCCCTTCGAGGAGATCGTAGACCGCCTGCATCTCGGCGAGCGCGCCCCGGGCGTCGCCTCGCTCGAACAGCGCCGCGGCGCGGTCGAAACGCTCGGTCGCCTCGCTGTGTCGCGGATCGCTCTCCGCAGGCGTCGAGGGTAGCGGCTCGACCGGCTGCGCGACCTCGCTCGGTACGTCCTGCGCGGAGGCGGACGTGGGCCACGCACACGCCAGCACGAACGTCGTGAGCAGCAGCCCCGATGCGCAGATCCGCGGCACGGCTCTAGAGTCTACACGCTCACGTCGAGATCTCGACCTTGCCGAGAAGCAGGTCCACACGACGACCGCAATCGAGCGCCCGTCTCGAGGCGACGCCTGTAGCCGTCCTCGCTACTGCGGCGTAGCGCCTCGTGCGACACAGCGGGCCTTCTGGAGAGCGTCGGAGATCTGGAATCGCGGCCGAACGGCCCTCGGTCGCGCGTCGCCTCGTGTTGGCGACGCCGACCCGTCGAGTCTGTGCGCGGGCATGCGTCGTGCTCGGGGCGAGCTCCATGTCAGCGCTTCCCACCGCCACCATGACTCCGGACATCGCCGCGACAGCACTCCTCGAGAGGGTCACGCGTCATCGAGACTCGACGCGGTCGGGCGCGTCGGCCGCACTGGATCCGTGGTGCCGATGGCAGCAGAGACCTCTCTCCGCGTTCGGCGCGACCTTGATGCTCGTCGGCGGCTGCACCGAACCGACGATGTCGAGTCTCGATGCCTCGCTCGACGACGCGGTCGTCTCTTTGGACGTCACGGACCCCGACCCCGACTCCGACCCCGACGCCGGCCAGAGCCCCCCGCCCCGGGTCACGGGCATCACCCTGGACAGCTCACTGCTCGAGATGCCCGGTTTCGGCCAGATGCCCAACTCGGTCCTTGCGCCGGTCGCGCTCGGACAGGCGTACTGGCTTGGTCACGGTTTCGTCGTCACCGCCGCAGCCTGTCACCAATACCGCGAGACCCGCGGCTTCTGGGTCTTTGGAGAAGACGGCGCGCCGCGGGGTGAGGCGCACACCTGTCTGGACTCTCTCGCCGAGGGCGAAGATCCGGACAACCTGCATCTTTGGGCGCACCAATGGAGCTCTGGCAATACGGTGTTCGCTCGGCTCGACGCGGACCGCATCCTCCTCGGCGGCCAGGCCGGCACCTCGCGGCCGTACCCGCCCAAGATCTACGATGTGAGCGCCGAGCGGCCGCGGCTCGTCACGCGAGCGTACGGGCTGCGAGTCGACCCGACCGCGACCTCGAGCCCGCCCAACGACTTCGCGGCGGACGACGCCCCTCACTTCAGCCACGCGGTCGTCGTGGGCGATCGTGTCGTGGCGCGCGTGGCGAACGTGGCCGGGCCTGGTGAGATTCGCGTCCTCTCGGTGCCGGACCTCCATGAGGTCGATCGGGTCACCTCGAACATCGAGCCCCTTGCGACGATCTCCGGGCTCGTGCTCGGCCGCACGCAGGACGGGTCCTCTTCGGCTCTCTACACGCTGGGTGCGGACGGCACATTGACGCCGCGCGTCCCTCTCCCTGATGCAGTGGCCAGCGGCACGACAGTCGTCGCCGACCCACTCGACCCTTCCCACATCGTGGTCGCGGTGGCCGGCGGAGTGCGGCAGCTCCGCGTGCGCGACACGGGCGTCGAGGATCTCGGGCTCACACCGCTCGGGGCCCTCGACGCCTTTGCGGTGTTTGGTCGCGCCCTCGTCGTCGGCCGGTGCGACGAGACGGTCCCGCTTCCATCTCGCTGTGGGGTCGAAGTGCTCGGCGTCGACGGGCGCGCCGAGCTTCCCGACGAGCGCGTCTGGGGGGATCCCGAGGCCCGCAGCCCATCGGGCAGGGTGCTCTCCCTCGCAGTCGCGCAGAGCGGCGTCGTGGTCGCGGTGACGCCCTATGGCGCCTACCGTCTCGTGCTCCAGCTGGAGTGACGCCCGGGGTGAAGCCGTCGCACGCATCGAACGTCCCTTCGGGCCGAGCGCCGATCCGTGCGAGTCGCTGCGGGTTGGCCTCGCCGCTCACGGCCTCACGCAGGTCACGTACGCCGTGTCGCCGGAATTCTCGATGGGGCCGTAGCCGCTCGTGAAGCCGAGACTGCCGCAGTAGCGGCTGATCGCGGCGTTGCAGGCGTCGCCCATGCGCTGGGTGAAGCCGTCGCAGGGCGCGAGGAAGGAGCTGAGCTCCGTGTAGCTCGTGAGGCGCACCTCGGCGGCGCTGCCGAGGCAGGTGACGGTCGCGTTGCCGCCGTCGTTCTCCACGGGGCCGAAGCCGCTCACGAACCCTTGGGCCGAGCAGTAGCGGTGGATCGCGGCGTTGCAGTTGGGGCCCCAGCGCTCGCCCACGCCGTCACAGGGCGCGTGGTGGCTCGAGAGCTCCGCGTACGCGACCGTCCGCACCTCGCCGATGACGCACGACACGTTGGCGACGTCGCCCGAATTCTCGATGGGGCCGAAGCCGCTCGTCGTGCAGCCATCGCCGCAGTAGCGGTGGATCGCGGCATTGCAGTTGGGGCCCACGCGCTCGCTCACGCCGTCGCAGGGGGCGTGTCGGGCCGAGAGCTCGGTGTACGTGGAGAAGCCGAGGCGCGCGCGGAAGCCCTCGTCGACGTTGCCGTCGCACGTCTCGTCGCGACCGTTGCAGGTCTCGGTCAGCGGCGGGGCGCACGTGCCCCACGTGCAGCCGTCGTTGCACACGTGCCATCCGCTGCTGCCGCAGCTCGTCGTGCAGGCCTCGCTCGCGCCGAGCGCGCACGCGAAGCCGTCGTCGCGCGCGCCATCGCAGTCGTCGTCGGCGCCGTTGCAGCGCTCGGCGGGCGGCTCGCAGGTGCCGAGGTGTCCACCGGTGCAGAGCGCGCTCCCCGTCGTGCCGCAGCTCGAGGCGCACGTGACGCGTGCGCCCTCCATGCACGCGCCGGCCGCGTCGGGCGCGCGCGCGTCCACCGGCGGCACGAACGCATCGGGCGGCCCCATCATGAAGGCGTCGGGCGAGGGACGGAACGCATCGGGGATCGGCGCGTCCACGCTGGCGGCGTCGAGGCCGGGCGCATCGACGGGCGCGAAGAAGGCGTCGGGGAATTCGGTCTGACCGGCGTCCATCGCCGGGGTGCCCGAGTCGCGAGCCTCGTTCATGGAGCGGCCGTTCGCACAGCCGAGCGACGCCGTCGCGACGAGGGCGAGGGCGAGCGCCACCACACCGAGCCTTCCGTGCCGCCGATCCATCACGAGCACGATGGTACACGCGCCGGGGCGCGCGTTTGACTCGGCTGCGAGGGCCCAGGATGCTCCCCGCGCATGAACCGCTCGCCCTCGTGCCATGTGCTCGTCGCGCTCACGCTGCTCACCGCGAGCGCCTGTGGTGCTTCGCCCGAGACCCGCGGCACGACGCCGGGTGGGCGCAGCGAAGGACCGCCGAGCGGCGGCAGCAACGACAACGTGCCGCCCACCGCCGCGTCGAGCGCCACGCCGGACGCAGGCGTGCCTGGGAGCGTCGAGGGGCGTGACGTGGAGGGGCAGATCCTCGTGTCGGGCCCTGGCTTCTCGCCGCCGATCCTCCAGGGAACGGGCGTCGCGGGCGGCCCCACCGAAGGGCACAGCGGCCCGATGGGCTGCACCGGGTATTACCCGCCGCGTCCTCAGCACGTGCTCAAGGTCGGTCGCACGGTGCCCATGCTCCGCGTGATGGCCGACGGCATCGATCGCGACCTCACGCTCGCGCTCCGCACGCCCGATGGCCAGTGGCACTGCAACGACGACTCGGGCGACCCCGGCTACGGCCTCAATCCCGCGGTGGATCTCACGAACGCGTCGGGCGAGATCGAGGTCTACGTGGGCGTGTTCTCCGACACGAGCACCGGCGCGCAGTACACGCTCGGCGTGACGGAAGATCCGAATCGCTACGGGAGCTCGATGCGCCCCGGCGGCCTCGCGATGCCCCCGCAGCCTCCAGGCGGCGGCGGCCTGATCGATCCGTTCTGAGGCTCGGTTTTTTCGCGCCTTCGGCGCGGTCGGGGGGAGTCGGCCACTCCCCCCATTCCCCCCTGCTCGACGCTCCCCAAGCCTCGCTTTCTCGCGCGCTCCTGGGACCGAGACAGAAACGAGATCTCGCCGAGCGCAGCGCGAGGCGCCAAGCGGGGCTGGGGCCCCGCGCGGAGTCACGAGCGTCAGCGAGTGGAGCGGGAGGGGGCCCCGCCTCGCGGGGGAGGGTCCGCATGGACCCTCGAGCCAACTCAGCTCGCGCGGATCAGCCGGCGCAGCGTGCGGAAGAGCTCGGTCTGCTGCGCAGCGGTGAGGGCGCCGGTCACGCGGTAGCGCATGCGGCCCTCGCGATCGAAGAGCGCGATGGAGGCGCCGCTCGCGGGGAAGCCGAAGGGCGCGCGCTGGAGCGCGCCGTCCCAGTCGAGGAGGATCTGGATGCCGTACTGCGAGGCGATGGTGCGGATAGCCGCGCGCGCCATGTCGCGCACGACTCCGTCGAGGCCCGTCACGTTGGCCACGCCGTACGTGGTGAGCTGATCGCGCAGGCCGTTGTCGAGCACGTAGCGATGGAGCGTGTGCTTGAGCTCCTGGTTGTCGGGCGTGTGCTCACGGTCCTCGTAGAAGACGATCGCGATGCGGCCTCGCACCTCGAGGAGCGTGCGCGTGAGCCCCGACGTCTCCTCGAGCGAGAAGTCCGCGGGCGCGCTCAGCAGCGGCAGCTCGGCGGGCGCGCTCGGCGTCGCCTCCTGCGCGCGGACGCGCGGACCGCTCACCCACGCGAGGCCCGACACGATCAGCGAGATCGCGAGGAGGGCCGAGTAGAGGGGGGGGCGCGTGGTGCTCATCCAGGCTCCGACGGATCCACGATGGGGCGATTCAGGGCCGAATGACAAGCCCCGCCCCTCGACGCCGCCGGAGTGAGCTGCGATCGTGGGCCGCGATGACCACGCCTCGTTTCGTCGTGCGAGAGACCGTGTCCAGAGAGACTGCGCGCGCGGAGACCGAGCCCGCGGAGACCGCGCCCGCAGAGATCGTGCTCCGCGTGGAGGTCCCTACCGATCTCGTCTTCTTCGAGGGCCACTTCGAGGGCAACCCGATGCTGCCCGGCGTGGCGCAGGTGCTCGCGCTCGTCGACGGGGAGGCGCGTCGCTCGTTTCCGGCGCTCGAAGGTCTGGGCGCGCGTCGCATGAGCCGCTTGAAATTCCAGGCCACGATCCGACCAGGCGACGCGCTCGAGCTCGGCCTCGCGCTCGAGAGCGCCCAGCCCCGCGAGTCAGAGCCTCGCGAGTCACAGCCCCACGAGCCACAGGTCCGCTTCCGCATCGATCGTGTGACGCAGCACGGCCTCGAGCGTGCGAGCTCGGGCGTTCTGGCATACTCGTCGCGATGACGAGAGGGTGCTCGCTCGGGAAGCCCCATCGCTGGATGGTCGTGGCCGTCACGGCGGCGATGGGCTGCGGTCGCGCGGGCTATGCCGTGGAGGATGGCGGGAGCCCGGGCCCGCTCGATGCGCCCACGGGGATCGACGTGCGACCGCCCACGATGGACGCGAGCGGTCCCGACGCGCCGACCGTCGACGACGACACGGGCCTCGTGTCGCCCGACACGGGCCTCGCGCTGCCCGACGCGTTCCTCGGTCTCGATGCGGCACCGCCTGCGGATCCCGATGCCTTCGTCGATCTCGATGCAGGGCCGCGCACGTGCGTGGTCGCGTCGGACTGCCCGCCGGACACCGCGTGTCTCGCGGGGCTCTGCCGCTACGTGCTCTTCGAGGACGACTTCGAGGATGGTGTGATCGGGCCGGAGTGGTCGCTCATGCGCTTCACATTCGCCGAGACCGGCGGCGTGCTGCGCAGCCAGCCCACGACGCGCCCCGGCTTCATGTACGGCCACGTCGGCAACGGTCGCAGTCCCGTCGCGGCCGTGGGCATCGGCGCCGAGTGGACCGATGTGCACGTGGAGTGGACGCAGCAGAGCTTCGACAACGTGCCGATCGTCGACTCGGGCCTGCCCGCCTGTCAGCACACGCCGAACTTCGGCTTCCGCGTGCTCGCGTACACCGAGTCGTGGAACGACCCCTTCTCCACGTACTACGGCTTCGCGATCGACCAGGGCTGCGATGGCCCCATCGGGCCTCCAGGCACGTTCGGGCTGAGCGTCACCTACGACTACTACATCCCCGGCTTCGGCTGGAGCGCGGCGAGCAGCGGCACCGGCTATGCGGTCACGAACGGCACCATCTCGCCCATCGCGGACGCGCCCGTGCACTTCGTGCTCGACGTGGTCGGCTCGCACTACACGCTGAGCGCCGACGGCGTGATGGTCTTCGACGTGACCGACGCGCCTCACGCCGGCGGCGAGTCCCCGATCCCCCGCGGCGGCATGCTCTTCAGCTCCGCATGGGAGCAGATGTTCGCGCTCGACGACGTGGAGATCCTCGACCTCTCGCGCTTCGTCGAGTGAGCGCGCCACGCGTGAGGCCCGCGTCGGGGGGTCCGACCCGGGCTTGACACGATGCGTCATTCGCGACAGGAACGCGTCACCGGCCGCTGAACGGCGTTCAACAAGCCGTGACGCGCGTCCGCACCGCGGAGGCTGAGATGGCTCGGAAGGGGCTCGTCGGACCTGGCAACCAGCGCGTGGCGATCGTGAGCGGGCTTCGCACGCCGTTCGCGAAGCAGTCCTCGGCGTACAAGAGCCTGAGCTCGCTCGACATGGGCATCGCCGTCGTGGCGGAGCTGCTCGCGCGCTCCGGCGTCGCGGCGAGCGAGATCCAGCAGGTGGTCTACGGGCAGGTGCTGCCGTCGATCGCGGCGCCGAACATCGCGCGCGAGATCGTGCTCGCCACCGGCATGCCGCGGAGCATCGAGGCCTTCAGCGTGAGCCGCGCGTGCGCGACGGGCTATCAGTCCACCGTGTCGGTGGCCGAGGCCATCGCGTGCGGCACGATCGACTGCGGCGTCTCGGGCGGCGCCGACAGCTCGAGCGACGTGCCCATCACGGTCTCGAAGAAGCTCTCGAGCGCGCTGCTCGACGCGAGCAAGGCCAAGACGCCCCTCGATCAGCTCAAGATCCTCTCGCGCCTCTCGGCCAGGGATCTCGTGCCCGTGCCGCCCGCGATCGTCGAGTTCTCGACGGGCCTCTCGATGGGCGAGAGCGCCGAGAAGATGGCCAAGGAAAATGGCATCTCGCGCGCCGATCAGGATCGCATCGCGCACGAGAGCCACACCAAGGCGGCCAAGGCATGGGCCGACGGCTTCTTCGCCGGCGAGGTGATGCAGATGTACGTGCCCGACGGCGCCAAGAGCACCAAGGCGTTCGTCGAGGACAACCTCGTTCGCAAGGACAGCCAGCTCGAGAGTTACGCGAAGCTCAAGCCTGCGTTCGACAGGAAGTACGGCTCGGTCACCGCGGGCAACAGCTCGCCGCTCACCGACGGCGCGAGCGCGCTCCTGCTCATGCGCGAGGACAAGGCCAAGGCTCTCGGCCTCACGCCGCTCGGCTACCTCCGCAGCTACGCGTTCGCGGGCCTCGATCCGCGCGGACAGCTCCTCATGGGCCCGAGCTACGCGACGCCGATCGCGCTCGATCGCGCGGGCGTGACGCTCGCGGACATCGACGTGATCGACATGCACGAGGCCTTCGCGGCGCAGGTGCTCTCGAACACGCAGGCCTTCGAGAGCAAGACGTTCGCCGAGGACAAGCTCGGTCGGAGCGAGCGCATCGGCGAGATCGACTGGACGCGCTTCAACCCGAACGGCGGCTCGATCGCGATCGGTCATCCGTTCGCCGCGACCGGCGGGCGACAGATCACCCAGACGCTCCGCGAGCTCGCGCGTCGCGGCAAAGAGCTCGGTCTCGTGACGGCCTGCGCGGCGGGCGGCCTCGGCGCGGCGATGGTCCTGGAGGTGGCGTGATGGACGGCTCGAACAGCAAGGACGCTCTGTCGATCGAGAAGCGCGCCGATGGCGTCTTCGTCATCCGCATGGACGTGCCCGGCGAGGCCGTGAACACGCTGCGCGCGAGCTTCGCGAAGGACTTCGCCGAGGTCTTCGGCGCGATCGAGCACGACCCCGCGTGCAAGGCGATCGTGTTCACGTCCGGCAAGAAGAGCGGCTTCATCGCGGGCGCCGACATCGCGATGCTCAAGGACGTCAAGAGCGCGCACGAGGCCTCCGAGCTCGCGCGCACGGGCCAGAAGGCCATGGACCGCATCGAGGCCTTCCGCGTGCCGGTCGTGGCGGCGATCCACGGCGCGGCCCTCGGCGGTGGCCTCGAGGTCGCGCTTGCGTGCCACGGTCGCGTGGCGAGCGACGACAAGAAGACGAAGCTCGGTCTGCCCGAGGTGATGCTCGGCGTGCTGCCGGGCGCCGGCGGCACGCAGCGTCTTCCGCGCCTCGTGCCGATCCAGACGGCGCTCGACATGCTGCTCACGGGCAAGCAGATCGACGCGAAGAAGGCCAAGAAGCTGGGCCTCGTCGACGAGGTGGTGCCGCAGCCGATCCTGATCGAGGTCGCGTGCAAGCTCGCGCTCTCGCTCGCGAACGAGGGGCGCGCAGGCAAGGAGCGCGGCGCGCCGAGCAAGAAGCTCGAGGGCCTCGAGGCCGTGCAGGAGGCCGCGCTCACCAGGACGCCGCTCGGTCGGAAGTTCCTCTTCGATCAGGCCCAGAAGCAGCTCCTCGCCAAGAGCCGCGGCAACTACCCCGGGCCCGAGCGCATCCTCGAGGTGGTGGAGAAGGGCCTCGCCGACGGCTTCGTCGCCGGCCTCGACGCCGAGGCGCGCGCGTTCGGCGAGCTCGTGGTCTCGCCGCAGGCGAGCCAGCTCATGAACATCTTCTTCGCGCAGAACGCGCTCAAGAAGGACAACGGCGTGAGCGACGCGAGCGTGAAGGCGCGCGAGGTGACGCGCGTGGGCATGCTCGGCGCGGGCCTCATGGGCGGCGGCATCGCGTACGTCACCGCGACGATCGCGGGGCTGCCGGTGCGGCTCAAGGACAAGGATCCCGAGGGTGTCGCGCGCGGCCTCGGTCACGTGCGCGGCCTCGTCGAGGGGCGCGTGAAGCGAAAGAGGCTCACGCGTCAGGAGGCCAACGAGCAGCTCGCGCTCGTCACGGGCACCACCGACGACGCGACGATGAAGGGCTGCGAGGTGGTGATCGAGGCGGTGTTCGAGGATCTCGCGCTCAAGCACAAGGTGCTCGCGGCGACGGAGGCGGTGGGCGGCCCCGAGGTGATCTTCGCGTCGAACACGAGCTCGATCCCGATCACGCAGATCGCCGAGGGCTCCTCGCACCCCGAGACGGTGATCGGGATGCACTACTTCTCGCCCGTCGACAAGATGCCGCTCCTCGAGATCATCACCACGGCCAAGACGGCGCCGTGGGTGACCGCGACGTGCGTCGAGCTCGGCAAGAAGCAGGGCAAGACGGTGATCGTCGTGAACGACGGCACGGGCTTCTACACGAGCCGCATCCTCGGCCCGCTCATGAACGAGGCGGCCTTCGTGCTGAGCGAGGGCGTGAAGATCGAGGACATCGATCAGGCCCTCGTGGACTGGGGCTTCCCGGTCGGTCCGATCACGCTGCTCGACGAGGTCGGCATCGACGTGGCCGCGAAGGTGGGCCCGATCATGCTCGCGGAGTTCGGGGATCGCATGACCGCGCCGCCGGGCTTCGAGAAGCTCCTCGCCGACAAGCGCTACGGCAGGAAGAACGAGCGAGGCTTCTACCTCTACGGCAAGGGCAAGACGTCGAAGGACAAGAAGGTCGACCCCAGCATCTACCCGCTCCTGGGCCTCGAGCCGAAGAAGCACCTTCCTGCCGACGAGATCGCGCAGCGCTGCGCGCTCCTCATGGTGAACGAGGCCGCGCACTGCTTCGGTGAGGGCATCCTGCGGAGCGCGCGCGACGGGGACATCGGCGCGATCTTCGGCCTGGGCTTTCCGCCCTTCCGCGGCGGCCCGTTCCGCTACGTGGACACGATCGGCGCCAAGGAGATCGTGCGCAGGCTCGAGCGCTTCCGCGACCGCCTCGGTGTGCGCTTCTCGCCCGCGCCCGTGCTCGTGGAGATGGCCAAGACCGGCCAGAGCTTCCACGGCGACAAGCCGATCCAGCCCGGCGGCTTCCCCCGCAAGAAGAAGAGCTGACGTCGCTGCCCGATGGCCGCGACATCGGCGTCGGATGGGCAGTAGAAGGTGGAATGAGGCCGCGCTGGAGAGTGCAGGTTCGCGACTCGGCCTCTTCGCCGGAGGTGGAGTCGCTGTCGGGGCAGGGCTTCTTCGACGAGATCAGCTCAGGTGGCGTCGAGCCCGAGCACGCGCACGGAGGGGAAGAACGCTCGCAGGCGCTCGAGGTCGCCCAGGTCGCCGGTGACGGCGAGGCCACCGCGCGTCGCTGCGTAGGCCATCACGATCGCGTCCATCGCGGTCGCGCCCCGCACTGCTGCGATCGCTTCGCCGGCCGCACGCGCGACCGACGGCGGGAGCGGAGCGACCTCGACGCTGGCGAGGATTCGATCACGAAGGGCCGTCGAGCCGCGCCACCACTCGGTCACGATCGGCACGGGGACCGTGAGCAGCGCCTCGCCACGCGCCGCGGCATCGAGCATGAGGAGCGCTCGGTGCTTGCGGCGCTCCATCGCGATGAGCGCACCGGTGTCCAGCGTCAACCGTCGCACGTCCTCACGCGGCCCGGGATCGTCGACGCTTGGGGCGCGCGCCGTCGAGCTCGGCGAGGAACGCGATGCGCTCTTCGTCCGTGACGGGCGGCTGGCCGAGCATCGCGATCAGCTCTCGCAGCGAGGCCTGGCGCTTGGCCTGCTTGGCGATGGCTGCGACGAGCGCGGACACGTTGCCCGCGAAGCTCCGGTCCGCCTCCTCCTTGAGGATGCGGCGTGTCTCGTCGTCGACCGAGATCGAGAAGGTGTGCGTGCGTCGAGAAGCCATGTGTGTTGCTGAGGGTAACACACGCTCCTCCATGCGCGGCCTCCCTGCGCCTCGCTCGGACCGACGGCGCTTCCTCCATGACGCCGTGCGTGCCATCGTCGTTCGGTGATGCACGAGGTCCGTGTCGCCGAAGAGCGGCTCGCGTTTCCGTCGCGCTGCGTGGGTTGCGCGAGCACCGTGGGCCTCGAGGCCGTGCCGCTCCACGGCATGGAGCGGGCGACGATGCCGCTCTGCGCGCGGTGTCGTGCGCGCGGGGATCTCTCGCGCGGAGCCTGGATCGTCGGCGCGATCGCGGGCGCGATCGCCCTCACCACGGGGCTCGCCGTGATCGCGGAGATGACGCTGCCTTGGCCAGAGGAGGGGGACGCGCGTGCGACCTGGGGCTTCGGTCTGGCCGTCGCGCTCCTGATGCTCGGGTCGCTCGGCGCGACGCTCGCGATGCGCGCCGGTCTCCGGGCCCACGCGAGGCGCTTCGGCGTGGAGATCCTCGGGCGGGTCCACGGCCAGCTCGTGCTCGGCGTGCGCGAGGCGGAGCTCGCGCGCGAGATCGCCGCGGCGTCGGGCCAGGCGCACACGGACAGCTATCGCGGCGTCACGAGCGTCACTCCGTTTCGAACGCGCTCGAGCACGCCTGATCTCCTCGCGGTCATCGGCGTCGCCGCGACAGTGGCCGCGGTGGGCTTCCTCCACGCCTCGGATCTGTCGAGCAGCGGCGTCGCGGGCTCGGTGCACTGGCTCGAGGCGATCGTCGTCGAGCTCTTCGGGCTGAGCGGGCTCGTCGCGAGCTGGGCGCTCTGCGGCACGAGCGCCGGGCTCGTGGCTGTGGCTGCCGGCGTCGGCCTCGTACGCCGCGCGCTCGTTCGCACGCGAGGACGCTGAACGACGAGTGTTCCGCGCTCGTGGGAGGGCGCTGGTATGGTGCGCTCGCATGCGCCGCTGGCCTCTCGTCGTGTCTCTGGCGTCCTCGCTCGCCTTCGGATGTGGCGCGAAGTCGGGACTCGAGACGCCTTCGTTCGATGCAGACCTCGACGCGCTCTCGCTCGACGCGGGGCGCGATGTGTCGGACCGATGCGGAGTGCGGAGGTGTGCGCTGCGGTCCGCTCGGCGCGTGCGAGGACGCGCCTCGGCGCGGAGATCTACCGCGTGCCCGAGGGCTGAGAGGCAGTGACTCCATCGTTCACCTCGCCGCAGCCCGAGTTCCAGATCTTCCGTCTGCCGACCCGCGCGATCCTCGCGCGCTGAGCGGCATGGGGCGCGTCACGGGGCGTGCTCGAGCTGGAAGGAGACCCGGAGGGTGAACCGTACGCTCCCGCCCTCGTCGGTGAGCACCGCCACTCGGTCGCGGAACCCGTCTGCGACGCACGCGGCGAGCGCCCGATCTTCGTCGCGCGTGGAGGAGGCGGTCATCGTCGAGCCGGCCTCGCTCACGACCACGTCGAGCACGATCGAGGTCGGTTCGGCCGCGGTGCAGGCGCTGACGGCGCTCGTGTCCGCGAGGACGCCGAGGAGCAGGTTCGTGTCGAAGTCACCCTCTCCAGCCTGATCCGTCTCGTCCCAGCCAGGCGCCACGTAGTGAGCGACCAGTGCACGATCGGATGGCGCGGTCTCGGTGCGCGCGGGGCTCGCGCTCGATGGGGCGCCGCAGCCGACAGCGGCGAGGCAGGCGAGGACGGTCACGACGGTGGCGAGCGTGCGCATGCAGCGAATCATCGTCGGACCCGCGAGCTCGCACCATCCCCGGCCGGCTCACGCCTCGACGGGCTCTCGGGCGGGGCTCGGCGACGGGCGCGGGACGCTCGCGTCGTAGCGGCGGAAGATCCAGAGCGCGGCGAGCACGAGGAGCGTGGTGGGCACCGCGAAGAGGAGCTCGAGGCCGAAGACCACGTCGGGGCTCGGCGTCACGTGCTCCTCGTAGCCGATGAGCGTGAGGCCCACGCCCACCGCGGCCGAGGCGCCCGCGACCGCGAGCTTCTTCGTGAACGCGAGGAAGCCCGCGAAGAGGCCCTCGCGACGCTCGCCGTGGCGCGCGGCGTCGAGATCCGTCACGTCGGCCACGAGCGCCGAGAGCTGCATCCAGAAGCCCACGTTCGCCGCGCCCGAGAAGACCATCACCATGACGAGCGCGAAGAGGTTGCCGGGGCGCACGAAGAAGACGCTGCCGAACGCGAGGCCCGAGAGCGCGAGGCCGAGGCGGAACGCGTGCGCCTTGCCCACGCGAGACACCACGCGCGTCCAGAGCGGGTAGCTCGCGATCGCCGCGAGCGCGTTGATCACGAAGGCCGCGAGGTGCACCGCCGGATCGTGCTCCTCCATCACGTGCTCGAGCACGTAGAGGATCATCGCGTTCACGAACGCGAGGGCCACCGCGGCGAGCGCGGCCGCGCCGAGGAGCGAGCGGAACGGGGCGTTGTCGGCGAGCGCGCGCGCCACCTCGCGGAGCGGGATCTCGCGCGGGGTCGGCACGTTCGTGTCCTCCTTCGTGCCCGCCCACGTGATCACCAGCGCTGCGAGCGCGAGCATCGAGAGGAGCGCGCCTGCGGCCGCGAAGCTCTTGCGCGCGAGCGAAGGGTCGGCGCCCTCGTCGGCCGCGCCCGTCGCCATGAGGAGCGCGATCGGGAGGAGGAGCCCCACGAGATCACCCACGTTGCCGAGCTGCTCGCGGCTGGCCGAGAGCGCGGTGCGCTCGTCGCTGCCCTTCGCGAGCTCGGGCAGGAGCGAGAGGATCGGCACCTGCACGATCGTGCGCGCGGTCGAGAGCACGAGGAGCGAGGCCGTGAGCCACGCGGCGAGCGCGTGCGGCGCGAGATCGCGGGGCGGACAGAGGAGCGCGAAGAACGCGAGGGCCACCGGCAGCGCGCCCGCGAGCACGTACGGGCGACGACGCCCGAAGCGCGAGCGCGTGCGATCCGAGAGGCGCCCCATGAAGAGGCTCGCCACCGCATCCCACACGAGCGCGATCGCGAGCGCGGCGCTCACCCAGAGCGGCGCGAGGCCCACCACGTCCGTGTAGAACACGAAGAGGTGCACGCCGAGGCACGTGCCCATGAGGTTGTCGGCGAAGCCCGACAGACCGAAGGAGGTGCGGGTGCGGCGCGAGAGAGAGAGCGACTCCATCACAGACCTCCGAGGTCGTAGTCGACGGACACGCCGCCGAGGATCGTGGCCTCGCCTGCGCGGATGGCGTGGTGCGTGTAGGTGCCGCCGCGGACGTAGACCGTGAGGTGATCGATGCCCGCCGCCACGCCCGACCACTCGAGCATCACGATCGGGCCGAGCTGGTGGCCCACGTAGCCCGACGCGGGCACGTGGCGGAGATCGTCGTAGACGCCCGCGCGCACGACGAGGTCGCTCTCGGCGCGCACCTCGAGGCCCACGAGGCCGTCGTTGGTGAGCACGAGATCCTCGCGCGCGAGCACGAGGTCGTAGCGCATCGAGTCGTAGTACGCGGTCGTGCCGAGCGAGACGTAGTAGAGGCCGAGCTCGCTCGCGGCGATCACGCGCACGCGGGGCGAGAGGTCGATCGCGCCCTGGAGCGTGACGTTGCCGCCCGCCGAGAGGCCGTTCGCGGTGCCGCCCTCGTTCGCGGGGAGGCTCGCGGAGTGGATGTCCGCGTCGTAGCCCGAGAGGTCGTAGTGGCCCGCGCCGTCCATGCCGATCGGCCAGACGCTCATGCCCATCACCTCGCCCTTGAGCACGAGGAACGAGAGCGGTGCGATCTCGAGGAAGCCGCCGCCGAGCGCGTACACGGGCGACACGAACGAGGTGGCGCCCGCCTGCCAGTGCGCGCCGCCGAAGAAGAGATCGTCCTGGTCACCGATCTCGCCGCGCACCGCCACGTCGAGGCGATGCTCGGCGCCCATCGGGTTGAGGAGCGCGGTGACCTGCTCGTGCGCGACCACGTGCACGGGCGAGTCGGGGAGCGTCTCGTCGATCGCGTCCTGGGCGTGCACGGTGCCCGCGAGGCCCGTGAGCCCGAAGGCGAGCAGCGCGAGGGAGGTGCGTGTGCGGTCCATGCCCCGGTGCTCTGCACGGGGTCGGCCAGATCGCTGGATGCCCCATGAACCTGGGAAATTCGTGATCCGTGCCCACTCGTGTGCAGCGCGCTGCACGCTCTGGGGCGCCCGAGTGTGCAGCGGAGGAGCCCCTGCCCCCCGCGCGGAGCGAGCGTCTGGTGACGAAGTCGTGTGAAGGCGTGCAGGGCGGGCCGCGCGAGAGCTCGGGCACGAGAGCTGCTGAGGGCTCCGTCATGGACACGCGAGCACCCACGGATCTCGGCTACCGCCTCTGGATGTTCTTCCTGCGCTGGCTCGGCCGCGCGCTCTTGCACACGGGCTATCGCCTTCGCGTGGAGGGCACCGAGCACGTGCCGCGCGAGGGCGGCGTGCTCGTGGTCTCGAACCACACGGCCTTCCACGACTGGCTCTTCGTGGGCGCCGCGCTGGCTCGTCCGCCCCGCTTCGTGATGCACCAGCACCATCACCAGTACCCGCTCCTGCGCGCGTTCTTCGGCGCGAGCCGTGTGATCCCGATCGCCCCGAAGAAGGAAGACCCTGCGCGCCTCGCGGAGGCGATGGCTTCGATCGAGCGCGCGCTCCACGACGGCGAGCTCGTGGTGATCTTCCCCGAGGGCACGATGAGCCCCGACGGACGGCTCTCGCCGATCCGTCCCGGCTTCGAGCGCATCGTGAAGACGACGCCCGTGCCCACGGTGCCCGTGGCGGTGAGCGGTCTCTTCGGCTCGAGCTTCAGCCGCGCCTACGGCGCGCCGATGAGCCGCTACTCGGGCCGATTCCGTGCGCCGGTCACCGTGCGCTTCGGCGCCCCG
>JAIBCE010000504.1 GCA_019694315.1 Sandaracinaceae bacterium
GCAGCTGCGGCGGACGTGGCAGCTCGTTCGTGTCGACGACCTCGCTGTCGACCTCGACCCAGTCGCCCGGCTCCACGCGCAGCGGCGCGAGGCGCTGCCATGTGAAGGCGCCACTGTCGTCGCTCGGCACGACGATCTCGGGCGCCGTCGGCGAGGGGAGCAGCTCGCTCGTCGCGTGAAGGTCGGTGTCGGGCTCGATGGGCGGCGGCTCGACGAGCCCGGACGCGACGAGGAGGCTGGTGATCGAGGCGGGCGCGAGCGCGAGCGCGCCAGGCACCACGCGAGCGAGCGCGCGCCGGAGCTCGTCGGCGCTCGCGGGTCGCTCGGCGGGATGGGCCCGCAGCGCCGACATCACGACCGCGTCGAGCGCAGCGGGGATCTCGCTCCGATAGACGCTCGGTGGCGCAATCGCGGAGCGCCGCACCGCCTCGAGCGCGAGCACGTGGTCGGCCTCCTCGAAGAGGCGGCGGGTGGTCAGCATCTCCCACAGCACCACGCCGAGCGCGTACACGTCGGTGCGCGCGTCGACGGGCCCCGAGCGCGCCTGCTCGGGCGACATGTAGCGGACCTTGCCCTTCAGCACGCCCGTCATCGTGCGCAGCCCCGTGCGGACCTTCGCGACACCGAAGTCGATCAGCTTGATCTCGCCAGCGCGCGAGAGGAGCACGTTGTCGGGGCTCACGTCGCGATGCACCACGCCGAGCGGGCGCCCCTCGTCGTCGGCGAGCGCGTGCGCCGCGTGGAGGCCCGCTGCGACCTCCATCGCGATGCGCACCGCGAGCTCGATCGGCATCGCCGCCTCGCGGCGATGAAGCACCGTGAGCAACTGCGCGACGGACGCGCCATCGACCCATTGCATGACGAGGAACGGCTCGTCGTCGTCGGTCGTACCGAACTCCTCGACCTCGACGACGTTCGGGTGGTGGATGCGCGACTGGATCTGCGCCTCCGTCTCGAACATCGCGAGGAACTCCGGGCGATCGGCGAGGTGATCGTGGATCACCTTGATCGCGACCTTCTCGCTGATCCCGTCCTCGCGTCGGCGCAGCGCGAGATAGAGCGTGGCCATGCCGCCGGAGCGCAGGCGCTGGAGCACCTCGTACTGGCCGATCTCGCGAACCCGTGATCGGCGAAGGGCGCTCACGCGTCCCTCGATCGCGGGCTCCGCGGCGACCGGCTGCTCGACATCGGTGCTCGATTGTCGTCGACGATCCGACGAAACGGCAAGCGAGGTGCTCGACGCGACACGGCACGGTGCCCCGTGCTCTGCTCAGGGTCGCTGGCAGGTGCCCGCGCGACAGACGTCCGAGCCGCAGCAGAGCTCGGTGCTCGAGCACGGGCTGCCGCGCGGGATGCACTGGCAGGTGCCACCGACGCACGCGACCCCATCGCAGCAGTCCGCCGCGCTCGCGCACGGGCTCGACACGAGCGAGCAGCACGCGCCCCCGCGACACACGAGCGAGCCGCAGCACGTGTCGGTCGAGCACGCCGTGCCCACCGCCGAGCACATCGACGCGGTGGGCGCCTGCGCGTCGGCGGTGGAGCCCGCGTCTGCGGTCACTGCGGGGCCCGCATCCGAGACGCCTGCGTCGGCGCCCGGGGGCGCAGGACACATCGCGCCCGGGCCCGACCACGCGTTGCAGCTCGCGCGATCCGAGGCCGTCGCGTCGCCACCCACACACGGCCGTACCGTGGTCGCGTGGAAGGTCGGCGAGGCCGAGCCACACCAGCCGCAGCCCGGCATCGCCTGACAGGTCGCGCAGTCGGTCTGCTGCTCGCAGCGACCCGTCGCGCCGTTGCACTGGTCGGCCTCCGTCGCCACGCGCATGCCGTTGCAGGCAGCCGCCTGCGCGGGCCACGCGAGGCACGCGCTGATGTTGGCACACCACGCGCACGCGGGATCCGCGGCGCAGGTGCCGCAGTTGGTGTGCGCGAGGCACGCGCCGACCGGCGGCGGGCAGAAGGGCGCGTTCGTCACGAAGCGACCACACGCCGCTCCGTCCTGGCGTCCGGTGCGCGTCGCGTTCGCATCCACGCACCGCCCGTCGCAGAACGCGCAGCCCGTGGCCTCGGTGCACGTGGCGCAGTCCGTGATGTCGCCGCACGCACGCGTGGTCGGCGCCTCGGGGCACTGCGCCGAGGTGCGATCGAGGCTCGTGAGGTAGCCGGCGCCGTAGATCTGCGTCTCGACGTACGCGCGCGTCATGCGGAAGTAGCCGCCCTGGCCCCAGCCAGTGCCCCACGAGTTGAGGCCGATGTACTGGCCCGTGGTGTCGTCGTATCCGACGAGGACCCACGCGTGGTAGGCGTCCGCGCGCATGGCGCACGCGCCGGTGGGCGCATCGATCACCGTCGTGCCCGAGCCCCAGCCCTGCGACAGGCAGAGCGCGCCCGACACGGCCACCACACGACCCGAGGCGAGCGCACGCCGAACCTGATCGAGCTCCGTCGCCGTCATGCCGGTCCCCGGCAGCCCATCGCGGATGATCACGGCGGACTCGGCACGGAGCCGCCCTCGCTCGGCGAGCGTCTCGCCCGAGGGGCGCGTGCTCTCCATCGCTCGACGGCCAGCGCCATAGGCCCAGTCGCTCTCGCGCACGAGCGGCGTCGCGGTCGCCGCGCGCAGCGCGACCGGTAGGTACATGCCCGGACCGCAGTCGCCGATCGGGCCTCCGCGCCCCGTCGACCAGAGGTGCGGCATGGACACGCGCGCGGGGCCGCAGCCCTCGGCGCACGCGAGCGCGACGAGGGCCGCCGCGCTGGCGTGACCCGCGCACCAGCCACACTCGCCCTGCGAGCGCACCTCGAGGCAGCCACGGAGCCTGTCGCGCAGATCGACCTGGGGCGGCAGCGTCTCGAGGCTGCTCGGCTCGACGAGCGCCTCTTGCGCGAGGCCCTCGCGCGAGGCCCCGAGCTGCCCCGTGAGCGGCTCGCTCGAGAGGCACACGGTCTGGCCGTCGTCGAGGTCGACCATCACGCACTCGGGCTCGCCCTGAGGCTCACCTTGGGGCGCACCGCTGCGCCGCACGCCACCCGAGACGGGGGCGCAGGCCACGACACAGAGCGCGCCCGCGAGCGGCAGGATGAGCGAGGTATGCGTGAGGTCGACGAGGCGCATGCGCTCCCCTTTTCACGCGACGTGCCACGACGCGCTTCGACGGAATTCCCAGTGACCCGCGGGAAACGACGCGTGGGATCGACTGACCCCAGCGCGCGCTCGGGGTCCGCAGCCCCTCGCACCGCGAGGCGCGTGGGGCCTCGGGAGCCACGATGGACGACGCTCTCGGAACCGCGGCACACTGTCTTCATGCGCATGCGTCGTGGGCCGTGGCTCGCCCTCTTGGCGGCGTTCCTCTTGCTGCTGGTGCCGTGCACCGCGACCGCGCAGTCACAGGCGGAGCTCGCGCGCTCGCGCACGCTCTTCGAGCAGGGCCTCGCGCACGCCGAGGCTGGTCGATGGCCCGAGGCGCGCCAGGCGTTCGAGAGCGCGCTCGCGATCACCGAGCGGCCGAGCATCCTCTTGAACCTCGCCACGGCGCAGGCCGAGACGGGTGCGCTCGTCGAGAGCGCGGCGAGCTACCGACGCTTCCTCGAGATCGCGACTGGTCGAGATCAGCGACGGAACCGCGCCGAGGCACAAGAGGCGCTCGCGAGCATCGAGCGCCGCATCGCCCACCTCACGATCGAGCCCGTGGGCCTGGCCGCCGATGACGCGGTGCTCGTGGACGAGCGCGAGCTCGCGCGCACCGAGCTCGTGGCGATCGCGCTCGATCCCGGCGCACACAGCATCGTGCTCTCGCGTGGCGGCCGGCGCGTGGTGGAGCAGAGCGTTCGGCTCGGCGAGGGACAGGACCACACGCTGCGACTCCGCGCCCCCGATCTCCGCCCCGTGCGCAGCGCCGACGCCACGACGACGACGGTGCCGCTCGACACCGAGCCCCACGGTTCCGCGCAGACCGGAGGCAACGACGACGGGCTCGCGATCGGCCTCGGGGTCGGCCTCGGCGTGGGCGCGCTCGTCATCGGCGCGATCATCGTCGGCGTCGTGGTCGGCACCTCGAGCCCGAGCACCTACCAGGGCAACCTCGGCAGCGGCGTCGTGCACTTCTGAGGGCGCACACCGCGGAGCTACTCCTTCCGAGAATCTTCGCGTGGCCGAGCCCGAAGCTTCTCGCGGGTCGACCGAAGCTTCGCGTGGCCGAGCCCGAAGCTTCGCGCGGCGCGAAGATTTGGAAGTTTGCGCTGCAGGCTTCGCCCGCGCTGGGCGAGCTCGACGAGCGTACGGACGAGGAGAGCGGTCGACCCACCGGTCGGGCGCGGAAGGCGCGTGATGCGTCAGAACTGCGTCGTGAGCGGCCGGTGACGCATCGGGGTCTCGCTGGTCGCGGGAGGGCGGCGATCCTGGGTCGTGCGGGGCGTCGTCCCGGAGGTGCTCGTCCTCGGCGGTGTGCTCGTCGCAGGTGGCGTGCTCGTCCTCGGCGGTGTGCTCGTCGCCGCAGGCGGGGGGGTCGCGGGTGGCGTGCTCGTCGCGGGAGGCGTGGTCGTCGCGCCCATAGTGGTCGGCGG
>JAIBCE010000102.1 GCA_019694315.1 Sandaracinaceae bacterium
CGAGGCGCTCGCGGCGCTGCTCGGCGCTGCGGCGAGCGCCGACGCACAGGCTGCGGAGCCCGACGCGCGCGTGCGACGCGCGATCGCGCAGGCGCTCGGCCGCTTCGAGGGCGAGCCGCGCGCGGCCGACGTGCTCCTCGCGTGGATCGCCCGTGGCGATCGCTCCTACCTCGTCGAGGGCGAGCTGCGGCGCAGCCTGGGCAAGACACACGACGCGCGCGCGTTCGACGTGCTCGCGCGCTGCTTCACGGAGGATCCCGTCAGCTGGGGCGAGAGCGTTCGTCAGGGCGCGGTCGATGGCCTGGCGAGCCTGCGCGACGCGCGCGCGCTGCCGCTGCTCGCCCGTGCGCTCGGCCCCGAGCACGGCCCGATGGTGCGTCGCTCGGCGATGGTGGGCCTCGGCAAGGCCCGCGCGATCACGGCCGACGAGCCCGTGCTCGTCGAGGTGCGCGAGGCCATCGTGCGCGGCCTCGACGCCTTCGATCCCGGTGTCCGCAGCGCCGGTGCCCGCTCGCTCGCGGCCCTGCGCGATCCCGCCTCGAGCGGGCCTCTCGCGCGCCTCGTCGAGCGAGATCTCGACGGTCGCGTGCGCCGCGTGGCCCGCGAAGCGCAGCGTGATCTCCGCGACCGGCTCGCCAAGGGTCGCGAGTCGAGCGCCCTCAAGGACGAAGTCGAGAAGCTCCAGAAGGAGCTCCGCGAGCTCCGCGATCGCCTCACGGCCCTCGAAGCGAAAAAGGCCTGAGCGCCCATCATCAGGACGTCAGGCAGCGGTTCCGCGGGGGCACGCCGGGGCACGCCAGCGGCTCCCCCGGGGCCGGGGGCTCTCGGATCTTGCGCTCTTCCGCGAACACTACGGACCCGCGGGCAAGTACAAGGACTTCATCGCCTTGATGATGGTCTTGAGGGCGGTGATCCGTAGTGGGACGGCGTCCGAATGAGCGGTCTCCGCGTGTCTGGCGCGCGGGGGCTGCGCGCGCGGGACGCTTCGCTACCCCCGGGGTCACTCCATGCCTCGCAACTCCCCGAGAACACTGGCGTCCTGCGGGCACTTTGACGCGACCCCTCGAACGGGCAGGATCTCAGGTGACCGGGATGGAGCACCACCGACATGCACTGGGCTGGGTATGCTCGCGTCCTTCGAGCACGACGCGCTCGGGCGGCTCACTCGGGTGCTCGAGGGTGCCAGTGTCCGTGTGCCGTCGACGATCGGGCAGCATGACCCGCGCGGCGACTCCACCCCTCTTCGAGGGGAGATTCTGATGGTGGTCTCCTTCGCGTCTCTGGCGCAAATCTTCGCCTCCATTTGGAACCTCGCGTTGGTGGGTGCGCTGCGTCGCGTGGGCCTGAAGACTCCCCTCGGCGACGAATGGAACGCGCAAGGGAGTCCGCATGTGTCGAGACTCGTAGCAGCGCTGGCCTCGATGGATGGCGTGTCGCCGGAGTTGGCGTCCATGCTCGCCGAGCACGCTCCGAAAGGGGGTGGTCTGAACACGCCCGACGCGGTGAACGCTGAGATCGCGCTCATGCTCTCGCTGCGGAGCCTCGCCAACGTGGACGCGACGTCTTCGGCATGGCAGGACCGGGCGGCTGTGCGCCAACTGGCGGAGGTGCTCGACGGCCTCCTGCGCGTCGCCTGTGAGTCGGGAGAGGTGCCCGTTCCGATCGGCCCCATGGTGGCCGTGCTCAGCGCGGCGGTTTCCGTCGCCGAGGGTGGGACGCTCGTCGATCTCGTGGATCAGATCATCGCAGAATGGCGGGACTGGTTCCTGCCGCAAGGCGATAGGGAGTTTGCGAGCTGGTCGGAAGAGGTGATTGCACAGGTGGAGGACTCAGCGCGTGCCGCGACGTGCGACCCACCCGCAGACCTCGGTGCGGTGCGCCTCGAGGAGCGGATTGTGGAAGTCGTGGGGCGGCCACTCGGCGACGATGCCTATTGGGGGGTCCTGGAGTACCTGTATCCGCGCATGTCCGATCGTCAGATGACCGCTGTCGTCGCAGCCGTCAGCGGAAAGGAGCCGTGGGTGGTCTACAACGACGTCTTGCGCGTCGGGGCAGGGGAGTCTCCGAGGTCCGAGGCGGCCACCTTGGTGGCCAAGAGACTCGATGACGCCATCGGGTTGCCGGTGGAGTAGGCTCGAGCTCTCAGCGGCGGAGAAGCGCGTCAGCGGGCGCACACCTTCGCGATCGTCTCGAGCAGCTCCCCGAGCGAGACGGGCTTGTGGAGGATGCGGGTGCCCTGCCGTGACGCGAGGTCGCGGCCGCCCTCGCCGAACGCGCCTCCGGTGAGGAACACCACGCGCGTGGCCAACGAGGGCCAGCGCGCGACGACCCGCTCGACGAGCTCGCCGCCCGTCGTGTCCGGCATCATCACGTCGCACACGATCACCTCGGGCACCTGGCGCTCGATCTCCTCCAGGGCGTCGCGGGCGCTCGTCACGCCGACGACGTCGTGGTGCCCTCGCAGCGCGCGCACGAGCGCTCGCACCACCACCTGATCGTCGTCCACGAGGAGCACCCGTCGCGACACGGGCGAGAGGATCGCGTCGCCCGACGAGATGGACTCGCGGTCCTCGCTGGTCGCGGGGGGCAGCAGCACCGTGAACAGCGAGCCTGCGCCGGGGGCGCTCTGCACCTCGATGGTGCCGCCCGCCGACGTGACGATGCGCTGGCAGATCGAGAGCCCGAGCCCCGTGCCGACGCCGATGGGCTTGGTGGTGAAGAAGGGCGTGAAGAGGCGCATGCGCACCGAGTCGCTCATCCCCGCGCCGGAGTCCGCGATGTCGATCCGCACGCGGCCCTCGGGGTCGACCGCCGTCCGCACCGTGATCTCGTTGCGCTCACTCTCGCCCTGCGGGATCGCCTGCGCGGCGTTGACGAGCAGGTTGAGGAAGACCTGCCCGAGGCGCGCCTCGCTCGCGCGAACCCGCGGCACCGGCTGGAGATCCACCACGACGCGCGCGTGATGTCGCAGCTCGTTGCGCGCGAGGCGCAGGGTGCTCTCGAGCACGGCGTTCACGTCGACCACCTGCACCGCGAGCCTCTCCTCGCGACCGAAGAGACGCAGATCCCGCGAGATGTCGCGGAGCGCGACGAGGGCATCGCGCGCCTCTTCGAGGGCCGCGAGCGGCGCCACGCGATCGCCCGACACGAGCGCCTCGATCGCGTACTCCACGTTCCACATCGCTGCGGCGAGCGGGTTGTTGATCTCGTGCGCCAGGGCCGCCGAGATCATGCCGAGCGACGCCAGCTGCTCCGAGGCTGCGAGCTGACTCTCCTCGCGCTTCCGCGAGGTCACGTCGCGCGCGAGCATCACGAGGCCGGTCACCTCTCCGTCGCGCACGACGCGGTTCATCCGCGCCTCCCACGTCGAGCCCGCGGGCTTGAACGAGGGCAGCTCGAGGGTGACCAGGTCGCTCGTGCCGAGGGCGCGCGCCATAGCCTCGTCGAGGACGGCCTGACCCTCGGGCGGGAGCAGGCTCCGCCACCCATCGCCGAGCACGTCCTCGGGGCGCACCCCGGGCACCGTCCGGTTGATGAGCTCGATCCGACCGTTCCGATCCCAGTACAGCACCACGTCGGGCGCGCTGGCGACGAGCGCCTCGAGCCGCGCCGCCGACTCGGAGAGCGCGCTCGCCTTCCGGCGCTGCTCCGACACGTCGCGCAGGGTCGCCACGGCGCCCGTCTCGCCGTGGACGGAGATGGGCACGAGCGCGATCTCCAGGGGCAGCCTCGCCCCGGTCCCCGTGACCACGACGATGCCACGGTGGTGCCCCATCGGCCGCATGCGAGGGCTTTGGTGAAAGCCCTGCACGAGGCGCTCGTGCGCGTCGCGCAGCTCGGGCGGAATCGTCGAGGAGAGAGGACTGCCCACGAGGTCCTCGCGCTCGAGCAGCGCCGCGGCCGCAGGGTTGGCGAGGACGATGCGCGCCTCGCGGTCGACCACGACGATCGCGTCCTGGGCGGCCAGGAGCCATGCGGCCACTTGAGGATCGATGCCGACACCTTGCGCGTCCACCCTCGTCACGCCCCCAGCGTACACTCGGGATCGCTCGCCGGGGTCCCTCTTCTTGGCCCCTCTTGGCCGGACCGGGCGCGTGGCCCGTCGTTGACACCCCCGGAGCACCCGACTAGAACCGCAGCCGCCCAGGATCCGGCTGCCCCCGCGATCCTGCGTCTTCACGCACGAGCCGCCTCCCAGGCGGTCACCACGGCCCCTCGCCGAGGCCCGGGCCGAGAGAACGGACGACGATGTTCGAGGCGTATTTCCCAGTCTTCTTGATGGTCTTCGTGGCGGTGACCCTCGCCGTCGTGATGTTCACCCTCGCGAGCATCGGCGGCACGCACACGCCGACGCCCGAGAAGATGATCCCCTTCGAGTCGGGCTCGCCCACCACGGGCGCCGCGCATGTCCGCCTCTCGATCAAGTTCTACCTGACCGCGATCCTCTTCGTGGTCTTCGACATCGAGGCGGTCTTCCTCTACCCGTGGGCCGCGCAGTTCCGCGAGCTCGGCTGGTTCGGCCTGATCGAGATGGTCCTCTTCCTCTCCGTGCTCTCCGCCACGCTCGTGTACGCGTGGAAGAAGGGCGCCCTCGAGTGGGAGCGCTGAGCTCCTCCGACCGGCTCCGTTCGGCGCGCCGATGGGGCCTCCGAGCGTGAACGCACCTCCGAACGTGGGGCTCCCCCCGCGACCCCGATTTCCCACCATGGCTCCGTTGGCTCCGTCCTCGAGGACACACACGCATGGCTGACATCCGCGGCTCCGGTAACGCGATCCCGTCGAAGGCGACCCCCTCCAAGGCGACCATGGGCGGCGGTGACGCCGGCTTCGTGACCACGCGCCTCGAGGAGCTCCTCGGCTGGGCGCGCAAGTACTCGCTCTTCCAGTACCCCTTCGTCACCGCGTGCTGCGGCATGGAGTTCATGGCCGTCGCGGGCCCGCGCTACGACCTCGCGCGCTTCGGCGCCGAGGCCCCGCGCTTCTCGCCGCGGCAGGCCGACCTCCTCTGGGTCGTGGGCACGGTGAGCCAGCGCCAGGCGCCCGCGCTCCGCCGCATCTACGAGCAGATGGGCGATCCCAAGTACGTGCTCGCGTTCGGCACGTGCGCCTCGTGCGGCGGCTTCTACGACAACTACGCGACCGTGCCGGGCATCGACAAGATCATCCCGGTCGACGTCTACGTGCCGGGCTGTCCGCCGCGTCCCGAGGCCGTGCTCGACGGCCTCATGCTCCTCATGGAGAAGGTCGGCCAGGGCAAGCGCGGCGGCGCGCTCGTGGTGCCTCCCCGCGAGGTCCCCGCGATGGCCAAGATCCGCAAGAAGGGCACGGCGGTGTTCTTCGGGCAGGAGCGCATGGCGGCCGAGAAGGCCCTCACCGAGGGCGAGGCGCCGAGCGTGGGCGAGCTGCTCGAGCAGTCGCTCGCGGAGCGTCCCGTGGAGTCGGTGACGATCCTGTCGCGCGACGGCGAGCCCAAGAAGCACGACGACCACCACTGAGCGGAGCCAGAGATGAGTAAGAAGGTCCTCGAGCGCCTCAAGGCCCAGCTCGGTTCGAAGATCCTCGCCACGAGCGACTTCCGCGGTGACGACGAGGCGATCGTCGCGCTGAAGGACTGGCTCGAGGTCGCACGCTTCCTCCGCGACGACGCCGAGCTCGCGTTCGATCACTACCTCGACATGACGGCCGTCGATCACCCGATGCGCGAGGAGTCCGGCGAGCCCGGGCCGCGCTTCGACGTGGTGCTCTTCGTGCGCTCGTCGACCAAGAACCACCGCGTCCGCCTCCGCACCCGCGCGGCCGATGGCGAGGCGGTCCCGTCGCTCTTCCCGGTCTGGGCCGGGGCCTCCTGGAGCGAGCGCGAGATCTTCGACATGTTCGGGATCCCCTTCGAGGGGCACCCCGACCTGCGCCGCATCCTGCTCTACCCGGAGTTCCAGGGGCACCCGCTCCGCAAGGACTATCCGATCGAGCGCACGCAGCCGCTCGTGCAGTACCGGGACGTCGACGGCATCGACAAGCTGCCGCCCTTCGGCCCCGACATGGGCCAGCCCTGGACGCGCGTGGACTGGGCCGCGCGCATGCACGGCGGCGACGTGCAGGTGTCGCCCGCGATCGGCGCGCAGCAGGGCCAGCGCCCCGCGCTCAGCAAGGGCCCCGAGTACACGCTCGCCTCGGGTGACAAGAACCCCGCGGACGCCGAGTGAGCTCGACGCGCCCCGCCACCCCGCTCCTCTGATTTTCCGGAGAAACGCTCGATGGAGACCAACTACGAAGAGCTCGACGAGGACGGCCAGCTCGAGCTGCCCGCGGAGCCGATGCGCCTCAACATGGGCCCGTCGCACCCCGCGATGCACGGCACCATCCGGATGGTCCTCGACCTCGACGGCGAGACGATCACCGACGTCGACATCCAGCCCGGCTACCTCCACCGCGGCTTCGAGAAGAGCTGCGAGCGCGGCACGTGGAACCAGGTGTTCCCGTACGTCGACCGCCTCAACTACGTCTCGCCGATGCTCAACAACGTGGGCTTCTCGCTCGCGGTCGAGAAGCTCGCGGGGCTCAAGGTGCCCGAGCGCTGCACCTGGTACCGCATGGTCCTCGGTGAGCTCGCGCGCATCAGCGATCACCTCACGTGCAACAGCGCGAGCGCGATGGAGCTCGGCGCGTTCACGCCCTTCCTCTGGTGCATCAAGACGCGCGACTTCGTGTGGGACATCCTCGAGCAGGAGACCGGCGCGCGCCTCACGCACAGCTTCGGCCGCATCGGCGGCATGGCCAAGCCGCCCACCGAGCACTTCAAGGAGCACACGCTCGCGGTGCTGCCGCAGGTGGAGGAGTCGATCGCGGAGACGGAGGCGCTGCTCCTCAAGAACCGCATCTTCCTCGACCGCATGCAGAACGTGGGCAACCTCCGCCCCGAGCGCGCGCTCGCCCTCGGCGTCACGGGCCCCGTGCTCCGCTCCACCGGCGTCGACTACGACGTGCGCAAGGCCAACCCGTACATGTTCTACAAGGACGTCGACTTCGACATCCCGGTCGGGCACGACGGCGACAACTTCGATCGCTTCATGATCCGCTTCGAGGAGATCCGTCAGTCGATCCGGATCATCCGCCAGTGCGTCGAGAAGATGCCCGACTCGGGGCCGGTCAACGTGGACGATCCGCGCTTCGTCTATCCGGACAAGAGCCAGGTCTACAACACGATCGAGGCGACGATCGCGCACTTCAAGATGGTGATGGAGGGCGTGAAGGTCCCTGCGGGCGAGGTCTACTCGTACACCGAGGGCGGCAACGGCGAGCTCGGCTTCTTCATCGTGTCCGACGGCACCGGCACACCGTACCGCGTGCGCGTGCGGCCTCCGTGTTTCCTCAACCTCCAGGCGTGTCGCGAGATGCTCGTCGGCGACATGATCCCCGACATCGTTCCCACGTTCGGCTCGATCAACATGATCGGCGGCGAATGCGACAGGTGAGCTGAAGATGCCGACGTTCAAGCTGGACGGACAAGAGATCCCCTTCGAGCCCGGCGACACGATCATCCGTGCGGCCTGGAAGAAGGGGATCGAGATCCCGCACTACTGCTGGCACCCCGGCCTGTCGGTGGCCGCGAACTGCCGCATGTGCCTCGTGGAGATCAAGAGCGCGCGCCCCATGGCGCTGCCGATCCTCGCGTGGGACGAGAAGAAGAAGGACTACGTCGAGACCACCAAGACCAAGCTCCAGCCCGCGTGCCAGATGGACGCGGCCGAGGGCATGGAGGTGATCTCGAAGGGCGCCGCGGTCGAGAAGGCCCAGGCCTCGGTGCAAGAGTTCCTCCTCCTCAACCACCCGGTCGACTGCCCGATCTGCGACCAGGCCGGCGAGTGCAAGCTCCAGGACTACTGGCTCGCGCACCAGAAGAAGCTCAAGCGCAAGGAGACCGAGCCGGTCCACAAGCCCAAGGCCGTGCGCTTCGGGCCCACGATCGTCTACGACGCCGAGCGCTGCATCAGCTGCACGCGCTGCATCCGCTTCTGCGACGAGGTGGTGGGCGATCACGTCCTCGACATGCGCGAGCGGGGCAATCGCAACGAGATCATCGTGTCGCCGGGTCGCGAGCTCGACCACGACTACACGCTCATGACCGAGCACGTCTGCCCGGTGGGCGCGCTCACGAGCAAGGACTTCCGCTTCAAGGCGCGCGTGTGGTTCCTGCGCTCGACGCCGAGCGTCTGCACCGGCTGCGCGACGGGCTGTAACAGCTGGATCGACTACGACCCGCGCTACCAGCGCGTCTACCGCCTGCGCCCGCGCGACAACGAGGCCGTGAACAAGTTCTGGATGTGCGACGACGGCATGATGACGTACAAGCGCTTCCACGAGGATCGCATCCTCACGGGGCGCGCACGTCAGGACGGCCGGGTCGTCGAGGTCCCGCGCAAGGCGGCGATCGAGGGTGCCGCCAAGGCGCTCAAGGTGGCCAAGAAGCTCGCGGTGGTGCTGAGCGCGCAGGCGTCGAACGAGGACAACTTCGTGCTCGCGCGGCTGGGCTCGGCGCTCGGTGGCCAGAAGCTCTATCTCGCGGCGCTCGGCGGCTGGAAGGGCGACAAGATCCTCCGCCACAATGACAACAACCCGAACCGCGCCGGCGCGCTCACGGTGGCCGGCGCGCAGTCGCTCGGGTCCCTCGAGGAGCTCGTGAAGGCGGTCGAGGCCCGCGAGATCGACACGATCGTGTCGATCGGCTGGGCGGCCTCGCAGGGCGTCGACGAGCTCGCGGCGCTCGCCTCGATCCCGCACGTGTGCTTCTCGAGCAACATCGGCCCGCTCGCGCAGGTCGCGACGATCGTCGTGCCGATCGCGTCGATCGCCGAGTCGAGCGGCGCGTTCACGAACGCGCAGGGCGTGGTGCAGTCCTTCAAGAAGGCGGTGACGGCGCCGATGGGCATCACGAGCGGATGGGAGACGCTGCTCGAGGTCGCGGCGCTCGCGGGCGTGGACCTCTCCATGAAGCAGCTCTCGGATGTGCGCGGCGCGCTCGCCACGCATTCCTCCAACGCGCCCACGAGCGTCGGCGACACGCCGGCGCCCGCGGCGGAATGATCTCGGACTAGGAAGACGACATGGACTTCTGGTTCATCCTCGGTGTCATCCTGAAGATGGCGTTCATCCTTGGCGTGGCGCTCCTGCTCTACGCTCCGGTCTTCGTCCTCTTCGAGCGTCGGCAGAGCGCGTACTTCCAGGATCGCCTGGGCCCGTACATGGGCGGCGTGAAGATGCCACGCGCCGTCATCGACAACCTGCCGATGCTGCAGATGGGCGGCTACGCGTCCGCGGCGGGCGCGGGCGCCACGGCGCTGCTCTCGATCGTGATGGTCTTCCTGGGCCACGCGGGCGAGCCCGGCCTCTGGATCCTCCCGATCTCGTGGGGAACACTCCTCCTTCTCTCGGCGCTCGGCGCGCCCGCGCAGGCGGTCGGTGCGTTCGTGCTCCCGCACCTCTTCTACCGCGACCGCCTCACGCTGTTCGGCGGCCTCCACGCGGTGTTCGATGCGGTGAAGTCGTTCACGAAGGAAGACATCGTCCCGCCCCGCGCGGACAAGTTCCTCTACTCGATCGCGCCGATCATCGCGATGATCCCGGCGTTCTCGCTCGGCGCGGTGATCCCGTTCGGGCCCGACCTCCACCTCGACTACCTCTTCGACACGCTGCCGACCGAGGGCGTGATCGACGGGCCGGTCGCGCATCTCCAGGTCGCGAGCCTCAACGTCGGCATCCTCTACATCTTCGCGATCGGCGGCACGGGCGTGATCTCGGCGGCCATCGCCGGGTACTCGAGCGACAACAAGTTCGCGCTCCTCGGCGGCATCCGCGCCGCGAGCCAGATGGTGAGCTACGAGGTCACCCTCGGCCTCTCGCTCGTCGGCTGCTTCATGCTCTACGACACGCTCCGTCTCGACGAGATGGTGACGTGGCAGTCGGAGAACAGCTTCCTCGGGATCTTCCCCGCGTGGGGCGTCTTCTACCAGCCGCTCGCGTTCGTGCTCTTCTTCTTCGCCTCGATCGCCGAGTACAAGCGCGTGCCCTTCGACGCGCCCGAGGGCGAGAGCGAGATCGTCGCCGGCTATTTCCTCGAGTACGGCACGGGCAAGTGGCTCATGTGGATGATCTCGGAGTTCCTCGAGGTCGCCATCAGCTCGATGCTCATCGCCACCATCTTCTTCGGTGGCTGGGACGTCCCGGGCCTCACGCGCAGCGGGTGGGAGGCCTTCGGCTATCACTTCGATCTGTCGGGCACGAACTGGGAGTTCCTCAGCAATTTTGCGAACTCGCACCTCTTCGTGACGGTGGTGTCGATCGCGGCCTTCCTCGGCAAGGCGCTGCTCCTCGGCATCCTCAGCCTGCAGGTCCGCTGGACGCTCCCGCGCTTCCGCTACGACCAGATCATGCAGCTCTGCTGGAAGCTCTTCCTCCCCCTCTCGCTCCTCAACGTGTTCGTGACGGGCGTCCTCATCCTGCTCTTCTCCTAAGCCAGAGCGAGTCCGAACATGGCCACCTACAAGATCCACAAGCCCGCGCGCACGTTCGGTGATCAGGCCTATCTGCCTGCGATCGCGAAGGGCCTCGTGCAGACCTTCGGGCGTCTCTACCAGAACCTCCTCGGGCCCGAGGATCAGCGCAAGACCGCGACGGTCTGCTACCCGGACGAGGTGCGCGAGTACCCCGAGCGCTTCCGTGGCGTGCACCGCCTCACGCACCGCGCCGACGGCAGCCCGCGCTGCGTCGCCTGCCTGTGCTGCTCCACGGCCTGCCCTGCGCAGTGCATCTACATCGAGCCGGCCGAGTACGAGGCCGACGAGCGGCAGCACGGCTACGAGCGCTACCCGAAGGTCTTCGTGATCGACGAGCTCCGCTGCATCTTCTGCGGCTTCTGTGTGGAGGCGTGTCCCTGCGACGCGATCCGCATGGACACGGGCGTGCACGTGCCCGCCTCGTACAGCCGCGAGCACTTCCTGTTCGACAAGGAGACGCTGCTCTCGATCCCGGGACGCGACGGCAGCTACGTCACCGCGAACGTGCGCCTCGAGCCCGGCGACCCGGGGCACCCCGGCATCGATCGCGAGCACGGCCACTGACCGCCGGGGGGCGCCCGAAGCGCTCTCGTCGTCCGCGCCGGACGCGTCTGTCGAGATGGAATCGTCGGGGCCCTCAGGGGCCCCGATTCCGTTCGTCTCGACGGCTACGCCCCACGGCAGCGAAGCCCGTGGTGTCGAGGCTGAAATAGCCGGCGGGGCCGGCTCGTAGGCCCCTCGACATGTTCGGCATCGCCCTGCCTTTCCCCAGCGTCGCGGTCGAGGCACCCTCCGCCCGGAGGCGTCCCATCGACGAGGCTTCTCAAGCGCTCGCGCGTCGCGCGTCCTCGGGCGACCGACGGGCCCTCGAGGCTCTCTTGCGCGAGCACGCGCGGGCCGTGGGCGACGTGTGCCGTGTGATCGCCGGCCCCGAGGACGGGCGCGACGCGGCGCAGGAGGCGCTCGAGAAGATCGTCGTCTCCATCCGCACCTTCGACGCCGACAAGGGCACCTTCCGCGCCTGGGCGCTCACCATCGCGCGCAACGTCTGTCGCGATCGCCTGCGGCGGCGGGGACTCGAGCGTCGCCTCTTCGAAGATCCGGGCGAAGATGGCATCGTGCAGCTCATGAGCGAGGCGCCCGACGCCGAGCGGATCACCTACGCGCGCATCGAGAGCCGCAAGCTCGCGGTCGCGCTCGAGACGCTGCCCGAGGCGATGCGCCTCGCGGTGGTGCTCTTCCACGTGCACGAGGCGAGCTACGAGGAGATCGCGGCCGCGCTCGGGGTGCCGATGGGCACGGTCATGACGTGGCTCCACCGCGGCAGGAAGCGGCTGCGCGCGGCGCTCGAGCCGGCAGGAGAGGGGGCTGCATGAGCGACGCACCCCACACGGATCCGCGCACGGAGCGCGAGACGGAGGTCGCGAGCGACGAGCTCTCGGAGCGCGAGCTCGTGGCGCTCGTCGACGGTCGCCGTGATCTCGCGAGCGACGCCACTCGAGCGCGCGTGGACGACGACGACGACCTCGGCGCTGCGCTCGAGGCGCTGCGCGACGAGCGCGACGCCCTCTCGATGGCGCTCAAGCGCGCGCAGCCCGAGCTCGGTGGGCTCGACGGCGACGACGTCGCCGATCTCGTCAGCCGAGCGATGGCCAAGGCCGATGCGCCCGACGTGATCCGCATCTCGCCGCGCAGCCTCGGCTGGGGCAGCGCGCTCGGCGGGCTCGCGGTGCTGTCGTCGGCGATCGCGTGGATCGCGTTCCAGGATCGGCTCACCGCACCGATCTCGCACGCGTCCGAGAACGTGCGGCTCGCGTGGTCGCTCGGCGCGACGTTCGATCGCATCGTGGGCCTCGTGCCCGGTGGCTGGACGAGCCTCGCGGCGGTGGCGCTCGGCGTCGGTGCCGTGCTGCTCGCGTGTCTGCGCTGGCTCGAGCACGGCAAGCGCATCGCGCTCCCGGCCGCGGGCGCGCTCGTGGTGCTCTCGCTGCTCGGTGCGGGGCGCGCGCAGGCCTACGACGTCGAGGGGCGCTGGCCCTCACCGGATCCGCGCGTGGACGTGGACATCGAGGCGCAGCCGTTGCCCGTGGCGCTCGAGGCCGCGACGCGCTCGGTGGGCCTCGGCCTCGTCTACGGGATCGACGACACGCACCGCGTGACGCTCCATGCGCACGGCGTGCCCCTGCGCGAGGTGCTCGACGCCATGCTCGGCAGCACACCTGCGGTCGTGCGCCACACGGGCCACATGCTCGTCGTCTCCGCGCCGGCCGAAGGGGCACGGCGCACGACGGAGGGCCGCACGACCGAGGGAGTCGGCCCGCTTCGCATCCCGGCGGCGCTCCAAGCGGAGCCCGAGCGCACCGAGATCTCGCGGGACGTGTGGGGCGAGGAGCCTCCTACGCCGCTCGCGCCTGCTGCGCCGGTCGCGCCCGTCGCGCCTGCTGCACCCGTGGCGCCTGCTGCGCCTGCAACACCGGTCACACCCGTCGCGCCTGCTGCGCCCGTCGCATCTCCGAGCACGCCGATCGTGGCCCCGGTGACCGTGGCGGTCCCGCCGTCGCCGTCGGGGCGCATCGAGGACATCGTCACGTTCGGCGGGGATGCCAACGTGCCGGTGGGCCACGACGTCCGCGACGTGGTCACGATGGGCGGTGACGCGCAGGTCGATGGCCGCGCGTTCGGCAACGTCGTCACGATGGGTGGTGATGCCGACATCTCGGGCATCGTGGTGGGCAACGTCGCGACGATGGGCGGAGACATCCACATCCGCCGGAGCGGCATGGTCTTCGGTCGCCTCGAGACGATGGGCGGCGAGGTGCTCCACGAGGGCGGTGGCGCGAGCTCCGGTGTGGCCCTGAGCGTGCCCGGCTCGATCGACATGCAGTCGTGGCAGCCCCCCGAGGCGCCGGAGGGCAGCGGCTTCGTCGCGGCGGTCGTCGAGAGCGCGGAGGCGGGGCTCCGCTACGCGCTGCTCTTCCTCGGCGCGCTCCTCTTCGCGTTCTTCGCGCCCGAGCGCTTCGGTCGTCTCCACACGGCCGTTCGCAAGGCGCCGCTCCGCTCCATCGCGGGCGGAGCGGTCGCGCTCATCGCCGGCGCGCTCCTCACGTTCGTCCTCATCATCACGATCATCGGCATCCCCGTCGCGTTCGTGCTCGGTCTCACGGTGTTCGTCGCCGCGTGCGCGGGCCTCGCGACCGTGGGCCATCTCGTCGGTCAAGCGCTCCCGGTTCGCGCGCTCGAGGGCCGTCCGGTGTGGCGTCTGGGCGCGGGCATCCTCGCGCTCTTCGTGGTGACGCGCGTGCCGTTCTTCGGCTGGCTCGCGTTCCTGCTCGCGCTCGCCATCGGCCTCGGCGCCGTCGTGCTCACGCGGTTCGGCAAGAACGAGGTCGACGTCGATCCCTGAAGGGCCGCGCTCACACCAGCCGAAGCCAGTTGCACACTTCGATGGCGAAGTCCGTCGTTCGTACCTGGAGTCGCTTGATGATCGCCTTGCGGTGATTGTCCACGGTGGCGGGGCTGATGCCGAGCTCCTCCCCGATCTCGCGGCTCGCGCAGCCAGCGGCCACCAGTCGGAGCACGTCGGTCTCCCGGGGCGACAAGAGATCCTTGCTCGTGAACCCGCGCTCGGGGTGGTAGGTCCACACCACGCGACCGCTGGACGGTGTCCACTCGTTCATCGCGACCACGTCGGTCGAAGTGAACATGTGTGTGGCGTCGCGCCAGAGCGCGAGCTGGAAGCGCTGCGACCCGCGATCGTCCCAGTCGAGCGCGATGTTCTGGCAGAGGATGCGTCGGCGCTCGCCGTTCTTCTTTCGAATGCCGCTGTTGATGAGCACTTGGCGCCACGGCGTCCGCGGTGGGCAAGCGTCGTGGACCTTGCGTACCATTCGGGCGTTGCGGACCTGGAACACCAGCTCTCGCGCCGACAGGTTACGAAGCCATTGCCAGACGCCCGCTTCGCCGTTCTCCTCGGGCGTGTACCCGCTCGCCTCGAGTATGTTCGGCGTGACGTAGACGCTCTTGTACTGCTTCATGTCGAGCACCTGGACCACGGTGCTGGTCGTGACGCCCACGCGCTCGATCAGGAGCGGATTGCCGATGAAGGAGGGTGCCCGCGCGGCGGCCCCGTCATTGGGGGCCTCGGTCCAGAGGCGTGCGATCTCTGCGGCGAGCCGTTCAGGGGAGCGCTCCTCGTCGTCGATCGACACGGCCGCGAGCATAGCGCAGCCGAGGGCCGGTTGCGGCGCGCCGTCCCCGAAGACGGAGACCGTCCGATTCAACGCGCGACCGACACGTAGTCGAGCCGCAAGAGGATGTCGTCGATGCGATCGAGCACGAGCCCATCGCTGCGCGCGCCGCTCGAGGTCTCGCGGCTGATCAGCTCGGCCGGGATGAAGATCGCATACTGGCCGTAGAGGCCGCGTGCCGCGAGCTCGCTCGTCTCGCCGTTCGCATACACCGGGTTCTCGAGCTCGGCGCGACTGACGTCGAAGAACGCCTGCATGCGAGCACGAGAGTAGAGAGTCACCTCGCCACTGCCGAACGGTCCGTCGATGCCGCCGCTCACGCCGGGCTCGACGAAGAGGTTGTGGGAGGGCCGCACCGACGACACCTGGAACGGCGCGTCGGGCGGCGCGGTGCCGCACCACTGGCTGAAGAACGTGTTCTGCTTGAGGAGATCGATGCGGGTGAACGTCGTGTCCGAGCCTGTCCACACGTCGGTGCCCAGGATCGAGGCGTTCACCGACCAGAGCCGCTCGGCACAGTCAGTCGTCGCGTAGATGGGCACGCCGCCCGTGGGAAAGCCGAGCGCTGCCAACGGGGCCAGCGTGAACGGGATCTGCAAGCCCACGAGGCGCCCGGCCTCGTCGCGCACCGCGTACCGCTCGTCCGCCAGCATCACGCGGAGGCGCTCCGTCGGTGAGAGCGGGTGCAACCCGGCAGGAGCGCTCGACTCGTCTCCGAGCTGGAGGATGTCGTCGCGGAGGCTGAGGACGGTGTGGAGATCGCTCGGCCGCGAGCCGCCGATGCTCCGTGTGCCAGCGGTGGTCCAGAGGGTGCTGAGGATGTCTTCGAGATCGACCGTGGAGTCGGCGGCCAGGACGTCCTGTCGTGCGAGGAGAGAGGCCTGGAACTCGTTCTCGACGGCGCGGACCGCGAGATAGAGGGCGCGTCGCGCGAGACGGAATCGCGCCAGGAACGCCTGGATCGAGGGATTGGCCCACGCCTCGCCAGAGGGATGCGTCACACGCGCGGCGAGCACCTCGTTGTAGTAGTCGTAGCCCTCGTCGTGGAAGCGCTGCACCTCTGCGAGGAGCTCGGTGAGGCGTGCCCCGGCGCTGGCCCGGCTCGCGAGCGCGGCTTGGATTCGGAGCGCGGCCGCG
This sequence comes from Sandaracinaceae bacterium, assembly GCA_019694315.1. Taxonomy (GTDB): domain Bacteria; phylum Myxococcota_A; class Polyangia; order Polyangiales; family Sandaracinaceae; genus JAFLCL01. The sequence goes on from JAIBCE010000102.1 coordinate 15,935, forward strand.
CGGCTGCCCACGAGCTCGAGCCTGGCGTCGTTGAAGCAGATCTCCGTCTCGGCGGCTGCCTCGAGATTCGCCACGAGCGCGTCGTGCTCGACCTCGGCCACCTCGATATCAGCCTGCAGCCCGCTGGCCGCTGCCTCGAAGCCCGCCGAGACACCACGCGCCACGCACGAGCCGACGCCGAGCGCGAGCGCGACGCCATCGGCTGCCGCCGCCGCCGGATTGGGGTTCGCGTCGGTGGTGCCGGAGACGCCCGCCAGCGTGTCCATGCAGTCAGCGGCGGCGCCCGCGACCGCGGCCGAGCCCTCCATCGCGGCGCGGCTGCGCAGGAGGCCCGTCATGGTCTGCACGTGCGCGTTGTTGGCGTCCGTGATGCGTGTGTTGGCCTCTTCGAGGATGAAGCACGAGCGCATCGCGATGTCGTAGGCCTCGATGTGCTCGGCGGCCTCGGCACGCGCGATCTCGAGGTCGGCATCGGTCTGCGTCACCGCGGAGATCGCCTGACCGATCGAGCCGTGCACACAGCCAGGCACCTCGAAGCGTGACTCGAAGACCGGAAGCGACTCCCGCATCTCCGGGAAGTGCGACTGGCAGTCCTGGAGTCGCGCAAGATGATCGTCGTCGAGCACACCGAGGAAGGCCACCGTGGCCTGGGTCAGCGGGATGGCGCCCGCGGCGCCTGGGCACGACCACGTTTCCGGATAGACGCACGTCGTGACACCGTCGTCGCACGGTCGTAGGGAGACCCGTGCGCTCGCCGGGTCGTCGGCCGACACCACGCAGCTCGCCCACACCTGGAACGTGACGCCGTAAGGAGGGTGGGGTGCGAGGCGGCGATCGCGCGTTGCGGTCGGGATCCCCCTCTCGTCGTAGATGAACGGGTCCCCGCTGGGCCGCTCGAACGCAGCCCCGTAGAGCGACGCGACGCAGGCGCGTCCCAAGATGTCGTCGACGGTCCATGAGGAGAAGGTCCCCTCGGGGCTCGCCAGACACTCGGGGGCGTCGTCCAGCGCGCAGCCGAGCGCATCGAACGTGGGATCCTGGGCCAGTCCGCTCCGCGTGGTGCCGCAGTACGCGCGCAGCTGGTTGTTGTAGTAGGCATCCACGTCGGCCAGCCATCGGTCGTGATCGACCGTGGCCTGCGCCGCGCGGGTGGCGCGATCGATCTCGTCGATCCAAGCCGCGCGGGCAGCGGACTCGGCGCTGCGGGTGGAGGCCACGAGCGACGGAACCCATGCGGTCGATCCGGGCCCGGTGCCGATCAAGAAGTCGCTGACTGCGGCGAAGCGTCCACCCGGGCCCGTCGTCGTGTCGAGGAAGTAGAGGGGCAGATCCGAGTCCTCGATCCCGAGGGGGTTCCTCCCCGTCGCCGCCCGCTCGAGCAGAGAGACGAGCCCGCGCAGGTTCTCGAGCGTTGCCACGTCGGCCGTGCCGTAGCTCTGCCCCCATGGAACCGCGTCGAACGCTTCGCGGGTCACGCCAGCGCGCCCGGCCAGGCCTGCCGCGATCGCGCGGGCAGCCAGCACGCGGGGGAGGACCGAGTGCAGGCTCGAGCGCGGCGGAGCAGCGCCACCTTCCAGCCACTCGTTCTCCAGAATGGAATGCAGGAGGCGGAGCTCGCGCGACGCCAGCGCCATCATGGACTCGGGAAGACCATTGGCCTGTTCGTCGGAGGGACGAACCGTCACGCCCGGCATGCCGATTCGATAGTCGGGGTCGGCCAGGACGCTGGGCTCGAGCAGCTCGAAGCGTGCGCCGAACGTCGGCTGTAGCACGAGATCCCACGCGCCGACGGACGCATCGAGCGCGGCCCGAGGGTCCACCACCGAGGGCGCGCCTGGGACGGATCGCACCAGGTCATAGAGGGCATTCCGCTGCTCTGCTTCGTGAGCGATGTTGGCGTGGAGGTCCAACCATCGCATCAAGAGGCGTGCCCCATAGGCGGTGGATCGTTCGTTGTCGGGGCTTTCCCCCGCTGCGTCCAGCCCGAGGCCCATCGCGCGGAGGAGTCGGACGGAGTCGATGCAGCTGGAGGCCTCGAATGCCTCGAGGAGACCGTCGCCGTGCGTGCTGGTCAGTGCGGGTGCGCTCCGGATTCGCTCGAGCTCGGCGATGCAGTCTTCGACGGACTCGGCGGTGGGGACTCCGGCCGCTGCGGCGCGTGCGTCGAGGTCGATTCCGCCCGTCCGAGCGCCAGAGTCACAGCGAACGTCACCGCTCGGGAGGGTGCCAGTGCCGAGTGTCGTGCTGATCACGCTGTCGCGCGTGGCTCCGGGTGTCGGCTCGACGCAACTGGTGGCCTCGGCACACCAAGTCGGTGTGCCGACGGGCAATGAGCACGTGCGCAGGGGCGTTCCGGTCGGCACGAGGAGCGCGAGAGTCTGCCCAGCGCCGATCGGGCGCGGGGCCCGCGCGGGCGCCGTTCGCACAGTGCCCGAGATCGAGAGTGCGCCCATCGCCCCGCCGCTCGTGGTCACGACGCTGGACACGGTGCAGCCGGTCGCGGCCGCGAGCTCGGCACAGTAGTCGAACGCCACCCGGTGGGAGATGGTGAAAGGGTCCGCCGACGTGTCGCTGATGGCCACCGTCGCGGTGCCCGCGCAGACCGGCTCCGACAGACTCGCGCGCGCTGGGTCGACGAATCCCGTGATGCTGAGATCGACGATGTCGGGTCCGGTTCCGGGCTCGTCGGCGACGTCGAGCAAGCGGAACGCGAGGCCGTCGGTGCTCCGCCACGCCGCCCCGCCGATCTGCGACTCACCGAGCCACGCGCGACGCGCGAGCCGGTTGCCGCCCAATACGGTCGAGTCGAGGCCGGAACACGCGTCGAGCGCTCGGGAGCCGAACACGAATTGGTAGCGTTCGATCTTCTGGGCGTCGGACAAGGAGTGGAATGCGGGGAATCGGTTGGCGACCGCAGTCTCCCATGCGGTGGGCGAAGCCATGCGCGTCGCCTCGGAGTAGCCGACCGACGCGGCTGTCTCCGGAGGAGGCGCCGCCGCACCCGAGCCGTCGCCGCTCCGCGACAGCGTCAGGTTCCAGTCGAGCCAGGGCCTCATGCCGGTACCCTCGAGCTGGACGTGTGCTCCGATCACGACCTGTCGACTCCCCGGCTCCGTCCGCATCTCGGCAGAGCCCCAGACTGCGAGCAGAGACCAGGTGTCGGCGGGAGCGAGGGTGCCAGAGGCATAGGGTTGGGCGGGCACTTCCACTGGACCGATGAGCTCGCGCGGGGCCTCGGCGAGCATGGCAGTGCCCACGACGACGCCGTCGCTCGCGAGCACGTGATACGGGTCCTCGATACGGAACGTGAGCAGGCCCGGGGCCTCACCCCAAATCTCGGCGGTGATGGGGAAGTCGAGGTTGGCTGGGAGCCCGCGGGTGTCTGGCTCCAGGCCGTGAGAGTCGAGGCGCGCGTTGCCTGCATAGCGGCCGGCCAGCGGCTGTGCGCCCGGGCCCCCGCCAGCGCTCGGTGGGAGGAGTCGTGATCGCGGATGCTGATCCGCCCTCAGGACGAGCACGGAGGCCTCTCCGCCGTCCGAGTGTATGTGGACCACGGGGACGTCGCCTTCTGGGGTCGCCGCGGATCGGCGCACTCGCACGGCCACGCGAGTGCCAGCGGCGACGGTGCCCAGCTCACATTCGGTGGTGAACATGCCCGGCGAGCACTCCAGCTCTGCGCCGTACCGTCCGCTGACCCGCACGCGGCTGTCGCTGTTCCGGACGACGAGTCGGACGAGCGTGTCGTCCTGTCCGTTTGCGATCGTGGCCACGGGCTCCACTTCGACCGACGGAGCGACACCGACCGGCTCCGGCGCAGGCACGATGGCGCGGTGGTCGGCGTCGCGACAGCGCCCGAAGTCGTCGCACCGCTGGCCCGTCGCGCAGTCGCGGTCGGCCATGCACGCGCTCACACACACACCGAGGTCACAGCTGGTGCCGCACGGGCAGTCGTCGTCGCCCAGGCAGTCGAGGCGCGCTGCGATGCGCGCCTCGTCCCGCGTGCAGCCCTCGGCAGGCGTGACGTTCGCATCCACGTCCCCTGCCTCCGCGGCCGGGCGATGGGCGTCGGCCGGCACACCAGCGTCCGTCCCTGGCGATCCACCGCAGTCGCAGCCTGCGATCCACACTGCGGCCAACCCTACGGACCAGATCGATCCAGCCGTCTTGCGCATGGGCGGACGATGCGGCGCGCTTCGGGTTGGGCGAAATAGCCATTTCAGCCAGCGCCGGCTGGCAGCCTCCCTCGGAGGTGCGCGCAGCCGCGACGGGAGTCAGCGCGCGCTGCGTACGATCGGCAGCACGGCCTGCGTGAGCGCCCACGCGTCCGTGGCCAGATCACCCGTCGGCGTCGGGCCTGGGCCGTAGTTGAGGTGCCCGTAGCCCGAGGCCTTCGTGGTGCTCCCGATCACCGTCGTGATCTTGCGCGTCATGATGTCGAGCGAGCGCTCGAGCACGAAGTAGTGGACTGGCCCGGGCTCGCCTCTGGGGACCACGAGCAGGAAGAGGTAGCCATGGCCCGAGTCCATCGGCGGAGGGAGCGTGAAGGCCATGACGTCGAGCTCGTCCACCGCCGCGTACACCGAGCGAAGGTCATAGGCGAAGCCCCCCCTCGCCAAGGTCGATCGGATGGGATCAGGGTAGTTGGACTTGGCCGCCGCGATCATCGCCGTCGCCGAGAAGGGATCCGCCAGGAGGTCCGGGATCACCCGATGGGCGAGCGCGAACAGGTTCATGGCGGCAATCGTATCGCGTTCGGCCTGCGTCACCGGCAGCGATGCCGGGCGCGCCGAGCGGCTGCGCGAGAGTAGAGTCGGCGACGATGCCGCGCACCCTTCGCGCAACGGAACCGAGCCCCTGCGGTTGGATCGTCGTGACGTGGCTCGCGTGTGCGTCGTGCAGCTCGCGTGTGGAGCCCGAGACGCCTGATGCGCGCGGTCGAGATGCGGCGCTCGTCTTGCGCGACAGCGGCGGGCCGGACGACACCACGAGCCACGACGCCCAGGAGCTCGACGCGCCAGAGGACGCGGGGCTCGCAGGGCATCGCTGGGAGGACGAGGTCGTCTACTTCGTGCTGACCGACCGATTCGTGAACGGCGATCCGAGCAACGACGGCGACAGCACGTGCACCGATCCCAGCTCGCCTCGCCTCTTTCACGGAGGCGACCTCGAGGGCCTGCGGCAGAGCCTCGACTACGTGGCCGAGCTCGGCGCGACGACGATCTGGATCACGCCCGTCGCGGCTCAGGTGGGCCGTCACGGCACCCGCTGCGGCTACCACGGGTACTGGGCAGACCTCGACGATCCCGACGACGGCGCCATCGAGCCCCGGCTCGGCGGTGCGCCCGCGCTCACGGCGCTCCTCGAGGCGATGCACGCCCGCGGGCTGCGCCTCATGGCGGACGTGGTCGTGAACCACGCGGGCTACGACGCGCGCCTCACACGCGCGCGGCCCGAGTGGCTGCACGACAGCGCGAGCTGCGCGTCCCTCGGCGATCCGACCGTGACGTGTCCGATCTTCAACCTGCCCGATCTCGCGCAGGAGCGGCCCGAGGTCTCGCGCTACCTCGTGGCGCAGACCGAGTCGCTCCTCTGGCGCTTCCCGGTCGACGCGCTCCGAGTCGACACGGTGAAGCACGTGCCTGCCTCGTTCTTCCGCGACGCGTGGCTCCCTGCCGTGCACGAGCTGCGGAGCGACGGCTACGTGGTGGGAGAGCTCTTCGACGACACCGGGCTCGCGGCCTACGACGCGTACTACGACGCGGGCTTCGATGGCTTGCTCGACTTCGTGCTGCGTCGCGCGCTCGTGGAGGGCATCGCGCGGAGGGGCTCGCTCGACGACGTGGCCGATGCGATCCAGGCGCCCATCGATCGCTGGGGCATCGCGCGCGCGCGCCTGCGCGGCACGATGATCGACAACCACGACGTGCCTCGCTTCCTCAGCGAGGCGAGCCCTGGGATGCCCGCCGAAGAGCAGCGCGAGCGGCTCACGATGGCGCTCGGTGTGCTCTTCACGAGCCCGGGGATCCCTCATCTCTACTACGGCACCGAGCTGGGCATGCTCGGGGTGAACGACGCCGACGACCACAACCGCCGCGACTTGCCGGGCTGGGCGCTCGGCACCGCGCCCTGGCCCGAGGCGCCTCCCGATCACCTCGCCGCTCCCGCCCGCACACACGCGATCGTCCGCGCGCTCGGTGCCCTGCGCGGGGCACATCCGGCGCTGCGCCGCGGCGGCTACGCCGAGCTCTGGCGGCCCGGAGGTGGAGGCACGCAGCTGCTCGCGTACGTGCGCGGCGAGGGACCGAGCCCCGTCGTGATCGCCATCCACGCGGGGAGCGATCCGCTGCGCGGCTTCGCCACCACGTGGGCGCGCAATCCGGGAGTCTCGGACGCGGATCGGGCGGCTCTGCCCGAGGGCGTCGTGCTGCGCGAGCGCCTCGGTCTCGCGTCCGGCGCCGCAGCGCGGATCGAGGGCGGTCGCGTCGTCTTCGATCTCCCGCCGCGCTCGGTCGCGGTGTTCACCGCGCCGTAGCCCGTGGCGTGAGAGCGTGAGTCACTTGCGTGGACTCATGCTCTCACTCGAGCTGCGCTCTCTCACGAGCGCTCCCTCGCCGAGCGCTTCGGCACGCAGGCGCACGACCTCGGCGGAAGGCGAATGACCGCGCCCCGCGGCTCGCGCATGCTTGCGCACCACCATGACCGCGAACCCCAGCCAGCAGATCATCGAGGCGATCGCCCCCCAGCTCCAGACGGGCGCCGTGCAGCACGACAGCACGGGGACCTGGGAGTGGCGCGGCTCGCTCTACGAGCAGCGGGTGCGCGTGCGCGCCGAGCGCACGTCGTGCCAGGTGCAGGTCGACGCGAAGAACCCGTTCGGTGCGTTCGGCCTGCAGTGGGGCCCCAAGCTCGTGCCCGATCCCACGGCGATCGACGACGCGGCTTTCGACGTGGCCGACGAGGTGCGCGTGTGGGTGGGTCGCAACGTGGTCCTTCAGTGCTTCGGCCTCGAGCTCCCCGAGCAGCTCGCCGCGCTCCGCGCGTTCCCGGCCGAGGGCGTGCGCTACCTCGTCGAGGGCATGCAGCGCGATCACGTGCGCGTGCTCGGCGTGGAGCGCGATCAGCTCCGGGCATTAGTGGCCATCGACAAACCGGACGTGATCGAGGCCATCGTGAGCTTAACGAACCTCCTC
>JAIBCE010000505.1 GCA_019694315.1 Sandaracinaceae bacterium
GCCCCCGCCCCCGGTGCGTGTGAAGGCCGCGCTGCCGCCGCCCCCGCCCCCCGAGCCCACGCCTCCCCCTCCTCCGCCGCCGGAGCCCATCCGCGAGGTCGAGATCGCCGCGCCGCCGCCGCCGCCCGAGCGCCGCGCGCAGCCCGCGCCCGCCTCCGAGCGTTTCGCGCACGCCAACCTCCCGCCCGGCGTGCTCTCGCGAGGCAACCTCTCGGCGCCGAGCGCGGCCCCGCCCTCGCTCGAGACGCGCGCCCGCATCGTCACGCAGGCGCAGAACCAGCAGCTGCAGCGCCCCTCGTACGCGCCGCAGCCCCCGGGTCAGCGTCGTCATCAGGTGATCCCCGCCTCGGGCGGCGCACGCCCCGGTCCCGGCGGGGCAGGCCCGCGCCCTGGCATGGGCGGCGGTCGTCCTGGCCGTCCTGGCAAGGCCTCGCCCGGCCCGGGCAAGCCGGCCAAGCCGCAGATCACGGTGCCGAGCGCGCAGAAGCGCGTGATCCGCATCGAGGAGAACATCTCCCTCCAGCAGCTCGCGCAGCGCATGAGCCTCAAGGCCACCGAGGTCTTGATGAAGCTGATGACGCTCGGCATGGGCGGCGTGAACATCAACTCCACGCTCGACTCCGACACCGCGAAGATCCTCGCGAGCGAGTTCGGCTACGAGGTCGAGAACGTCGCCAAGAGCGATGACGAGCTCGTCGCAGAGGCCCGCGGGGCCAAGAGCGAGCGTGCCGCGCAGCCCCGTCCTCCGATCGTCACGGTCATGGGCCACGTCGATCACGGCAAGACCTCGCTCCTCGACCGCATCCGCAAGACCAACGTCGCTGCGGGCGAGGCCGGCGGCATCACCCAGCACATCGGCGCCTACCGCGTCGAGACGCCCAAGGGCGCCGTCGTCTTCCTCGACACACCCGGCCACGAGGCGTTCACCGCGATGCGTGCCCGCGGCGCGGAGGCCACCGACGTGGTCGTCCTCGTCGTGGCCGCCGACGACGGCGTCATGCCGCAGACGCGCGAGGCCGTGGCGCACGCGCGCGCCGCGGAAGTGCCCATCATCGTCGCGGTCAACAAGATCGACAAGCCGGGCGCGCGCCCCGATCAGATCCGCAACGAGCTCGCGGGCCTCGGTCTCAACCCCGAGGAGTGGGGCGGCGACACGCTCTACGTGAACGTCTCGGCGCTCACTGGTCAGGGTGTCGACGAGCTGCTCACGAACATCGCGCTCCAGACCGAGATCATGGAGCTGAGCGCGAACGCGGAGGGCAGCGCCGAGGGCGTCGTGCTCGAGGCCTACCTCGACAAGGGCCGCGGCGTGGTCGCGAACGTCCTCGTGCAGAACGGCACGCTCAACCAGGGCGACCTGATGCTCGCGGGCACCGGCCTGGGCCGCATCCGCGCGCTCACCGACGACCGCGGCCGCCGCGTGAAGAGCGCTGGGCCCGCGACGCCGGTCGAGGTCCTCGGCCTTCCCGACCTCCCGTCTGCTGGCGACTCCTTCGTGGTCGTGAGCGATCAGCGCAAAGCGCAGGAGATCGTCGAGGCCCGCAAGAAGGCGATCACGGCCAAGGAGCAGGCCACGGTCAAGCGCAGCCTCGCAGACGTCCACAAGATGCTGCAGGCCGGCGAGACGCAGGACCTCAACCTCGTCATCAAGAGCGACGTGCAGGGCTCGGTCGAAGCCCTCGTCAAGGCGCTCACGGAGCTGTCGACGGACAAGGTCCGCGTCAACGTGATCGGCACCGGCGTGGGCGGCATCACGGAGAGCGACGTCATGCTTGCCTCGGCATCGAAGGCGATCATCGTCGGCTTCAACGTGCGGCCGGCGGGCCAGGCGGCGCAGGTCGCCAAGTCCGAGGGCGTCGAGATCCGCAACTACTCGATCATCTACGAAGCGGTGGACGAGGTGAAGAAGGCCATGGAAGGCCTGCTCGCCCCGACCTTCCGCAAGAAGGAGCTCGGGCGCGCGGAGGTCCGCAAGGTGTTCAACATCCCGAAGATCGGCACCGTCGCGGGCTGCTACGTGCTCGACGGCGTGCTCAAGCGAAACGCAAAGGTCCGCCTCGTGCGCGACTCGGTGCAGGTGTGGGAGGGCTCGCTCGCCAGCCTGCGCCGCGTGAAGGATGACGTCCGCGAGGTCGCCAACGGCTTCGAGTGCGGCGTCGGCCTCGAGAACTACAACGACGTCCACGAGAAGGACGTCATCGAGTGCTTCGAGCTCGAGCAGATCAGCGCGACGTTGTAGTCGCTGGCCCTCACGACGTGCACGGATGGGCGCGCTGCTGCTGCGTGGGCTCGCGGCTCCGTGGCACTCTCTCCTTCGCCGACGCTCCTGACGGAAGCGACGAGAGATGGTCGTAGGCACCGCACGACTGGTCTTCGCGATCCCGAGCGCTTCGTCCCTCAAGGACAAGCGCTCGGTGGTCCGTCGCGTGATCGAGCGCGCGCGAGCCCGCTTCGACGCTGCCGTCGCCGAGGTGGAGGATCAGGACGTGCACCGACGCGCGGTGATCGGGGTGGCCGTCGTGTCGAGCGACGCTCGCCACGCGACCTCGATGCTCGATACGATCATCGCGTCGATGGCTGCCAGCACCGATGCCCAGATGGTGTCGCGCAAGACGAGCGTGCAGCGCCTCGGCGAGCACGACTTCGACCCGCGCTTGGGCGCCGACCTCGCCGCGGACGCCATTCGGCTACCGGGCGAGCGCGATCCGTGGGACGACGAGGACTCCGATGACCGATAGGAGCGAACGACGAGGCGCCGGACGCGGCCCGGGCAAGACCCAAGGGCGCGGTCCCGCACCAGGACCGCGGGGCGCGCGCGGCGCGGCGAGCACCGCCGCTCGTGGCACCGAGGGCACGGACCGCACCGCCCGCGTGGGCGAGCGCATCCGCGCCGAGCTCTCGGACATGCTCCTGCGGGGCGACGTGCGCGATCCCGCCGCGGTCGGCGCGATCGTCTCGGCCGGCACGGTGACGCGCGATCTGTCGCTCGCACGCGTGTACCTCCGGGTGCTCGAGGCCGCCCCGAGCGACGCTCGTCGCGCCGAGATCGTGGCCGCGTTCGAGCGCGCCAAAGGGCACGTGCGCCGCGAGCTCGCGGCGAGGATCGCGCGCAGCTCGGGCGCGATGAGGAGCGTCCCCGAGCTGCGGTTCGCGTGGGACGACACGGCCGATCGCGCCGCGCGGCTCGACGAGGTCTTCGCCGAGGTCGCGGCCGATCGCGCGCGCGCGACCGAGCACGAGGCAGGAGGTAGCGATGAGCCGTGAGCTCGCCGTCCGCGCGATTCGCGAGGGCTCGCGCTTCCTCGTCACTTGCCACGTGCGCCCCGACGCCGACGCGCTCGGCTCTGCGCTCGGCCTCGCCGCCATGCTCCGCGTCCTCGGCAAGGAGCCCGTCGTCTACTGCCAGGACGGGGTGCCGCCGAACCTCCTCTTCCTCACGGGCTCCTCCGAGGTCGTGGGCACGACGCCCGGCGGCCGCTTCGACGCCACCTTCGTCATGGACGCGGCCGCGCGCGTGCTCGTGCCCGTCCTACCCTCGCGCAGCGAGAGCGGCCCGGTGATCGTGGTCGATCACCACGCCGCGCACGACGACTTCGGCGAGCTGGTGGTGCGCGAGATCGACGCGTGCGCGACGGGCGAGGTGGTGCTCCGCATGTGGTCCGACCTGTCGGACGGAGCCGTCCCCGCGGACGCCGCGCAGCCCCTCTACGCCGCGGTCGCGGCCGATACCGGCGGCTTCCGCTACCCGGGCACCACGGGCGACACGCTGCGGCTCGGTGCCTCGCTGCTCGATCGCGGCGTGAGCACGTGGACCGTGTCGTCGAACCTCTTCGAGCGCTGGGCACGCGAGCGCATGGCGCTCTTGGGCGAGGTGCTCCGCGCCATGGAGGTCCACCACGAGGGCCGCTGCGCGGTGGTCTGCGTGGGGCGCGACGCGTTCGAGCGCACGGGCGCCACCGACGAGATGCTCGAGGGGATGGTGAACTACGGGCGCATGCTCGATGGCGTGAAGATCGCCGCGCTCCTCTGGGTCCCTCGCACTGCCGACGCGGCGCGGCCGGAGATCAAGATCAGCCTGCGCTCCGACGGCGAGGCCGACGTGGCCGCGGTGGCGGTGGCCCTGGGCGGAGGCGGCCACCGCGTGGCGGCAGGCGTCTCGCTCGCCACGACCATGCCCGAGGCGCACACCCGCGTGCTCGCCGCGATCCGCAGCCAGCTCGATGGCTGAGCGCGCCGCGGAGCAGCCCTCGCGGGCGTCGTTCGTGATCGCGATCGACAAGCCCGCGGGCCCCACCTCACACGACGTGGTGGCGTGGGCGCGCCGCGCGTTCGGCACACGCGCGATCGGCCACGCGGGCACGCTCGATCCCGCCGCCACGGGCGTGCTCGTCCTGGCCGTGGAGGAGGCGACGAAGCTCGTCCCCTACCTCACGCTCGACGACAAGGAGTACGACGCGACGATCCTCCTCGGGGCCGAGACGGACACGCTCGACGCCGAGGGTGCGATCGTCGAGCG
>JAIBCE010000103.1 GCA_019694315.1 Sandaracinaceae bacterium
GGCCGGTCGCCGCGTCGAACCCGAGCACCGCGACGTGATCGGCGCCCTTGCACGGCACGAGCGCGAGCGAGCCCGACGGCGAGACCACGACCTGGTGCGCGTTGTCACCGGCGCGGAGCGCGGTCGTCGCCTCCTCGAGGGTGCCATCGCTCGAGAATGCGAAGGACGCGACGTCGCCGCTGCCGTAGTCCGCGACGAGCGCGTGGCGGCCGGAGGGATCGATCGAGACGTGCGTCGGTCCGAGGCCACGCGCGTTCCGTCGCGGGCCTCGCTCGTGGACCACGCCGCCGACGTCGACCCCGAACGCGACGACCTCGTGACCGTCCTCGAGCACGAGCGCGCCGAGGACGCCGCGGGCGTCCACGGCCAGGAACGAAGCGCCTCCTGCGATCGGCGTGCGACCGAGCTCGACGAGGGTTCCGTCGCGTACGTCGAGCGCATGGCTCACGATCACGTCGTCGTCCTGAGCCACGTAGAGTCGCGTCGAACGTGTCGTGGCATCGGCATCGTCGCGCGACGCATCCAGGCCTGCATCACGAGACGCGTCGATCGCGTCGTTTGCATCGGGACCCGGCGCGAGGGGCTCCGCGCAGCAGATCGCGAGCACGCTCGCGCAGAGGACGCACGCGACGAGAAACGCTCGCCATGGCTGTGCAGCGGGGCTCGGGACGGAGCGTGTCACGCGCGCGAGGGTACACGCGGCGCGGAGACACGTACGCGCTGGTACGCGCGCTCTCTTCGTGCCTCAGGGCTTGGTGATCGGGCGCGAGCGATCGAGCTCCACGCGATCGGGCCCTGCCGCGCGAGCGCGACCGAGCGCTCTCTGGGCCCGCTCGAGCAGCGCCTTGGGGCTCTCCCCGATCCCGAGCTGCACGACGCCGAAGCTCACGGTGAGGTTTCGTGCAGCGCGGTGCCCAGGATGCGGCTGCATCGTGAGCGGCTCGCGGCGGATGCGCAGCCGAAGCCGATCGCACACGAGCGCGGCCTGCGTGGCCGGTACGCCCCGGAAGACGATGAGGAGCTCGGTCGGGCCCACCGGTCCCACCGCGTCTTCGTCGGTCACCACGCGCCGCACGCGCTCGCTCGCCGACGCGAGCAGCTCCCCGCAGACCTCGCGACCGAGCTTCGCGATCGTGTCGCTCGACGCATCGAGCGACATCACGGCGATCGAGAGAGAGAGCCCGTTGCGCTCCGCGTCTCGCGCAGAGAACGTGAGCTTCGCCCACACCGGCGTCGCGTTCTCGGCGGGCCTGCTCGCGCGCGACGTGCTCGAGACAGCGCGCCCGAGCTGCACGTCGTCGAGCAGCAGCTCGGCGGCGCGGGCACCGCCCTCGTCGTCGTCCTCGTCGAGGACCAGTCCGTCTGCCTCGGTCACGTGCTCGACCTTCTCGTCCGCTGCGGGGCTCGCTTCGCTCTCGGTCGGTGCGTGCGGCTCGGGGCTGGTCTCGAGTGGCCCGCTCGCGTCGGGGGCTGCGCCCTCTGCGGGGGCCGCCGGCGGCGCGAGGGCGATCGTGGCCGAGGCCGCGCGCCAGTACCCCGCCACCGCGAGCGTGCGATCGAGCGACGCGATCGCGAGCACGTGATCCACGAGCTCGGCCGCCGTGAAGTCTTCCTCGAAGGGCAGCGTCATGACCGCCGCGACCATCGCGCGCTCGAGCCGCCCGAGGGCCGTGAGGAGCGTGGTGATCTCCTCGCCGGCTCCGAAGTAGCGCGCGCCGAGCTGGAGGCGCAGCTCGAAGTAGTCCGTCGACTCCACCGTCTGGCCGAAGGTCACGACGTGGTAGCGATGCGGCAGCGCGAGCCCGCCGCGCGCACGCGCACGCTCCGGTCGATCCTCGAGCGCGGCGACCAGCGCTTCGGTCGAAGGATCGATCACCTGCGCGAGCAAGTGCGCCGCCCAGTCTTCGCGCGATCGCACACCGTGTGCTTCGAGCCACTCCACGCGCGCGCTCGGATCGTCGAAGCCGAGCTGCGCCGCGAACATCGAGGGCGGACGCGGCCGCACCGAGCTCGCCCGCTTCGGCGGATCGGGGGGCGTGCTCTGCCAGGAATCGACGCGGGAATCGGCGTCCTTCATGTCGCGACTCGCTCGAGCACCGCGTAGGGTAGACCGCATTTCGCGGGCCGCCAGGAGGTTCGCCAGGAGAGGACGTCGCGGATACGCTCGCGACCCATGGTCACGCAGCGCGACGTTCCTTGGTTGTCCGGGATGGCCCTGGCGCTGCTCGCGGGCTGCTCGTGCGACTCCGGGCCGGTGGGTCCCGGGACGGACGCCGGGCTGGGGCGCGAGGACGCCCCGGCCGTCGTCGACGCGCCGGCGAGCGAGCTCGATGCGCCGCGCCTCGACGGTGCGCTCTCGGATGCGGCAGTCGAGCCCGACGCAGCGGCGCTCGACGCGGGCCCTCGGGAGTGTCCGCTACCGCCCGCGTGCGACGCGCCGTACCCCGATCTCGGTGCGACCTCGTCATGGCGCCACTCGATCGCGACGCCCATCACGGTCGGGATGGGCGCGCCTCGCCATCGAGGTCGTGACCTCTTCCTCACCGAGACCGACCCGCAGTGGGCCCTCGCGAAGTTCGCGTATGGCGTCGCGGACGACGACCTCAAGGACGAGGATGTGGATCTGTACCTCGACCGCGGCTGCAGCGGCGCGTGGGAGATGCTCGGCACCGCGGCGACCACCAACGATGGCGATCACGCGACCGTCGAGGGCGTCGAGGACACGGGGGGGCGCATCTTCTTCGAGATCCCGAGCGAGCTCCGCCTCGAGCCGGGCCGTCATCGCGTCCTCTTCGTCGTGCGCGGTGATCACTCCGTGGCCGAGCAGTGGATCGACGTGCTGCCCGCGAGCACGCGCTTCGTCGTGACCGACGTGGACGGCACGCAGACCGAGAGCGAGACCGCGGCGTGGGCCTCGCTCCTCACGGGCTCGGGGCCTGCCGCGCAGCCACACGGCGCCGAGGCACTCCACGCGTTCGCGCGCCGCGGCTACCGGATCTTCTACCTGACGGCGCGTCCCGAGTGGCTCGAGGCGCGCACGCACGAGTGGCTCGTGGAGCTGGGCTATCCGCCCGGCCTCGTGCACACGACGCTCGGCTTCACGGGGGCGACCGAGGGGCCCGCCGAGACCTTCAAGACGGAGGAGCTCGCGGCGCTCGAGGCCCGCTTCCCCGGGGCGATCGCGTGGGGCATCGGCAACACACGCACGGACGCAGCCTCGTACGTCAGCACGGGCCTACCGGCCGATCACATCGTCTCGTATCGATTCGACGGTGCAGGCGCGACGCGCATGGACGACTACGCGGAGCTCGTCACGATCGCGGAGGGCCTGCCCGCGATCTGCGAGTGAGCGCGAGCCGCGCGAGAGGCACGACACGTGGACTTCGATCCGAACCGCAAGATCTGGGGATGGGGCCTCACGACGGTCTCTGCGCCCGAGGAGCTGCTCGCGCTCGCGCGCGGCTACCTCGGCGCACGCTTCGGGCTCGAGCTGCCTGCGCCGCGGCCCGCCCCGACGCTCGACACGATCCGCATCGATCCCTCTCGCCTGCTCGTGCCGATGGCGCTCGCGTCCTTCGTGACCGACACGCGCTTCGATCGCGCGGCGCACACCTACGGCAAGGCCTTCCGCGACGTCGTGCGCGCCCTCTCCTGCGACTACACGAACGCGCCCGACCTCGTGGCGTATCCGCGCGACGAGGACGACGTGATGGCGACGCTGCGCTGGGCGAGCGAGCACCACGTCGCCGTCGTGCCGTTCGGCGGCGGATCGAGCGTGGTCGGCGGCGTGGAGATCGACCGCGGTGAGCGCGCGCGCTTCGCAGGGGTCGTGTCGCTCGATCTCTGCCGCATGGATCGCGTGCTCGAGATCGATCGCTCCTCGCGCGCCGCGCGGATGCAGGCGGGCGCGTATGGCCCCGCGCTCGAGGCTCAGCTCGCGCCGCACGGACTCACGCTCCGCCACTTCCCGCAGAGCTTCGAGTTCTCGACGCTGGGCGGCTGGATCGCGACGCGCGCAGGCGGTCACTACGCGACGCTCCACACCCACATCGACGACTTCGTCGAGGCGGTGCGCGCGATCACCCCGCAGGGCGTCGTCTCGACGCGGCGTCTCCCCGGCAACGGCGCCGGCCCGCAGGAGGAGCGTCTCTGGCTCGGCTCCGAGGGCACGCTCGGCGTGATCACCGAGGCGTGGCTCCGCGTGCAGGACGCGCCGCGCCGTCGTGCGCGTGCGACGGTGCGCTTCGAGTCGTTCGCGGCGGGCGTCGAGGCGGCACGCGCGCTCGCGCAGAGCGGCCTCCACCCCTCGAACGCCCGCCTCGTGGAGCGCGACGAGGCGCTCTTCATGGGCGCGGGCGATGGGCAGAGCGACGTGCTCCTCCTCGGCTTCGAGTCGAGCGCGATCTCGCAGGCCGAGCCCCTGCGCGCGGCGCTCGCGATCTGCGAGGCGCACGGCGGCAAGCCCGGCAGGGCGTCGTTCCAGGAAGAGGGCGACGCACGCGCGAGCGACGGTCAGGCCGACCGCTGGAAGGATGCCTTCATCCGCGCGCCGTACCTCCGCGACGAGCTCGTGCGCATGGGCCTCGTCTCCGAGACCTTCGAGACCTGCACGACGTGGTCGGCCTTCCCCGCGCTCGATCGCGCCGTGCGCGACGCAGCGCGCTCGGTGCTGGACGCGCACCTCGGCGGCCTCGTCACGTGCCGCTTCACGCACCTCTATCCCGACGGCCCCGCCCCCTACTACACGGTGATCGCGCCCGCGCGCGCGGGCGAGCAGCTCGCCCTCTGGGACGCCGTGAAGCACGCCGTCAGCACGGCGCTCGTCGCGCACGGCGGCACGATCACGCACCACCACGCGGTCGGCCGCGATCACCGCCCGTACTACCTGGCGCAGAGCGCGCCGCTCTCGCTCGCGATGCTGCGCGCCGCCAAGGACGCGCTCGATCCCGAAGGCATCCTCAACCCCGGCGCCCTCCTGCCCTAGGGTCTGGGACAGACCCTCAGGAAGAAGCGTCCGACAAGCGACTTGGCCTCGCGGCTCGACGCGGATAGACCAGCGCGATGCTGGCAAGGCTCCTCTTCCTCGCGGTCTTCGTGTCGCTGCTCGGCTGCGGCTCCACGGACGCTCCGGCACCGACGAGCGCGGAGCCGGAGGGCACCCCGTCGCACGAGGGCGCAGGCGAAGGCGAGGGCGGGCAGGTCGGCCTCGGGCACGGAGGGGGTGCCGGGGAAGAGCCTGGCGACGACGAGCCCAGTGAGGCGGAGCACGGTGACGAGGAGCAGGGGACCGCGGCCGTTGCGCCCGACACCTCGGCGCACGAGGTCGTGATCGTCGTGGTGCACGACGATCCGCTGCTCCGCAGCGAGACGCGCCTGCTCGAGGTGATCGCGGAGCGCATGCAGATGCGCCGCATCGATGCGATCCAGCGTGAGGCGACCGACGAAGAGGCCACGTTCGCTCGCGCGATCTTCGCGGGAGAGAGCGGAGAGGCGGCGGCCTTGCCGTCGACGCTGTCCGAGGTGGGCACGAGCGTGTTCGTT
Source organism: Sandaracinaceae bacterium (assembly GCA_019694315.1). Taxonomy (GTDB): domain Bacteria; phylum Myxococcota_A; class Polyangia; order Polyangiales; family Sandaracinaceae; genus JAFLCL01. The sequence continues at coordinate 5,542 of JAIBCE010000103.1, forward strand.
CGCTTCCCGCCCAACCGCGAGCTCGGCAACGGCGCGCTCGCGACGCGAGGCTTCGGCGGCGCGCTCGCGTTCCGCCGCGGCGAGCGCGAGCCCTACCTCGAGCTCGCCATCGACGACGAGGCCGCGTGGCGGGGGCCCGACGAGCAGCTCTGGCCGTGGCTCATCTCGCTCGTGCGCGCGCAGGGGGCGTCGTGAGCCGGCGGGCCGTCGGCCTCGTGGCCTCGCTCCTCGCCCTGCTCGCGCTCGGTCTCGTGCCGCTCGTCGCGCGCGCGGGGGATCGCCCGATCGAGCTCCTGCTCGTGAACATGGCGCCCGCGAGCGCGCAGCCCGACTGCATGCGCGACGTGACGCGCATCCTCCGGCACGAGGACGCGACCATCCACCGCATGGGCGGCGATCGCGTGCGCGAGCTCGCGGGCCACGAGGACGACGGGAGCGACTTCCGCACCTGGCGCGCCGAGGACCTCGACGCGGCCGTGCGCGTGGTGAGGACCGAGACGCCGATCGACGCAGTGGTGCTCGTGGACTGTCGTGGCGACGAGGGGCGCGCCGACACCTGGGTGCGCGGTCCCTCTGGCGGCGTCGCCCGCCTGCGCCTGCGCCGCACGGTCATCGACACCGAGCGCGCCGAGTGGCTCGCGCGGATGATCGTCATGCAGATGTGGGTCGGCTTCTCGCCCTGACCGACTCCTTCCGAGAATCTTCGCGTGGCCGAGCCCGAAGCTTCGGTCGACACGCGAGAAGCTTCGCGCGGCGCGACGTCGGAAGTCTGGGCTGCGGGCTTCGCCCGCGCCGGGCAGCTCGCCGGATCGCGCACGTTCGGCGGGCGCGCGCTGCGTCTCGTGATCGAGCGAAGGCTCGATGGACGCGGCCGCGGGCGGGGATGCCTCGCCCGGTCGATTGTCCAGGTTTTCTCCGGCTCTCGCCTGCAGAATGCCCAGAAAATGCCCGCCTAGTCCACTCTCTGTCGATGTTCTGTCCAGAAAAAAGATTGACGTTGGCCCGGGACCGATCCATGGTCTCTCTCGTCCTTCGAGGCCGCGACACGGGGTCCCGGGCTCGGAGCAGCGTGAGGTGCCGGATGGGACATGCGTCAGACGACCGAGGGCTCTCCCGATACATCGAGCGCGTGCGGCAGATCCCGCTCCTGGATCGCGAGCAGGAGCACGAGATCGCGGTGCGCGCAGCGAGCGGCGACGAGGCGGCGCGCGAGCAGCTCGTGCGCGCGAACCTGCGCTTCGTCGTCTCGATGGCCGTGCAGCACCAGCGTCGCGGGGTGCGCCTCGGTGACCTGATCGCCGAGGGCAACATCGGCCTCACCGTGGCGGCGAAGAAGTTCGACCCCGCGCGCGGCGTCCGCTTCGTGACCTACGCTGGCTTCTGGATCCGCGCCTACATCCTCGATCTCGTCGTGCGCTCGGCCGCCGTGGTCGGCGCGGGCTCGGGCCCCATGCGCTCCAAGGTCTACTTCCGCCTCCGTCGCGAGCGGGCGCGCCTGGCACAGGCCTCGATCGACGGCGCAGAACGGACGAAGATCCTCGCCGACAAGCTCGGGGTCTCCGAAGAGAAGATGGAGCACATGCTCCAGCACCTCGACCTCCGCTCGGTCTCGCTCGATGCACCGCTGCCCACGCAGACGGGCGCGACCTTGCTCGACATGATGCAGACGGACGAGCTCGATCCGGAGCACCGCCTCGTCGAGGAGCAGACCACCTCGCGAGCCCATGCGCGCTTGCACGAGGCGCTCGCGAGCCTCGACCCTCGCGAGCGCTACATCGTCGAGCAGCGCTTCATGAACGACGAGGAGGCCTCGCTGGCGGATCTCGGGCGCTCCCTGGGCGTGTCGCGTGAGCGCGCGCGTCAGCTCGAGGTGCGCGCGCGCGGCAAGCTCCGCGCCCAGCTGCGCGACCTCGCCGAGAGTCGCGCGGCGGCCTGAGACCCGGCGTCACCGTCGCACGCAACGCGTGGACGCTCGCACCGACAAGGGGGCCTCACTCGGAGGTCCCCCATGTTCCGCTCGGTGTCGTTCTCGGTCGTTCTCCTCGCCACGCTCGTGGTCGGTGCCAGCTCCGCCTCTGCGCAGCGCGCGATGCCCATCCCGGGCACGAACGCGCGCATCGCGCTGCCCTCGGGCTGCGGCCTGAGCGGCCCGGGCAGCATCACCTGCGGCGGCGAGCAGCTCGACGTCGGCGGCTCGTCGCTCGGGTTCGACGAGATGCTCGCTGCGTACCGCGCGAGCGGGCACGAGGTGCACGAGCTGCCCGTGCCGGGTCGACGCCTCTTCTTCGCCGCGATCCCGGGCGGTCGCATGGTGCTCGTGCGCGACGGAGACGAGGAGCGCCTCGTCTTGCTCGCCCGCTCGTCGAGGCCCGGCTTCGAGGCGGGGCAGACCTTTGCCCGCGTGGTGCTGGCGATCGAGCCGCCCGCGCGTGGTCCGATCGTGACGGGCTTCGAGGGCCTCACGCGCGATCGCCTCCCGTACGCGACGGTCTACTGGTCGGACGGAAGCCTCACCTTCACCTCGTCGGCGATCGGCACCGACGACCGCATGGGGATCTCGGGCTTTCTGCGCGAGACGCAGGGCACCTCCATGACCGAGCTCTGCGACAACCGCACGATCTCGGACCGGATGCCCTCGACGCTCCTCCTTCGTCACCAGCGGCAGCTCACCGCCCAGGTCTCGCTCTGCGAGGAGGCCTTCACCGTGGACATGGCAGGTCGTCGCGTGCTCGCTGCGCAGTTCGGCTACGTGATGCACGACGGGCACGCGTACTCGCTCACGATGACCTACAGCCTCGAGCCGACCGAGGACCCGGTCGGCTGCCTCACGGGCTTCGAGCACTTCGCGCTGCCGATCCTGAGCGACGTGCTCGGCATCGGCAGCGACGACGACGAGCGCGACGAGCGAGGCACGCGCCACGCGCGTCGCTGAGCGGGCGAGGCGATCGGAGAGCGCTCAAGACGAGAGCACCCCCGAGAGCCACTCGCGCAGCGGTCGTACGGTCTCGAAGCGCGAGAGCGTGAGCGCGACGAAGGCCGCGGAGGTGAGCTCGCTCGGGATGGGCGTGACGACCATCGCGTGCAGGGCATCGAAGCGCAGGAGCTCGGCGCGCGGGTGCGCGGGGTCGAAGCCCCTCGGGACCTTCTTGAGGCCCTCCTGTCCCACGATGACGTCGGGCGTCTTGCGGAGCCTCGCGACGATCTTCGCGAGCGCCACGCCGCGCTCGTCGGCGACGGCCGCGCGGTACTTGGCGAGCGCGTCCTTGTCGAGCGCGTGAACGCCCGCACCCACCATGAGCTCCTTGGACGTGAGCCGGAAGAAGAAGCCTGGCAGCGCCCAGCTCTTGTCGTCGCCCTCCCAGAAGAAGAGATCGAGGTGCGTCTTGTACGGGCTCTTGTCTTTGGAGAAGCGCACGTCGCGGTTCATGCGCATGAGCGAGCCGCCGACGCGAGGCTCGAACGAGATCGAGGGCGTGCGCTTGGCGAGCTTGGTGCCCACCGCGACGACGAAGTCCGCGGCCGGCCGCGCCCAGACCTCGTCGAAGCGCGCCTTGTTCGCGTCGAAGAAGACCTTGGTGTTGTTCGCCTCGAGCTCGCGCAGGAACGCGATCGTGTCCTTGGAGAAGCCCGTGAACGCCATGTCCCGAGGGTAGCCGCGAGCCGCGGCGCGCCCAATCCCCTCGCGTCGGGCGACGTGAGCGCTGACTGGCGATGTCTCACGGCGCAGCTGTGCCCGGGTCATCCGGTCCATACAGGCGGGCCGCGATCCGTGCGCGCGTCCGGCCCGGCGGTGGTTGGTAGAGCTCGCGACGGACGTGTCCTCGACGCACGTCGCCGTGCATCTGCACGAGGTCCCACGTCTCGCAGCGACCGTCGTAGTCGCCGAAGCCCCAGAGGAGCTGCGCCAGCGGGACGAGGTCGGGGTGAGCGCTCAGCGCGTCGACCGCTCGGACGAGCACTGCACGCTGTCGGGTCCCGCCTTCGCTCGGGCGCTGGGATGGCTCGACGCCGCGGACCTCGATGTGGTGCGGCGCGCAGATCTTCGAGGAGCCGCCTCGCCCGGTGCAGGCCTCGTCAGGGTGGTCGTCGATGAGGTCGAGCACGCGAGACCGACTCGCCCGATCACCGCGCATGACGAGCCGCGCCAGCTCCCGCACGCGTGCGCTCCACACGGGACAAGGCGCGCGCGCGATCAGCGCGAAGACGAGCGCGTCTCGCCGACGCGCGTGCACCTCCACGCGCGCGATGGGGCGGAGGCCTTGGTAGATCACGCGGTAGCAGCGATCGATCTGCGCGCGGGTCAGCGAGGTGGAGGGCGGCGCCGTGAGGCTCTGTGCGTGGCTGCGCGTCGAGTGCGCGAGCGACGCGAGGAGGAGGAAGAGCACGAGGGTGAGTCGCTGCATGACGATCCTCCTCACAGCCACGAGGTGGGGATGAGGCGGGCGTCGAGCTGCCGGAGGCCGCGCTCGAGCAGGGACAGCGCATGGCGCGCGTCGGGGTCGGTCGAGCGCGCCGCAGCGAGCGCGTCGATGGCGGCCATCGCCTCTCCGCGCGGCAGCCGGGCGAAGTCGGGGATCGCGAGACCGGCCGCCTGATAGCCGAGCTCGATGTCCCGCCGGTACGTGCTCGCGAAGTGCGGCGCCACGTCGCTCGCGTAGAAGCGGAGTCGGAGGAGCTGGTCGCGCTGCTCGCGGAGGTCGGCCTGATAGTCCGCGCTCTGCTCGTCGAAGTCGGGGTTGTTGATGGCCTCTTGCACGAGGCCGTAGGCGCGCACGAGCTCGGGATCCGTCGAGCCGCGCGGCTCGCGCTCTCCCAGCATGAAGCGCGCGAGCGTCGGCTCGAGCGCGCGCAGCTCTCGGTCGACGATCGAGAGCTCGCGACCATGCAGGCCCTCGAAGCCGCGCTCGCGCGTCCAGATCGCGATTTCCCCCGCACGTCGGGTGCCGCGCGCGTCACGGGGATCGAGGTCCGTCGCGTCCCCGTCGCGCGTCGCGCGCTCCCAGACGCGCTGCTGCGCGATCGCGGGGGCGCCGGACGGCGAGAACCCGGTGTAACCCCACACGGACTCGAGGCGCGGGAACGCCTCGCGGAATGCGTCCATGCGCGGCTCCCACCCGTGCTGACACGCGGCGAGGTGGAGGTGCTCGATCTGGGCGGCGCCCCTCGGCAGAGCGCGTGCCAGCTCGGTGATGTTCGTGTCGAGGAGCGAGTCGTCGTGACTGCCGAAGATCTCCTCGCCGTTGCCGTGACCGCTCAGCACGAGGCGCGGCGGGATCCGCTCGCCATGCTCGCCCGCGGCGAGTGTCCGCGCGAGCTCCGCGAGCTCACGACGACCGCGCGGTTGCGTGGCCTCGATCAGATCGGCGACGCGACGCGACGTCGCCGAGGGGAGGTCGAGCTTCGAGACGAATCGATCGATGCTTGCTCGGTCGCCGAGCGAGTGCTCGACGGCCCCGATGCGGACGCCGAGCGAGTCGAGGCCATTGCCACGTCGGACATCGCTGATCGCGACGACGGGCACCTCACGCCGGAGCGCCGCGACCTCGCGCTCCGCCGAGTCGTCGTTCATGCCGACGTGGATCACGCGCGGATCGAGGCGTGCCGTGCGGATCGCAGCGTTCACTTCGTCTCGCAGCGCGGTGTCGCCTGCCGCATCGGCGAGCGCGCGCATCGGATCGGCCGCCGCCGTGATCGTGCCGTTCCGATCGACGACCGTGATCGTCGCGTCACGCCGTCCATCGAGCGCATCGAGCGCGTCGAACAGCGCGTCTCGCTCTGCGTCGGTGTCGACCGCGGGATCGAGGGGCGGAAGGGCGCGATCGAGCCCGAGCCCCGCGAGGGCGGGGTCGACATCGAGGAGATCGCGCTGGAGGGGGGTGCCGGAGAGGGTGTCGGCGAGGTCACGCCGGTTGAACGAGACGGTCATGGCGCGCTTCTCGGCGGGACGCTGGCCGAGTTTCCATGCGCGCCGCTCTTTTCTTCGCCGCGAGAGCTCGATCGAGCCGAACGTCCGCGCCCGATCCCCTCGCGTCGCGCGGCCTCAGCGCTTGCCGACCTTCTCGAGGAGGCCGCTCTTGGCGAGGTAGCCCAGGCCCTCGTAGAAGCGGCCGCCGAGCGCGCGCTTGGTGTGCCACATGACCTTTCCGTCGAGCTGCGGGATCACGTAGAGCTTCTCGGCGACGAGGCCGTCGATCGCGTGCTGCGCGATCTCCTCGGCGCTCCACTTCGCCTGGGTGACGAGCTTGTCGGTGGTCTTGTCCGCGTTGCCGCCGAAGGCCTGCGCCCGCGTGTGGATGTTCGTGCGGAAGAAGGTGGGGCAGAGCGCGGTGACCTGCACCTTGCTTCGCTTGAGCTCGGCGTAGAGCGTCTCGCTCAGCGCGATCACGCCGGCCTTGGTCACGTTGTAGGGCGCCATGAGCGGCGCCGAGAGCAGGCCCGCGCTCGAGGCCACGTTGAGGATGAAGCCGCCGTGCTCGTTCTTCACGAGGCGAGGAACGAAGTGATGGCAGCCGTAGATCACGCCGTTCAGGTTGATGTCGATCTGGAGCTTCCACTTCTCGAGCGGGATCTGCGCGAACTCGCCCACCACCGCGATCCCCGCGTTGTTCACGAGCACGTCCGTGCCGCCCCAGAGCGCGTCGGCGCGCTCGGCCATCGCGCGCACCGCGTCGGGATCGGCCACGTCCACGCGCATCGCGTGCGCCTCCGTGCCGCGTCGTCGGAGCAGCTCGGCCGTCTCTTCGGCGCGGGCCTCGTCGAGATCGGTCACGAGCAAGCGCGCGCCGCGCAGCCCGAGCTCGAGCGCCACGGCACGGCCGAAGCCGTCGCCTGCACCAGTCACGACGGAGCGGGCTCGGGCGGGTAGCTTCTTGGTCATCGCGGGCTCCTCGGGCCGCGCGAGGGGCAGGGCGCGCGGGGCGCGAAGTCTATCAGCCGCAGAACATCGACTCGCGCACGAAGACGTGACCGTCGAGCATCGTGCAGCTCTGACCGGGCGGCAGGGCCAAGCAGTCGCAGCTCGCGCAGGTGCCGGGCAGCGGATCGCAGCGGTGCTCGAGGCCGTCGGTCGGACCGCAGTACGACGTGCAGCTCGTGTCCGACGTGCACGTGCCCGCGCCGCAGGCGTAGAGCGAGGCAGGGTCGCAGTCGCAGTCGGCCAGCGGCCCCGGCATCCACGTTCCGTCGGGGCCGCAGGTCTGCGCGTCGCAGCACGCGTTGCCGCAAGTCTGGCCCGGCGTGTCGCAGCGCCCACCGATCGGCCGCTCGGCGGGGCACGCGAGCGGAGGGCACTCGATCGCCGGGCAGTCGAGGCCGCGCCAGTGTCCGTCGAGGCAGGTGAAGGGGCCGTACGCAGGCACGCCTGGCGTGGGACAGCACGCGCCGCAGCTCGCGCCCTCTTCGCTGCAGGGGCTGCCCTCGGCCGGCTCGCGTCCGCACCAGCACGCGGGGTCGGGCTCGGCCACCGCGCAGCGCCAGCGGCTGCCCATGCACACGCAGCTCAGGGCCGCGCCGCACACCGAGCCGCTCGCGCAGCTCGCGCCCTCGAACGAGCACGCGTTCACGGCGCTCTCCGGGTTCCACGGGTCGAGGCCGCTCGGGCACTCGGTCGGCGGGCAGACCCACGACGGGGTCGCGCTCGTGGTGTCGCAGCTGCAGTCGGGTCGCGGCGGCGGGCCCCAGCACGAGGGTGGGCAGGTGCTCGGATCGACGGAGCCGGGGGGACACTGCCAGCGGCCGCCCACGCAGATCGGTGGGGCGCCCGCGTCGCTCCAACACGAGAGCGGACAGAACAGCGGCGTGCCGCCGAGGCAGCCGCCGTCGCCGACCATGCCCGCGTCGTCGCGGACGTGCGTCTGGCTGCAGCTACAGCCTGCGAGAGAGGCGAAGCCGGCGACGAGGGCGGTGAGCGCGAGCGCGCGGAGCGAGGGACGCATGCCGCGCGCGGAGCAGATCGCATGCCACGTTCGTGCTGGGGTGATCGAGACGAATTCGCCCTGTTTCCTGGGCGAATTGCGTGTGCCGAGGTGCGCCGTGCTCGACGGCCGGGTCAGCCCGGCGTGTAGTCGAACGCGACCGAGCCTGCGTCGTCGAGCAGCTCGAGCACCGGCACCACGCGCGCGAAGGTGAGCTCGTGCGCTGCCTCGAAGAGGTAGGGCTCGGCGGTGGCGCCGGCCATCGCGATGCAGTGCTGCACGGTGGTGCGCGTGAGGGTCGCGGTGGGGATCGCGGGACCTTCGCCGATCGCGGGGCGCTGACAGCCGGGGCCGAGGCGCTGCGCGCCACGCCACACGAAGAGCCCATCGTTCGTGAGCTGCACGCGGACGCGCGTGCGCGACGCGCTCTCCGACGAAGCCTCGGCCGGGGCGGCTGCGGGGGCGATCGCGAGGGCCGGCGCGGGCAGGACGGGCGCTTCGGGGGTGACGCTCGGCGCGCCCGGCACGCTCGGTGCGCCCGGTGCGTTCGGTGCGCCCGGTGCGTTCGGAAGTCCCTGCGCGGCGAGCGCGCGCTGGATCGCCTCGGTCAGCGCGGCGACGTCGGCGGCTCGCGCGGCGTGGTCCACGGTGTCGAGCGTGGGGAAGGGCAAGCGGAGCTCCACCTCGTGGCGTCCGCTCGCGAGCACGAAGCGAGGCTCGCTGAGGCCGGCCATGCCCGCCGCGAAGAGCGTTCGCATCACGCTCCACCACGGTGAGGCGCCCGTCACGCGCAGCGCGAACACGACGGGGCCGCCGCGACCCGAGCGCTGCCGCTCGATGGAGGCGGCCTGTCGAAGAGAGTCGACGAGCGCGGGGACCTGGGCGGCGTCGTCGTCGGGCAGGCGGATCTCGGTGCGGAGCGCGGGCCAGCCCTCGGTCGCGTCTGCGGGACGCGCCTGCGCCATGCGCTCGCGCTCGGCGGGCGGCCAGCTCGCGACCAGCGCCTCGTTGGTGACCACGATCGCGCGATCTTCGATGACGACCGTGAGCGCAGGGCTCGCGGCCGGGAGGTCGGTCCTCGTCGCCGGCGCGAGCGCGTGCGGATCCACGGCACCGGGGACGATCGTGGCCTCGTCGACCTCGGCGGGTGGCGCAGGAGCAGGTCGCATCGTCGGCGCGGGCTCGCCGCACTCACAGCCCGAGACGAGCGTGAGCGCGAGCAGGAGAGAGCGGGTTCGGGCGTTCATGCGGTCTCCTCGTCGACGTTCGGCTGGCGGGCGGAAGGCTTGTCGTCACGGGCGGCATGCTTGTCGTCGCGTGTGGAAGGCTTGTCGTCGCGGGCGGAAGGCTTGTCGTCGCGGGCGGAAGGCTTCTCGTCGTCGCTCGAAGGCTTGTCGACCACGCCGGAAGGCTTGCTGGCCGCGTCCGGAGGCTTGTCGCCGGGGACCAGCTCGCGGCGTCGCCAGGCCATGAGCGCGATGGCGATCGCGCCGAGCCAGCCCGGCCACGGGCCTGCGAGCTCGTAGAGCGTGGTGGTGCCCGACAGCATCGGCACGTCGCCCACGAGCGTCGCGGGCGCGAAGACCCCGGTGTGCTGGCGCACGCGACCGGTCGAGTCGACGAACGCCGAGACGCCCGTGATGGTCGTGCGCACGAGCCAGCGTCGGTGCTCGATGGCGCGGAACTGCGCGAGCGCGAGGTGCACCCACGGCTCGTGCGTGTCGCCGAACCACGAGTCCACGGAGATGTTGAGGAGCACGTGCGGATCGCCCTCGTTCACGGCCCGACGCACGAACGAGCTCACGATGTCCTCGTAGCAGATGAGCGCGCTCGCGCGGTACGTGCGGCCGTCGCGGAGCTCGAGGGGCAAGGGCTCCACGTCGTCTCCGGGCGAGAACTGCCCGCTCATCGGCGAGATCTCGTAGACGACGGGGAACTGATCGCCGAACGGGATGTACTCGCCGAACGCGAGCAGATAGGTCTTGTCGTAGTGATCGACGATCTCGCGGTCGGCGTTGGTCACGAACGCGGTGTTGTGCTCCCGGCCGTGCTCGCCGTGGCGGATCGCGCCGAAGAGGAGCGGCGTCTCGAGGGTGGGGACGAAGCGGGCGAACGCGCGCGGGTTGTCGAGCCACACGGGCACCGACGACTCGGGCCACACCAGGAGATCCGGGTGCTCGGTGGCCTCGACCTCGTCGCTCATCGTGCGCTGCCGACGCACGCCCTCGAAGGGATCGTCGAAGCGCTCGAAGAGGCCGAGGTTCGCCTGCACCGACGCGATGCGGATGGTCTCCGCGCTCGCCTCGCGCGCGGTCTCGCTCGAGAGCCGGTAGCCGCCATAGCCGAGCGCGAAGAGCACGTAGCCTGCGGCCGCGGCGATCGCGGGACGCGGAAGCGGCTTGCCGGTCAGGCGCGCCGCGAGCGTCTCGTAGATCGCGCCGTTCACGACGATCGCGAGCGCGGTGCACATCTCCGGGCCGCCGAGGTCCGCGATCTGGGTGAGCACGGGCACGTCGAAGAAGGCGTTGCCGTAGTAGTGCTCGAAGAGCATCGGGAAGAAGCCCTCGACGCCGAGGTACGCGCTCACGACGACGAGCGTGGCGGGCCAGCCGTTGTCGCGCGCCTTGCGGAAGAGCCACACGAGGAGCGCGAATTCGAGGCCCTGGAAGCCCCAGAAGGCCGACGCGAAGAACGAGCTCACCGCGAGCGGGAAGCCGCCGAAGGTGCGGATCGTGTACTCGACCCAGTAGAAGCCACCCACGTAGCTCGCGTAGCCGAAGTACCACGCGCGCCAGAAGAAGGGCCGGCCCGTGGGCCGCGCGAAGCCGCCGTGCTCCTTCATCACGGGGTCGAAGACGTAGAGCGCGGGCACGAGGCCCACGAACGCGAGGGGCCACACCCCGAAGCCCGCGAAGCCGAGGAACATGAGCACGGCGCTGATCGAGAGGATCAGCCACGGCCGCAGGCGCAGCGCGAGCGGTGGCTTGGGGGGCGTGGGCGCGGGCGCGGGGCGATCGGAGGCCATCGGTCGCGCGAACCTATCAGGCCGGCTCGATCACGCGAGGAGCCAGCCCGCGCAGGAGCGCCCGAGCGGGCGGCTTCCCGGCTCCGGTGGCATGCTCGCGCGCATGCCCGAGCTGCCCGAGGTGGAGCACGCGCGACAGGTCGTCGTCCGCGCGCTCGGTGAGATGGTGGTGACGCACGCGGCGTCCACCGATGCGATCGTCGTGGCGCAGGGCTCTCCGAGCTTCGCGCACGCGCTCGTGGGCGCGAGGCTCGCGGGCTCCGAGCGACGCGGCAAGAGCGTGATCCTCCGCTTCGTGGCGCCCACGGGGGAGGTGGGGCTCTTCTTCCATCTCGGCATGACGGGTCACGTCGTGGTGAGGCCGCGCAGCGCGGACGACGCGGTGAAGGACGATCACGCGCTGCGCTTCGCGCGCTGGTCGATCGCCACCGAGACCACGCGCGTGACGCTCGTGGACGCGCGGCGGCTCGCGCGCGCGATCGCTGGGCCCCACGACGACGTGCTCCGCGCCTCGGGCGTCGCGAAGCTCGGGCCCGACGCGCTGACGATCCACGACGGCGAGCGCCTCGCGCGCTGCTACCGCGGCAAGAGCGGCAAGCTGCCGATCGCGCCGATCAAGCTCGCGCTCATGGATCAGGCCAAGCTCGCCGGTCTCGGCAACATCCACGCGGCCGAGGCGCTCTTCCACGCGCGCCTGCACCCCGACACGCCCACCTCGAGCCTCACGAGCAAGGACTGGGACGCGCTCGCGTCCGGCATCGAGAAGACGCTCGGCACCACGCTCGCGAGCCTCGATCCCACGAAGGAGCTCGTCTACGTGAGCGACGGGGGGCCGAACCCCTTCTCCGTGTATCGCAAGGACGGAACGCCCTGCCCGGTGTGTGGCAAGACGATCGAGAAGACCGAGCACGGCGGTCGCAGCACGTACTTCTGCGGCAAGTGTCAGAAGAAGAAGCGGTGAGAGCGCCGCGCGCTCGAGGGCTCGCCTGCGCGTGATCCTCGAATTCCATTGGAGATCGGCGATCGTGCGGTCTAGACAACGGGGGATGTCGATCGATCTCCTCCCCGGCCACGCCAGGCCGCCGCGCCCCGCGCAGCGCATCTTCTGCAACCGCACGCTGAACCTTCGATCGATCCAGGCGATCGGCTTCGACATGGACTACACGCTCGTGCACTACCACCAGGATCGGTGGGAGGCGCGGGCCTACCAGCACTGCAAGGACAAGCTGCTCGCCAAGGGCTATCCGGTGGGCGAGCTCGCGTTCGATCCCGAGCTCGGGATGCTCGGCCTGATCCTCGACACCGAGCTCGGCAACCTCGTGAAGGCCAACCGCTTCGGCTACGTCAAGCGCGCCTGTCACGGGACCAAGCTCATGGAATTCGAGGCGATGCGACGCGCCTACGAGAGCACGGTCGTGGACCTGGGCGACAAGCGCTGGGTCTTCGTGAACACGCTCTTCGGGCTGAGCGAGAGCTGCATGTACATGCAGCTCGTGGACCTCTTCGATCAGAAGAAGCTCGAGGGCGTCATGGGCTACTCGAAGGTCTACGACCTCGTGCGCCAGAACCTCGATGCCGCGCACATGGAGGGTGCGCTCAAGGCCGAGATCATGGCCGACCCCGATCGCTTCGTGGATCTCGATCCCGACCTCGCGCCGGCGCTCGAGGACCTCAAGCACGCGGGCAAGAAGCTCGTGCTCATCACGAACTCCGAGTGGTTCTACACGAAGTCGATGATGTCCTACTGCTTCGATCGCTCGCTCGGTGGGCGCGGCTGGCGCTCGCTGTTCGATCTCGTGATCGTCTCGGCGCGCAAGCCTGCGTTCTTCTCCGAGCGCATGCCGGCGTTCGAGGTGATCGACGACGACGGACGCCTCATCCCAGCGCCCGGGCGGCTCGAGCTCGGCAAGAGCTACCTCGGCGCCAACGCGCGCCTCGTCGAGCAGAGCCTCGGCATTCCGGGCGACGACATCCTCTACGTGGGCGATCACATCTTCGCCGACGTGAACGTGTCCAAGAGCTTCTATCGCTGGCGCACGGGCCTCATCGTGCGCGAGCTCGAGCGCGAGCTCGACGCGCTCGAGAGCTTCAAGCCCACGCAGGCCGAGCTCACGAAGCTCATGGCCCAGAAGGAAGAGATGGAGCACCGCTACTCGCTCCTGCGCTTGCTCGCGCAGCGCGTGGAGCAGGGCTACGGCGCGCGGCCCGAGGGCGTGGAGCTCGGCAAGGTGCGCGCGGAGATGCGCGAGCTCCGGAGCCAGCTCGTGGCGCTCGACGAGCGGATCGCGCCGCACGCCAAGGCCGCGGGCGAGCTCAACAACCCGCGCTGGGGGCTCCTGCTCCGCACCGGCAACGACAAGAGCCACCTCGCGCGACAGATCGAGAAGCACGCCGACGTGTACACGTCGCGCGTGTCGAACTTCCTCCACTCGACCCCGTTCGTGTACCTGCGCTCACCGCGTGGCTCGCTGCCCCACGACTCCGGCCCGACCGGCGGCGTGAACGACTGACACGGTCGTGCGTGCGCGCCTGGAGCGCGCGGCGCATCGCCTCGGACACGAGCGCGGCACGCGCGTTCGCGCGCGTCCCCGAGGGCACACCGCTCGATTTTTTCTCCCTCTCTCAGCGGGCGGGCTCGCTCGCTCGAGCTCGGAGGCCGGTGATCACGAACGGGCCCTCGAGCTCGACCACGTCGCGTGTGCCGCGGTAGCCGTCGGTGACGCGTCGCAGGGAAGGCCGCCCGAGCACGAGCACGGCCGCGCCGGGGCGCACGAGGCGCACGAGGAGCCCCGACATCGCCTGCTCGCGGGCCTCGCCCACGAGGCTCGCGCCGCGCGCGGCGAAGAACGTGTCGAACGTCTCGGAGGGCAGGCGCGGTGGGGCGTCTTCGAGCTCGTCGGTGCGCCACCAGGCGCGCACGTCGGGCTCGAGCTGGACCGCGCTCGGGGCCTCGCCCTCGCGCGCGCTCGGAACGCTCACGCGGAGCCCGCCGGGCGCGACCCACACGTCGTCGACGTCGATGGCGCCGTAGCGACCGACGACGTGCGCGGCCAGCACTGGCTCGGGTGAGAAGGGGCTCACCGCGGGCGTGCCCTCGAGCGTGCCGCGCCGGGTCTCGAGGCCTGCGGTGGGACCGCTGTAGTGCGCATCCACGCGCGCGTGGAAGTGGTCGCCCGCGAGCTGCGCGAGCTCCTCCGCCAGGGCGCTCCTCTCGGCGGTGCCGAGCAGCCACTTCGGGGCGAATCCGGAGATCGCGAGGCCACCGAGCGCGCCGCAGAGGAACGAGCCTCCTGCGAGCGCGATGCCGGCGAGCGGGTTGAGCATCAGAAGCGGCAGCCCGAACGAGGTCCCGAGCGTGACCCCTGCGCCCAGCGCGAAGTGGAGCGGCGCCTTTCGCACGCTCGGCGCGCGGAGGAGGAACTCCTTCTCGTGCGCGGCGATCGTGCGCTGGGAGCAGTCGTGGAAGAGCGTCGCGGCGTGCACGGGATCGCGCAGCTCCTCGGTGGTCCCGCGACGGCACACGCGGCAGCTGGGGGACGCGGCCTGACGCGTGCCGCACGCGACGCAGAACGACGTGAGCCGATCGTGCACGGCCCGAGCATCGATCCGAGACGTGCCGGCGTCGAGGCCCCTCGCGAGCGCCGGGGATCGTGCGCACCGGCGAGCGCGCGTGCGATCGAGCCCTCCTCGCGGATCGCCCTCAATCGAGGCGGATCGCGAGGCCCATCGTCATGACGAAGCCGCCGGAGAGATCGGGGCCGACCGAGGGACCATCGACGCCCGCGGGCTTCATCCGCAGCTCACCGCGGGCATCGAGGAGGATCGACACGCGCGGATCGAGCGACACGCGCGTGCCGATGCCGAGCTGGCCGAGCACGCGCGGGCTCGGACCCGAATTCTCGAGCACGAGCGCGGTGCCGAGCCGGCCCAGGAGCACGAAGCCCACCGTGTCGTCGGGGCCGAAGTCACGCCACGCCTCGAGGGCCAGGTGCAGCTCCGAGGGGGCGTTCGTGCCGAGGTCGCCGAAGTAGCCAGCGACGAGGCCGCCACCCCAGCCGTCCGCGACCGAGAGCCCGAAGAGCGCGGAGGCGCCGGCGAGGGGCATGTCGTGCGCGCCCGAGAGCGTGAGCTCCCCCCGCAGGGTCAAGAGGGGCACGAGGCCCGGGCCGGGCTCCGCCGTGTCGGGCGAGACGATCACGACCTCGTGCGCGTCGGGGACCACGACGGTCTCGGTGGTCGTGGTGGTGACACGGCCGGTCACCGTCACCTCGGCCGTGGTGGTGGTGGCGCTCTGCACCACGACCTGTGCGTGGGAGGCAGAGGGCACGAGGACGAAGAGCGCGAGGGCGAGCGAGGGCCCCACGGCGAGGGTCGTGACGAGGCGCGTCATCGGGCCAGAGACGCGCCGAGCCGTGATCCATTCATCGCAGCGGAGAATGCGCGGCTCTGGACGCCATCGAGGCGCGATCCCCCACGATCAGGGCGGATCGTACGCGCAGCGGAAGCCCAGATCGGTGCGCCGTGCGCGCTCGTCGAGCCACGACCGCGAGGTCACGCGCAGGGCGATCGCGGGGTGGAGGTAGCTGCCGCCGCGCACCACGCGGCGCGCATCGTGATCCTCGGCGCGCGCGGTGATCCCGAGGTCGCGCGGGCGAAGGCGCGAGGTGGTCCACTCCCACACGTTGCCGGCCATGTCGCGCAGGCCATAGGGGCTCGCGCCCGCGAGCAGGCCGACGGGCGCGAGGCCGCGATGGCCATCGCTCGCGTCGGGGCGGAGCACGGGGCGGCCGTGGTTGGCGAGCGCGCCGTCGTAGTGGAGCCCCCAGGGGAAGCGACGGTCGTCGTCGGTGCCGCGCGCCCCCTTCTCCCACTCCGCCTCGCTGGGCAGTCGACCGCCGTGCAGGGCGCAGTATCGCTCCGCGTCGCGCGCGGTGATGCCTGCGATCGGAAACGACGGCTGGCCGAGCTCGGGATCGTCGTCGCCGATGCTCGAGGGCCCGCACAGGCCTGCGGCGACGCACTGCGCGTAGGCCGCGCGGCTCACCTCGGTGCGATCGAGGCCGAAGCGCGAGAGGTAGACGCGCTCGGCCCAGGTCTCGTTCGCGAAGCGATCGGGCCCGCAGGCATCGACCAGGGTCAGCTCGTGCTCGTCCTGGCAGAGCTGCACCGCGTAGTCGACGTCGTGGCGGTCGGCGCCGAGCGTGAAGGCGCCCTCCGGGATCCACACGATCGAGGCGGGCTCGATGCGCACGTCCGCATCGACCGAGCGCGCCGGTGCGCCTGCGATCACGGCGATCGCGAGGGCCGAGATCGCGAGGGCGCGCGGCGAGCGAGGCACGCGACCGAGCGTCGTGAGGAGGTCGCGCTTGGCGCTCGACATGGGCTTCATCCCGCGGTCGGGGCGGCGTCCGGTCGCAGCGCGGCCTCTTCGAGGCGGCGTGCGCGGAGCACTCCGATCACGCCGAGCGCGATGACGCCGATGGAGACGAGCTGCGAGGTGGAGAGCAGGCCGCCGAAGAACACGCCTCGCACGCCGTCTCCGCGAAAGCCCTCGACCACGAAGCGCAGCGCGCCGTAGACGATCGCGTAGATCGCGATGCGTCGACCGCTGCCGGGCGCGCCCATCCACTTGGCATCGAGCGGCGTCGCCGCGAAGGCGAGCGCGATCGCGACCAGGCCCAGCGCCTCGTAGAGCTGCACCGGGTGTCGTGGCACGGAGGGGTGCGCCATCGGCGAGATGGGATCGGTGGCGGTCACCGACCACGGGCCGTGCCACTCGGCGCCGAAGCAGCAGCCGCCGAGGAGACAGCCCACGCGACCGAGCGCGTGGCCCACGGCGATCGCAGGCACCGAGAGATCGACCATCTTCCACCACGGCACGCGGAGCCAGCGCGCGGCGTAGTAGGTGCCGAGCACGGCGCCTGGCACCGCGCCGTAGAACACGAGGCCGGGCCCGTGCGAGAGGGCCTCGCTCCAGTCGAAGCCGCTGCGCGCGAGCTCCACCAGGTAGAAGAGCGCGCCCGCGCCGAGGAACGACGGGATCGTCGCGTAGCCGATGCACGCGATGACGGCGCCCCAGTCTTCGCCCGCGTGCCGCGCGGCGCGCGCCGAGAGAAAGCCCGTGGCCAGCACACCGAGCGACACCATGAGGCCGTAGCCGCCGATCGGGCGCACGGCGCCGAAGAGGTGGAGCTCGTAGAGGATCGGGAGCATCAGTGTCCCGCGCGACGGCGACGCGGGGACCGCGGCTCCGCGGGCGCCTCGGCGGCTTCAGGGGCCGTGCTCGGAGCCGTGCTCGTGCTCGGAGCCGCGCTCGGCGGCGTGCTCGGAGCCGCGCCCGGTGGCGCGCTCGGCGCCGTGCTCGGTGGCGTGCTCGGCGTCACGGGCGGTGGCGTGCTCGGCGCAGCGCCTGTC
>JAIBCE010000104.1 GCA_019694315.1 Sandaracinaceae bacterium
GCCTCGGCGAGCCCTACGTCGAGCTCCGCGCCGCGCTCTCGCGCGAAGGGGACGCGGGCCTCGTGGTGCTCGGGGGTCAGCTCGTGGTCGCGTCTTCGCTCAACGTGGAGCTCGTGATCGACGTCTTCGAGGACGTGCGCCTCGATCGCGACGAGGAGCGCGAGACGGGCCTCTCGGTGTGGAAGGGCGAGCGCACGCAGGGCGTCGTCGCGCGTCCGGTCGAGCGCGCCAAGCCGACCACCAAGGCCACCACGTCGTCGCCTCGGGAGCCCGCACGCGAGGCCGTGCGTGAGCCCGCGCGCGAGCCCGCGCCGCCTCCTCGCATCGTCACCGCGAGCACCGAGACCGACGACGAGCGCGACACGAGCGCGGAGGAGCCCAGGGACGCAGGCTCGCTCGGGTGGGCCGACGTGGCTCGCGCGTCCTCGGCCGCACAGGCCACGCGCCCCGCGAGCCCGCCCGTCATCGAGCGTCGCGCCCCGAGCACCGCCGTGCCCACCGTGCCGCTCTTCGACAAGCCCAAGGAGCGTCACAGCGACGGTGACGACGAGCCCGTGCCGAAGAAGGGCGACTGGGTCGATCACCGTCAGTTCGGTCTCTGTCGCGTCGACGGCGAGAACGTCGACGGCGGCATCCTCATCCGGCTGCCGTCCGGGATGCGCAAAGTCGTGCACCTCGAGACGCTCGAGGTGCTTCCCGCGCGCTACGAGAACGATCGGCGCATCTACCCGCTGCGGCCGCGCAAGCGCTGAGCACTGCCGAGCGCTGCGCACTGCCGAGCGCTGCGCACTGCCGAGCGCGGCGCGCCAGCGGGTCAGCGCGGCGTGATCGTGATCGTGTGCGTCGTGTCGTCGCTCGCGACGATCGACACGCGCTGGTGGGCATCGTCGAACGTGTACGACCACGTGCCGTCGGCGTCGCTCGAGCTCACGTCGAACCCGGCGGGATAGAAGCGCGCGGCGGGCACGAAGATCTCCGTCTCGCCCGTCACGCCCGCGGCCGCCTCGAACGTGAGCGAGAACGTCCGCGTCGCACGATCCCACGACCACGCCGTCGGCGTGCCCGCCACGCGCTGCGGATAGGCGCGCACGATCTGGGCGACGTGTGGGCGCTCGGCGCCCGCGACCGGATCCCAGAAGCCCCACGATCCGTTGAAGGTCCAGTACGCCCAGCTGATGCGGGTCTCGTCGGCCATCGCGAGCACGTCGTCCAGGTACTCGCTCGCACCGGGGTACGACGGGTCCATCCCGAACTCGCCCATCAGGATCGGCCAGTCGTGAAGGCGCGTCTCTTCCTCCCGAGAGCGCGCCCAGCGGGACACCGTGAGGTCCTCGCCGCGGTCGTACGACATCGAGGCCTCGTAGCGAACCGAGTAGAGGTGCGGTGCCCACACGATGCGGCTCGGTCCAGCGCGCGGATCGTCGAGCTCGGGCACGAACTGCATGGCGCCACCAGCGGCGGTGTTGCGTGGCTCGACGAAGATCCAGTGCTCCGTGTCGACCGCACGCACACGCGCGATCACGCGCTCGTAGAACGACGCGAAGAGCGTGCGATCGAACTCGGCGGTCGACGCGCTCGGCCCGGCGCCGTCCGGACGCAGCTCGCGCGAGTCGAACGCCGAGCCGGGCCACGGCTCGTTCATCAGGTCGTAGCCGAGCACCGCGGGGTGATCGCGGAAGCGGCTCGCGAGCGCCTCCCACGCGGCCGCGTAGTGATCCTGGAGGTCCCGGTGCTCCTCGTAGGCCCAGAAGTTGTCGAACGCGCGCATCACCGCGGGCTGGAAGTAGTTGAGCGACCACGTCGACTGGAGCGTGAAGGGCTCGCCGTCGTCGCGGATCGCCCACTCCGGCGCGCCATCGCAGCAGAAGCGCCGCGCGTACACGTCCTGGTGCATGTCGAGCATCACGTGGATGCCGTGCGCCGCGAACCAGTCGAGGCGCGCCTCGATGCGATCGAGGTAGGCCTCGTCGATCACGCCGGGCATCGGCTCGAGCGCATCCCAGAACACGAGGTAGCGGAAGAAGTCGAGGCCCCAGTCGTCGGCCATGCGCGCCACGTCGTCCTCCGTGAGCGCGGGCGAACGCTCGGGATCGTCCTTGCCGCTACCGTCCTGGGTGCCGTGGAGGATCAGCGCGCGGCCGAGCTCGTCCGTGACGAAGCGACGCGGAGGAAGCGGTCCCGGATCGAACGCGTCGGGCGCGAGGAACGCGTCCGTCGAGCCATCGCTCGTCGTCGTCGTTCCATCGATCGAGGCATCGACGGAGGCATCGCTCGTGGGCTCGGTCTCCTGGCAGCCCGATGCCGCCAGCACGAGACAGGCCGCGATCGGATTCAGGCCGCGAGATCCGACGTTCATGACGCTCCTCGACGATGATTCCCTCGATCTCCGCACGGAAGACCCGATGCTGCCAGAAGCCGCGACGCCAAGGTGATCGAGAAGACCGCGATCCCGCTGCGCTCGAGTCCAACCGCCTTCACGCGCTCACGGATCCGAGCGCTCGCGCACCCGCGGATCGATCCGCGCCACCACGAGCTCGGCCCCCAGGTTGCCGACCTGCACGGTGACCGCGCCGACGAACACGATCCCGAGGAGCATCGGCAGATCGAAGCTGTAGATCGACTCCATCGCGAGCCGTCCCATCCCCGGCCAGCCGAAGACGCTCTCCGACACCACCGCGCCGGCCACGAGCGACGGCAGCGAGAGACCGATCATCGTCACGATGGGCGGCATGGCGTTGCGCACGATGTGGGCGACGAGCACCCCGCGGCGCGAGAGGCCCTTGGCGCGCGCGGTGCGCACGTGATCCTGCGCGCTCACCTCGATCACCTCGCTGCGGAGCAGCCGCGCGTACGTCGCGGCGCCGAGCGACGCGAGCACGAGCGCGGGCAGGAGCGCGTGCCAGAGGTGATCGGGGCCATCCACGCCGAAGCCGCCCACCGGGAACCAGCCGAGCCGGAACGCGAGGAATTGCAGGGCGAGCACGCCCAGGAAGAAGCTCGGTGTGCTCACTCCCAGGAACGAAGCGCCCATCGCCACGGTGTCGATCCAGCTGCCCCGTCGCCGCGCCGCGAGGAGGCCCAGGCCGAGGCCGATCACGAGCTCGAACAGCGTCGCGAGCGACATGAGCAGCAGCGTCCGCGGCAGGCGCGTCGCGATCACGTCGACCACCCGCCGATCGTCGCGCCAGCTCGCGCCCAGATCGAGCGTGACCATGCCCGCGAGGAAGCTCCCGTACTGCGCCGCGAGCGGTCGATCGAGCCCATGACGCTCGCGGAATTGCGCGATCTGCTCGGGCCGGGCGCGCGGTCCCAGCGTGGCCACCGCGGGGTCGCCCACGCCGTGCACCGCGAAGAACACGATCGTCATCGCGAGCCACACCACGAACACGCTGCGCGCGAGACGCAGCGCCACGCGACGCGCGAGGGCCTGTGTCGTCATTCGCCCTCCGTGAAGTCGCCGGCCTCGGTGCGGCGGCGCGGCAGGTCGAGCCACACGTCGCGATAGAACGGCCGCCACACCGGGTGCACGCGATAGCCGCGCACGTAGGGCTGCCACACGTCGGTCACGGTGTTCGAGAACACGAACGCCCACGGCGCGTCGCTCACCACGAGACGGCTCGCCTCGGCGTACATCGCCATGCGGCGCTCCCGATCGGGCTCGACGCGCGCGCGATCGAGGAGCGCGTCGAGATCGTCACGGTGATAGAAGGTCCGGTTCTGCGAGCCGCTCTCCGCGATCGAGCGCGAGTGGAAGAGCGTGTCGAAGAAGTTCGACGGGTCGGGGTAGTCCGCGCTCCAGCCGGTGAGGAAGAGCGGCACGGTGCGCCGTCTCCCGGTCTCGGCGAGGTACACGGGAAAGGCCACCTGCCGGATGCGGATGTCGAGGCCGATCTGCGCGAGGTCGTGCTGGATCAGCTCGCCGTAGGCCTGCCCCGTCTCGCCCGAGCCCACCCACACCTCGATCGGCGCCTCGAGCCCGCGCGCGACCCAGCGCTCGCCTTCGCGCTCCACCGGATGGCCCGCGAGGCGCAGCTCCTCGCGCGCGCGCTCGAGGTCGAGGTGGTGCTCTCCCTCGAGGCCCGGGACGTAGCCCGGCATGCTCGCCGGCAGCGGCTGCCCCACGAGGCGGAGGCGATTGCCGCGCGCACGCCGCCAGTGCTCGCCGTCGATGGCGAACGCCACCGCGCGGCGCACGTGAACGTCGTCGAAGGGCGCGAGCTCGCAGTTCATCCCGACGCCCCAGATGTCCAGGTTCGCGCTGTCGGTCTGGTACGGCTGCCACGCGGGGCTGCGGTGGAGGAAGTAGTTGTCGCTCGGCGTGAAGCGGTGCATGTGGTCGAGCTCGCCGGCCTGGAGGCGGAGGAACGCGGGCGCGCGGCTCAGGTCGAGCTCGATCACGATGCGATCGAGGTAGGGCTGTCCCTCGAGGAAGAAGCCGTCGTGGCGCACGAACGTCGCGCGCAGCGCGGGCTCCCAGCTCTCGAAGCGGAACGCGCCCGTGCCGATCGGATGACGCGCGAACTCCGCGCCGAGTGCCTCGACCACCTCGTGGGGCACCGGCGCCGCGAAGGGCAGCGCGAGCGCGTTGAGGAAGGTCTGATCGGCCGCGGTGAGGTGGAAGCGGATCGTATGCGCGTCCACCACCTCGATGCCGCGCACGTGCGGCGCGCGCCCCGCCTCGAAGTCGTCGGCGCCCTCGAGGATGTGGAAGTACGACGCGCCGGGCGAGCCCGTGGCGGGGTCGAGCACCCGCTCGAGCTGGTAGCGCACGTCGTCGGCCACGAGCACTCGATCGGGCGCGAGGTGCGGGCTCGGGTGGAAGCGCACACCGTCGCGCAAGACGAACGTGAACGTGCGCCCGTCGTCGCCGATCTCGGGCAGCGCGCGCGCGAGGCGGGGCACGAACGCGAGCTCGACGTCGTAGTCGATCAGCGTCTCGAACACGAGCTTGAGGCCCATCCCCGAGATCTCGTCGTACGCGACCGCGGGATCGAGCGAGCGCATGTCGTCCTCGTGGTGGACCACGAGCGTGCCGCCGCGCCGTGGTGCGTCGTGCCCCGCGCCCACGAACGCTGGATGATCGGGCACCTCGGGCACGAGGGCCACGAAGACCGCGAGCCCTCCCACGAGCGTCGCGAGCCCCGCGAGCCCCATCGCGTCCTCGCGGCCGCGCGCCTTTCCCCGCGAGCTCTGCGGCGCGATCGCACCCGTGGACTTCGCGTCGACCGCGTCACGCAGGCCCTCACCGAGCAGGTTGAAGCCGAAGACCGTCATCACGATCATCGCGCCGGGCACGAGCACGAGCCGCGGCGCGATGGAGAGCACGTCCTGGCCGTCGTGGAGCATCGTCCCCCACGTCGAGGCTGGCGGCTGCACGCCCACCCCGAGGAACGACATCGCGCTCTCGACGAGGATCATCTGCGCCACGAGCGTGGTGCCGAGCACGATCGCCGGAGCGAGCACGTTCGGCAGCACGTGGCGCGCGAGGATCCGCGCCTCCGAGAAGCCGAGCGCGCGCGCCGCGAGCACGTAGTCGAGCTCGCGGACCTGCATCGTCTTGGTGCGCGTGATCCGCGCCAGCGTCGTCCACGAGAGGCAGCCGAGGAGCACCGCGAGCGACCAAGGTGAAGGCGCACCGATCGCGCGCTCGAGCGTGATCGCCACGAGGAGGAACGGTAGCGACGAGAGCACGTCCGCTGCCTGCATGGAGGCCGAGTCGATCGCACCTCGTCGCGAGCCGCTCACGATGCCCACGAGCAGACCGAGGCTCACCGCGATCGCGGTCGCCACGAGCGCCACGCCGAGCGAGAGCGTGCCGCCGTGGAGCAGGCGCGAGAGCTCGTCGCGCCCCATCGTGTCGGCGCCGAGCACGAGCTCTCCAGGCGGCGCGGGCGTGCCGTCCTCGAGCAGGCCGTGCGGCAGGAGCGCCGCAGGATCGTAGGGGGCCACGAAGGGCCCACCGATCGCGACGAGCCCCACGAAGGCCACGAGCGCCGCGCCCACGCGCGCGCCGCCGTGCGCGTCGACGCGCGCCCGAGCGCGCGGATCGAGCCAGCGCAGGCGCGAGGAAACCTTCGCGTGCTCCGTCGGCGGCGCCATGTCACCGCCCGAAGGGTGTCGCGGTCCCGCGCGCGCAGATCACCACGTTCGACTGGGTGACGCCGCTGCACGACCACCCCTCGGGGCACTCGTCGTCGGCGGCGCAGCTCACGGTGCAGGTCCCGCGCGGTCCGGCCACGCCCTCCACGCAGAGGCCGCGCGCGCAGTCGCGGTCGCGCTCGCAGCGCTCGCCCGTGCGCGCCTCGCCGCGGCCACACGCCGTCGTGAGCAGCGCGAACAGGACGAGGGACCGGCGCATGGCGGCATCCTCGCCGACCTGGGGTGGACAAGAAAGGCCGATCGCCGGGAGGGACCCGAGATCGGCCGATAGGGCCCGATCTCGATACTCGGACTGCTTCATCCGGATGGCCTACCGCGCTCGCCGACGAGTTCAGAACGCCCGAAAATCGCGGGGTTCTAGACGATCGTACGAACGTTGCACAATTTGTTTGACGACGTTCTTTTGAGTGGAATATGTTCCGCGTCGCTCGACCAGATAGATCAACTCAGACGAGTGGTAGTGCAGAGGAACGAGGAGCGACGTTCGTGACGACGGGAGCCCAGGACAACGCCGGATCTGGCTGGACCGAGGAGCGGTTGAGCGCCCTCGAGCGAGCCCATCCGGCGGGTCTCAAGGTCCAGGAGATCGTCGATGCGTTCGGGTCGAAGGGCGATCGACTGACCGAGGCCACGTTCCGCAAGTACGTCCAGCTCGGCCTCCTGCCGCGCAGTGTGCGGGTAGGGCAGAAGGGCAAGAACCGGGGCTCGCAGGGCCTCTATCCCGCGACCGTGATCCGGCGCATCGACACGATCCGCCGCCTCATGGGCCAGGGCTACACCATCGAGGAGATCCAGACGGAGTTCTTCTTCATCCGCGGCGACATCGAGGAGCTCTCACGCAGCCTCACGCGGGTCTACGGTGGCATCGAGCGCGCGCTCTCTCTTCGAGAGGCGGCGGGGCACCGGGATGGCCGTGTGGGCGATGGACACCGCGGCTCGGACGAGCTTGCACGCAAGAAGTACGAGGAGGCCCGCCGTCTGGGCGACGCGCTCCTCAAGGCGCTCGACGACATCGAGCAGCGCGCTTCGCTTCGGGCGAGGTTGAAGCGCGCCCAGGTCTGAGGATCGCGCGAGCGATCCGAGAAACCGAGGAATGCGCGGGCGAGCGCGGACCTCACTCCGGCGGGGACGTTCGGTCGCTTCGGCGAGCGGTCGGACGAACGCGCGGGAGAAACGGCGAATGAGTGTGGGAGGCGGTCATGGCGGAGTTCGAAGGTGACGAGATGGAGTCGTTCGTGGGCGACGAGGCGACTCCGAAGAAGGGCAGCAGCGCAGGCGCGATCGACGCGCCGATGATGCACGGCTCGCTCGCGATGCAGCTCGCGGAGAGCATCGATGGCGACGCGGACACGGACGCGGAGTCGGAGGGACGCAAGCGCCGCAACCGCGCGCGCGCCCACACGATCTCGATCCGTCGCCTGAGCAAGGCGGAGCTGCGTCGTGGTCGCGAGCTCTACCCCGAGACGGACTACTGGCGTCCCAAGACGCGCGCGGAGTGCGTCGACATGGAGCGCCCCTGCCCCTACGTCTCGTGCAAGTACCACCTCTACATCGACGTCCATCCGGTGCGTGGATCGATCAAGATCAACTTCACCGACATGGAGGTCTGGGAGATGACGGAGACCTGCGCGCTCGACATCGCGGACCGCGGCGGCATCACGCTCGAGGAGGTCGGCGAGATCATGAACCTCACGCGTGAGCGCGTGCGTCAGGTCGAGACGGCCGGCCTCGCGAAGCTCGCGGCCCTCAAGGACGTGCTCCGCCTCAAGGACTACGTGATCTGAGAGACCGAGAAAGAATCGCCCTCGGGGACGACGGAACGAAGAAACCCGCCGAGGGGGCGGGCTTCTTCGTGCCTCGGTCGACGAACGCGACGAACGACGAGGCCAGTCGTTCGCGAGCGCTCGCCCAGCGCGGGCGAAGCCCGCAGCCAGGCTTCCGAATCTTCGCGCCGCGCGAAGATTCTCGGAAGTCGTAGATCAGAGCACCTTCTCGAGCGCCGTGTACTCGACGTTCACGCCCTCGGCGACCGCGCGGTACGTGCACGCGCCGTCCCAGCAGTTCACGCCGAGCGCGAGCGCGCTCGAGCTCTTGACCGCCTTCTCCACGCCGAGGTTGGCGATCATCTCCGCATAGCGGAGCGTCACGTTCGTGAGCGCGAAGGTCGAGGTCTGCGCGACCGCGCCCGGCATGTTCGGCACGCAGTAGTGCACCACGCCGTGCAGCTCGAACGTCGGGTGATCGTGATCGGTCGGCCGACACGTCGCGATGCAGCCGCCCTGGTCGACCGCCACGTCCACGACGACCGAGCCGGGCGACATGCGCTTGACGAGATCCTCGTCGACGAGCTTCGGTGCCTTCGCTCCCGCCACGAGCACCGCGCCGATCACGAGATCCGCCTCGATCACGGCCTTCTCGATGTTCTTGGGGTTCGAGTAGAGCGTCTCGATGGACGCGCCGAAGATGTCCTCGAGGTAGCTCATGCGCGCGTGATCGACGTCGAGCACCGTCACGTGCGCGCCCATGCCGACCGCGATGCGCGCCGCGTGCGAGCCCACCACACCGCCGCCGAGGATCGCCACCTTGCCGCGGCGCGTGCCGGGCACGCCGCCGAGGAGCACGCCCTTGCCGCCGTGCTCCTTCTGGAGGCACGCCGCGCCGACCTGCGTCGACATGCGGCCCGCGACCTCGCTCATCGGTCGGAGCAGCGGCAGCGAGCCGTCCGCGTTCTGCACGGTCTCGTACGCGATCGCGCGCACCTTCTTGTTCATCAGCTCGCGCGTGAGCTCGGGCAGCGGCGCGAGGTGGAGGTACGTGTAGACGATCTGACCGGCGCGGAAGTAGCCGTACTCCGAGGGGAGCGGCTCCTTCACCTTCATGACCATCTCCGCGGCCCACGCGTCCTCGGCCGTGGGGACGATCTTCGCGCCCGCCGCGATCATCTCCGCGTCGCTGATGCCTGCGCCCAGGCCCGCGCCCTTCTGCACGAGCACCTGATGTCCCGCGCGCGTGAGCGCGACGACGCCGCCAGGGTTGATGCCAACGCGGTACTCGCGAGTCTTGATCTCCGTGGGCACGCCGATGAGCACGAGAGCCTCCTTGTTCACTCCACGCAGGCCCTGAGTGGCCGGTGCGAGAGCGCGCGGACCCTACTCGGCGATCCGCGCGCGATCCAGGCGCGATCGACCGACGCGCTGCGTCAAGCGAGGGCCTCGTGTGCGCAGGCGCGGAGCCGCTACCCTCGCGCGCTATGAGCCTCCGTGTCGCGTCGTTCTGTGCTCTCGCGCTGCTCGCCGTCGTGCTCGCGGTGCCTGCTCGTCCCGTCGAGGCGTGCGCGGGCATCGGACGGCAGGGCCCCGTCTTCGTGCGCGGCGAGGAGGCGCTGATCGCGTGGGACGAGGCGCGCCACGTCGAGCACTTCGTGCGCCGGGCGTTCTTCGAAGGCGTGAGTGAGGACTTCGGCTTCCTCGTGCCCACGCCGAGCCGGCCGGAGCTGGCGGAGGTGAGCTCGCGGCTCTTCGCGGACCTCTTCACGCTCTACCGCATGCCTCCACGCCGCAGCGGGGGCCGCTCTCGCAGCGCCAGCAGCGGCGCGCAGGCGAGCGCGGCCGAGCCGTCGGTGGTCTTGCTCGAGGAGCGCACGGTGGCGGGCATGGATGCCGCGGTGCTCGCAGCCAACGACCCGCAGGCGCTCGATGGTTGGCTGCGCACGCACGGCTACCCCAACGGTGGCCCCCTCACTGCCTACCTCGCGCCGTACGTCGCGTCGGGGTGGATCGTGACCGCGTTCCGCATCGCGCCGGGCGCGCTCGGTCGCGACCGCTTCAGCTCTGCAGCGGTGCGCATGTCGTTCGCCACCGACCGACCGTTCTTCCCGTACTCCGAGCCCCAGCTCGACGCGGTCGCGCGTCGCTTCCGCGTGAGCGTCGCCTCGAGCCAGCGGATGCGCGCGTTCCTCGATCGACCCGCGGGAGGCGCGCGCGCCGAGTGGATCGCGGCCTCCTACGCCGGACGCCCCGCCGGGCTCCCCCGCGTCCTGCGCCCCGCGCTGCCCTTGAGCGTCTCGGTCGGCCCGTGGCTCACGACGTTCGACGAGCGCGCCAGTCGTCGCGGGACCCTCGACCTCTTCTTCGAGCCCGATCCGCAGCAGCGCGGCCGCTCCTCGAGCATCAGCACGCAGATCCGGCCGTGACGCGCGAGCACGCGATCGCCGCCAGAGGCTCGGCGCCTCTCACAGCACGTCGTCGCGCTTTCCCTTGAGCGCGTCGACGATCGCGCGCACGTCCTGTGCGCGCTCGCGCGGCATCACGAGGAGCGCATCGGGCGTGTCGACCACCACGAGGTCGCTCACGCCGAGCATCGCCACCACCTTGCCGGAGGGCGCGTGCACGAAGTTCCCGCGCGCATCGACGAACGCGGCCGTTCCTGCGTTGCCCGCGTCGTCCTTCTTCGCCAGCTCCCACGCCGTGGTCCAGCTCCCCACGTCGGACCAGCCGAAGTCGCCGGGGATCACCCGCACGCGCTCGGCCTTCTCCATGATGCCGTGATCGATCGAGATCGAGGCCGCGCCCGCGTACGCCGCGTCGACCACGCGCATCTCCTCGGCGCGCGAGGGCGCGTGTCGCACGCCTCCCATGGCGCGCGCCAGCTCGGGCATGTGCTGCTCGAACGCGCGCACGATGGCGTCGGCGCGGAAGAAGAATTGGCCACTGTTCCAGAGGAATCGGCCGCTCTGGACGAATTCGATGGCGCGCACGGCGTCGGGCTTCTCCACGAAGCGCAGCACCGTGTGCGAGAAGCCGGGCCCCACCTCGCCGCCGACCTCGAGGTAGCCGTAGCCGGTCTCGGGACGCGAGGGCTTGATGCCGACCGTCACGAGAGAGCCGTCGGCGGCAGCGGTCACCGCGCGACGGATCACCTCGAGGTAAGCCGCCCCGTCGATGACGAAGTGATCCGCCGCCAGCACGGCCAGCACCGCGTCGGGATCGCGCGCGAGCGCGTGGTAGGCAGCCCACGCCACGCAGGGCGCCGTGTTCTTGGCGATGGGCTCAGCGAGCACGTTGATCGGCGGCAGCGACGGGAGCGCCATGCGCGTGCCTTCGGCGAGATGGTGACCCGTCACCACGAGCACCCGCTCGGTGGGCACGAGCGGCGCGACGCGCTCGACCGTGGACGCGAGGAGCGTGCGCTCCGGCTCGGCCAGCGCGAGGAGTTGCTTGGGCTTGAGGCGCCGCGACAGAGGCCAGAACCGCGTGCCGGATCCGCCCGCCATCACGACCGCGAAGAGGTGCTCGGTGCTCATGAGGTTGCTCGGCTCGTTCTTCTGCCCGGAACGCCGTTCCGGGCTTGGGCCCTCGAGGATCGGAACGGCCGCACGCTTGTCGCAAGGCGCGCCCACGCGCCACTCGTGCCTGTGCGTGACTCCTGCCTGGACCGTCGTGCGTCGTGCGTCGTGCGTCGTGCGTCGTGCGTCGTGCGTCGTGCGTCGTGCGTTGGGTGCGTGCGAGGCCCTCGGCGTTCGCACGTGGCTACTGGACGTGCGCCGAGACCTCGAGCGGTGCCTGCCAGGACACCACGCGACCGCTCCGGGGGGCGGTGAGGTTGGCGCTCAGCGCGCGCGCGACACAGGGCTCGAAGCCGTCCTCGGCGACGGTGGTCTTCTCCACGAGCAGCTCGGGCTCGAACGAGTCGTACGTGCCCATGTCGCGCATGCGCGTGGAGTAGCGGACCACGAGGGCCCCACGGGCCGCGCGCTCGTGGCGCACTTCCCAGTCCTGGATGAAGCACTCGGCGATCGCGCGGTGCGCGGCCTCGGCGTCGATCTGCGTGCGTACGTCGACGAGGCCGGGCTGGTCTTCGCCCGTCAGCGTCGCCTCCACGACGATCGCGTCGACCGTCGGCGGCGACTGCGCCTGCGTGAAGAACCGCGTGGCCGGCGTCTCCTGATCGAAGAGCGTGACGTCGAGGCCCTGGAAGCGGAGGCGAGCGACGGCGCGGCGCGTCTCCTCGCGCGGGCCGAAGCCGGGCAGCGACGCGCGGAAGCACGCGTCTGCCCGCACGGCGCCTGCCTCGCGCGCGTCGGGCGTGGTCGCGGTGCTCAGCATGAGGGTCGCTTGCTCGCAGAGGAGGTCGGCGGGCACGGGCGCATGCGCCGCGACGTAGGCATCGACCGCATCCGAGTACGCCGTGATCGCGCCCTCCCAGTCGCCCGCCTCGACGAGCGCCCGCGCCGAGCTGGCGAGGATCTCGCCGGCGACGCTCGTCAGCCGATAGCGGCAGCGACTCTCCACGCACACTTGATCGCTCGGGCAGTCGTCGCGCCCGCCGCACGTGGTGCCCGTCGGGGGGCGTCGTGCGCCTTCCGGATCCGGAAGCGGCTGTGCCTGCGCCTCGCTCGTGCCCTCGAGGAGCGGCTCGCGCTCGGTCCCCGTGCGTCGATCGCAGGTGCTCGCGATGCTCGAGAGCGCCAGGCAGGCGAGGGCGCCCCGGAGCAGACGCCCCACGCCCTTGGCGCGCGTCCCCGCGCGTTCTCCGGGTCGCGTGCTCATCAGATCTCGGCCTCGAGCGAGAGGGTGACGATGACCGCGTCGCGGTTCGGGACCGCCGCGGATCCGTAATGGAATTGAGGGAATTCGGAGTGGAGCCAGTCGGCCTTGAGGAGCAGCGCGAGGCTCGACATGAAGCCGGCGACCGGACCGTCGACCCCCGCCGAGAACGTGTAGCTGATCTGTCCGCCGACGAGCACCGAGGACATCGTGGAGAGCTCGCGATCGCCCGTGAAGTACTGGCCGCGCGGCGAGAGCGCGTAGTCGTCGGAGTAGAACGCCGCGCCACTCTGCGCGTAGTAGCGGCCACGCGCCCGGATGCGGAGCGCGCCGTCGATCACCTCTTCGAGGGCGAGCTCGGCGCTGAGCGACTGCACGCCCCAGTTGTCACGGTACGCGCGGCCCATGGCGTGGAGCGCGCCCGAGATCGGCGCGATCCAGAGGCGCCCGGCGAGGCTGGCCGCGTAGCGGAAGCGGTGATCGGGGTGGTGCTCCTGCGCCGAGGAGCGACCGAGCCACACTGCGCGGTAGGGGTTGCTCTGGAAGCCGTCCACGAGCTGCGCGGAGAGCGTGAGCTGCGTGACGAAGATGGGGGCCCACGCCTGCGTCCAGCTGCCCTGGAACGAATTGAGCGCCACCTCGCGCGACGCGAGATCCGTGTTGCTGCTCGAGAAGCAGCCCGTCGAGCTCGGCAGGCGCCGACGCTCCACGGGGTCTTGCATGCGTGGCTGCGCGACGTCGCACACGGAGTCCCACGCGTGCGCGAACGAGAGATCGAACGTGGTGTTGCGCTCGAAGAGCTCCGCGCGCGCGCCGAGCGTCAGGGCGTGCGACGTGTAGTCGTGCTCGAAGCCGTAGGAGTAACCGGCGCGGAGCGAGCCGTAGTCGCTGCGGAGCTCCATGCCGCCCGAGAAGACGTTGCGGAGGTCCTCGAGCTGCGTGGCCGTGGTGATCGCGTCGGGGCGCGCGCCCGGCGCGTCGACCACCGCGACGCTCGCGCCCGTGACGATGTCGGCGTCCCACCCGAGCCGGATCGTCAGCTCGTCGACGGGATCGACCCGACCGCGTACCGACGGCGTGATGACGGTCATGTTCAGCGGGCCGCCTCCCTCGTGGAAGAGCGTCGCGCCCACGTCGACCTCACCGCCCTCGGCACGCACGCCCACGGCCGCGAGCGCGATGCCCACGACGATCCACGGCGCGAGACGGTGCTGGATCAGTTGCAGCCGCATCCTCCACCCGTGCTCGCGCCGCCTCCGACGCTCCCTTCGCGGTTCGAGAGGACGTGCTCCTCGTGTGCCTCGGCGTCGCCGCCGGAGCCGAAGATCATCGCCGGATCCGCGAGCACCTCGCGCTGCTCGGGGCGAACGGTCACGCACGCGGGCAGCGCCACGCCCGCGAGGAGCGTGACGGTTGCGAGCACCCACGAGGTCGTTCGCCCGGCTCGGGCGTGGTCATGAGCGCGCGAGGCGCTGCGCTCAGAAGAAGACCGTGAGACCACCGGTCACCTCCTCTTGCTCGGAGAAGACGTTCTCGTCGAAGAGCACCCACGCACGCGCCTCGAGGCGCAGCGTGATGCGATAGCGAAAGCCGATGCGGAGGCCGCCGCCCGCGTACATCGCGCCGCGCCAGCCCGCACGGAGTAGGAACGCGTCAGCGTTCGGATCGGAGCGCGCGAAGCCGCCGCCCACCGCGAGGAAGGGAACGACCGGCGAGGTCGGGAAGAGGTTCACGAGGCCGCCGAGCGCACCGAGGAAGATGCGACCCGCCTCGCCCACCGACGCCGCCAGCGTGGCCTCGATCGCGAGCTCGGGGGCCAGGTTGATGGCGGGGCGAACGGTCATGAAGCCGCTCTGAACGCCCTGATCGGAGATGCCGAGCACGCCGAAGCCGAAGGCGATCTCGCCCACCGCGTGAGGGAGCGCGGGAGGAGCGAAGAGCTCGGGGAGGAAGCGGCCCTCGTTGGCCTCGTCGGCGCTCAGCTCGTGCGCGTACACGGCGTCGCCGGGCACGTAGGCCTGCGTCCCGTCCGGCAGCTCGACGCGGAACCAGTACGCATGCGTGCCGCGCTCGGTGATGCGGAACACGTCGCCGCGGCTGCCGACCCACACGCGTCGAAACGTCGATCCGGGGCCGGTCCGTAGCTCCACGCGGTCGACGATCACGCGCGCATAGACGCCCTCGGGCGTGCTCTCCGCGACCGCGTCCTGCGCGTGCACCGGCGCGCCCACGCCGACGAAGGCGAGGCAGGCGAGCAGGGCTGCTGTCGCGCAGCGCCTCACAGTGCGCCGCTCTCGATCCAGTCCGCGATGAGCTCGGACTCGGGCGACATCTCGGAGAAGACCGTGCACGGATGCGAGTCGGCGTGGACCGGCCGGCGCCAGAACGGCGACGACGCGGAGTCGGAGCCGAGGAAGAGAGTGACGGCGCGGTAGTCGTCCGCGAGCGCGGGATCCACTGGGCCCACGGGCGCCCCGTCGGTGCACATGGGCAGCGTCACGGTGCGGGCGAGGCGAAACGACGACGTGGAGGCGTGGCAGCTCATGCCCGTGCACTCCGCGGTGCCGCCGGTCGCGCAGGAGTGTGCCGCGAGGATCTGCGGGGCGATCTCGCAGTAGAAGCGATCCTCGTCCACGCGCACGTTGGGCGGGACGATGTTGTCGCCGAGATCGATCGTCCCGCACGCCCCGACGAGCACGGCGAGGAGGCCGAGGAAGGGCACGAGCGCGGGGCGCGGGGCCGACATGCGAGGCGAGCGTGCCAAACCGCGCATCGCGGGGTCAACGCGAAAGCTCGTATTCTCCGTCGCCGTGGCGTCGTCCCCTCTCACGCGTATCGACGAGGATCGCGTGATCCTCGATCCAGCATCGCTCGCTGCACGCGCCGGCGTCTCGAACGAGGCCGTGGAGCTGTTGCGCACGAGCGAGGTGGTGGATCTCCACCTCGAGTCGTTCATCCCGCCGAGGCTCTGGGGCTACGATCTGCACCGCTCGCACGCAGGCTCGTTTCCGTGGGGCTTCTTCTTCGGGCACCTCGATCTTCCCCGCGTGCACGCCGGTGGGCTCACCGCGGCGATGTGGTCGATCGCGACCAACATCCTCCAGCCGCGCGCGCGCCGCGCCGAGGTGCTCCAGGCGAACGTCCGCGCGCTCTGCGCCACGCTCGCGCGCGATCCGGCCGTGGCGATCGTCACCGACGCATCGGGCTTCCGCGCCGCGCGTCAGGCAGGCAAGCACGCCGCGCTCGTGTCGGTGCAGGGAGGCAACGCGTTCGAGGCTCGGAGCGACGGTGGTCGCATCGCCTGCGAGCACGTGGATCCCTCGGGCACGATCACGCGCGTCACCGTGGTGCACCTCTCGAGCTCGAGCCTCGGCGGCACCTCGAGCCCGCTCCGCGTCGCCGGCCCGACCGGCCTGAGCGAGATGGGCAGGGAGATGGTGCGCGCCCTCGATCGAGCGCGCGTCTTCGTGGATCTCGCGCACGTGTCGGAGCGCGGCTTCTGGGACGCGATGGAGGTGCACGATCGCGCGCTGCCCGCGATCGTCACGCACACCGGCATGCGCGCCGTGCACGACATGTGGCGCAACCTCGACGATCGTCAGGCCCGTGCGATCGCGGACACGGGCGGCGTCATCGGCGTGATCTTCGAGGCAGGCTTCCTCGGGCCGCGCCTCGGGCCGCGGCGAGCACGCGATGGCCGCGCGGTGATCGCGCACCTCGAGGCCGTGATCCGAGCGGCGGGCGAGGGCGCCGCGGCGCTCGGCAGCGACTACGACGGCTTCATCGTGCCGCCCGAGGAGCTGCGCGACGGCGAGCTCGCCTACGCGCGGCTCGTCCAGCACATGCTCGACGCGAGGTGGCGCGAGGAGCGCATCCGCAACGTGCTCGGGCTCAACTTCCTCCGTTCATTCGAGCGTCTGCGTCCGTGAGGTGCCTCGCATCAGGCGCGGCGCGCTGGCCTGGCGCGTGGCTTGCTGAATCGCCCATCATGAAGCCCCCTCTCCTCACTGGCACAATCGGGCAGATTCTCCTCGTGGCGCTGGCTGCGATCGCCCCATCCCTCATGGCCTGCCAGTCCGACACCTGCGGGCCGGAGCCTGTCGTCCCCAGCGAGTGTGTCGTGGTCGCTCGCGGCGAGTGTCCGGGACAAGACGTGTGGTTCTGCCATCGCGACGGTGTCGATCGCTGCTTCACGACACGCGGCACGGTCGAGACCTCCTGCCCCACCGCCCTCGACGCGGGAGCTACGCCCGACGCAGGCGTTGGCGCGGACGGTAGCTCGGCGGACCTCGACGGTTCTGCCGGCGACGCGCGCTGAGCACGCAACCCGCTTGGTTGGCCGCCGACAAGCGCGGCCATGACCGAAGGACTTCGTCTCTCGATCGGTGGGCTCACGCCCGCCGCCACCACCACCACGGCGGCTCGCACCCCGGACACCGCGACCCAGGGCGCGAGCTTTCGCGACGCGCTCCGCGACGCCGCGCACGACATGGCCTCGCGCGAGGCCGCGATCGATCGCGTGCTCCAGCATCGCGGCGCGCCCCTCGGCCCCGAGCAGCTCCTCGCGCTCCAGGCCACGGTGCACCGACACAGCCAGGAGGTGGAGCTCGCCGCCAAGCTCACCGACAAGCTCACTGGCACCGTGCGTCAGGTCCTGACGTCACAGCAGTGACCGGAGCCGACACGCTCCCTCGCTGCTCGACGCTGGCTCAGTCCTTCTCGAGCGTCGTCTTCATCAGGGCGAGCGCCTTGGTGTGGATGCGGCTCGCCCACGACTTCGAGATGCCGAGATCCTTGGCGATGTCGTCGAGCAGGCGTCCCTCGAAGTAGAGGCCTCGCACGACGATGCCCTCGCGCTCGGGGAGCTTCGCGACGAGCTCGCGCACGCGCACCCGCTCGTCGGCCCGGATGAGCTGCTCGTCGGGCGCCTCGGGCGCGGAGCTCTCGTCCTGTCCGACCGACGCGATCACGAACGCCGCGGTCAAGCGACCGAGGACGTCGTCGATCGCCTGCACGGTCTGCTGCACGTCCGCCCTGGCCTCAGGCGTCGCCGATCGCGCGGCCGCCTCGTGCTCGAGCACGTCGTCGGCTGCCTCCGCGAACTTCCGCATCTGGTGCGCGCGACGCGAGAGGTAGGCCATCTTGCGCACGCCATCGATCACCGCGCCGCGCACCCGGTAGTACGCGAACGTGTTGAACTGCACGCCGCGGCTCGCGTCGTAGCGCTGCTTGGCCTCGAGCAAGCCCTGGAAGCCCCAGGCGACCAGATCCTCGGCCTCGCACGTGAGGTCGAGCTCGTTCTTCACGCGGCTCGCGATGCTGCGCACGAAGCCCTCGTACTCCTTGACGAAGGCGTCGCTCGGCGGCTCGGGATGCTCCACCTCGCTCGACATCGTGCTGGACTACACACGCCACGAGGCTCGCGCGTCAAGGGCGCACGCGCTCACCGCCCCGCCGCGCAGAACCCTTCGTAGTCGACGTAGCGCGTGATCGTCGGCGCCTCGCCGCACACGGGACAGGTCTTGTCGCGACGCAGCTTGAGCGTCCGGAAGCTCATCTTGAGCGAGTCGTAGGTGAGGAGGCGCCCCACGAGCGGCTCGCCGCGATCGAGCAGGATCTTGATCGCCTCGGTCGCCTGGATGGTGCCCACCACGCCCGGCAGGATGCCGAGCACGCCCGCCTCGGCGCAGCTCGGCGCGAGGTGAGGCGGCGGCGGCTCGGGGTAGAGGCAGCGGTAGCAGGGACCCTTGTGCGGCCAGAACGTCGTGACCTGTCCGTCGAAGCGGAAGATCGAGCCGTGCACGACCGGGATCTTCTTCCACACCGACGCGTCGTTCACGAGGTAGCGCGTGGGGAAGTTGTCGAGGCCATCGACGATCACGTCCCAGCCCTGATCGAAGATGCGGTCGACGTTGTCGCTCGTCAGCCGCTCGTCGAACGTCAGCACCTTCACGTCGGGGTTGAGGTTCTGGATCGTCTTCTTCGCGCTCTCGACCTTCGAGACGCCCACGCGATCGGTGCCGTGGAGCACCTGGCGCTGGAGGTTCGACGCGTCGACGGCGTCGTTGTCGACGATGCCGAGCGTGCCCACGCCCGCCGCCGCGAGGTAGAGCGCTGCGGGGGAGCCCAGGCCGCCGGCGCCGAGCAAGAGCACGCGCGACTTGAGGAGGCGCTCCTGGCCCTTCTCCCCGACCTCCGGCAAGAGCAGGTGGCGCGAGTAGCGCTCGAGCTGATCCTGCGTGAGGTCGGCGGGCTTCTCGACGGGATGGCCGAGATCCTTCCAGCGCACGAAGCCCGGGTTGGCGCTCTCGACATGCGTGTACCCGAGCTCGCCGAGCGTCTTGGCCGCGAACGCGCTGCGGATGCCGCCCGCGCAGTACACGACGATGCGTGCCTTCTTGTCGGGCAGCTTCTGCTCGGCCTGCATCTCGAGGAAGCCGCGCGGCACGTGGATCGCCCCAGGCACGAAGCCCTGGCGCCACTCGTCCTTCTCGCGGACGTCCACGATCGTCAGCTCCTCGCGCTCGCGAAGCCGACGCTCGAGCTCCTCGAGCGAGACCTGCTTCACTGCGTGGCGAACATCCTGGAGGAGATCGGCGTAGCTCTTGGCCATGGGCAACC
Organism: Sandaracinaceae bacterium; assembly: GCA_019694315.1. Taxonomy (GTDB): domain Bacteria; phylum Myxococcota_A; class Polyangia; order Polyangiales; family Sandaracinaceae; genus JAFLCL01. The sequence goes on from JAIBCE010000104.1 coordinate 19,326, forward strand.
CCGTACCCTCGCGGGACAATTGTGTCAACGATCTACAGGAGATTGCGGGCGATCCATGCGTTCTCGCGCGCGTCACGCGTCAATTTCGGCGCACTGCCGCTCGAAGGGGCGAGCCGCTATCCTTGCGCGATGGTCTCCTCGCCTCGCGCGGGCGCGCTCGCGTCCACCTTCGCTTGCCTCCTCTCGGCTGGGCTCACGGGCTCGCTCGCGAGCGGCTGCTTGCTCGAGCCCTCCGTCGCGGACGCAGGCACCGTCGACGCAGGTGTCCGTGACGACGCGTTCGTCGTCACCGACGACGCGCCCCCGATGCCGGATGCGGCCACCGACGCCGGCCCGCCCACGGCGATCTTCGTCGCGCCGCACGAGGGCGACGATCCCTCGGTCTTCTTCGATCTCCCGTGGCCGAACGAGGCGCGCCTCACGCCCGTCGGAACGCCCGACCTGTCGTCGTTCCCGGCCCCCACGCGCGGGCTCGTGCGCGACTACGTCGAGGCGATCCAGGCGCGTCAGGACGGCTGGTCCACGATGGGCGCGGTCTACTTCCGCTTCAGCCACGATCTCGACCTCGGCACGCTGCCCAGCTCGCTCGAGGCCTCGGTGGCGAGTGACGCGAGCGTGTTCCTCGTGCCGCTGATCGACGGCGCGACGATGGCGCAGCGTCATCCCGCGACGGTGCGCTACGAGCCGCGCGTCACGGAGTACTGGCCCGGGCACACGCTCGCGATCCGTCCCGCCGATGGCTTTCCGCTCCTTCCCGACACGTTGTACGCGGCGGTCGTCACCTCGCGCCTCCACACGAGCGGCGGCGCGTCGTTCGGTCGCGACAGCGACTTCGAGGCCGTGCTCGCGGGCGATGCGAGCGTGGCGGAGCTCGTGGCCATCTACGAGCCTGCGCTCTCCTCGCTCGCGGCGATGGGCGTGCCACGAGACGAGATCGTCTCGTTGGCGGTCTTCCGCACGCAGGATCCCACGCACCTCCTCGCGACGGCGACCGACTGGATCCACGAGCACATGAGCCCGCCCGAGGTCGTGGCCGACGGCTGGTCGGGGCGCGAGAGCGCGGCCTCCTACAACGTGCTGCACGGCAGCTATCGCGGCGCGCCGACCTTCCAGGAGGGTGAGATCCCGTATCGCAGCACGGGCGGTGGGATCCGCCTCGATGCTGACGAGGTGCCCATCGTCGCTGGCACGTTCGAGGCGCGCTTCGCGCTCGCCGTCCCGGTGTCGGCGATGCCCGAGGCGGGCTATCCCATCGTCATCTACGGACACGGAACGGGCGGCGACTTCCGCTCGTTCCTCGACGATCACACCGCGCAGCTCATGGCGGAACAGGGCTTCGCGTCGATCGGCATCGATGCGCCGCTCCACGGCGCGCGCTTCGCGTCGGGCGACGGCACGCTCTTCTTCAACGTCGTCAATCCTGACGCCGTGCGCTGCAATCCGCTCCAGGCTGCGCTGGATCACGCGGCGGAGTCGGTGGTCGTGGCCTCGATGGAGGTGCCCACGAGCGTGCTCGATCGCGAGGGTCGCGCGATCCACTTCGACCCGAGCCGCATCTACTACATCGGCCACTCGCAGGGGGCGCTCGTGGGCCCGCTGTTCTTCGGCGTCGATGCGACGCCTCAGGCCGCGCTCTTCAGCGCAGGGGGCACGCTGATCGGCCACACGCTGCTCGACAAGACGCTGCCGGTGGACATCCCGGCGCTCGCGCGATCGCTGCTCGGCTTCTCGGGCGCTACCACCGACGAAGCGTTCGCGCGCGAGGGCTTCAACCTCGAGCATCCGATCGTGACGATCCTCCAGGGCTGGGTCGACGTCTCGGATCCCGGCAACTATGCGCCCCTCGCGGTCACGCGTCCCCGCGCCGGCTTCGCGCCGCGATCGGTGATCGTGACCGAGGGACTCATGGATCAGTACGTCTCGCCTGCTGGCATGGAGGCGCTGGCGACGGCGTTCCGCGTCCCCGTCGCCGCGCCGGTCTCGCGCGACATCGTGGGCCTTCAATTCCTCGGGATCGCCAATGAGCTGGGGGAGATCCAGGGAAACCTGCCGGGTGGGCGCACGGGCGCGCAGCTCGAGTTCGCCGACGACGGCCACTTCGCGTTCTTCGACGACGCGCGCGGACGTGAGCGCATCGCGTCGTTCTTCGGCTCTCTCCTCGCTGGCGGCCCTGGGATCATCCCCGCGCCGTGAGCCGACCGGTCAGGCCGCCTCGAGCGTCGGCTCGCAGGCGGTGAGCTGCGGGCTGTCGACCGACGCGTAGCCGTGGCTCGCCGCGGCCGAGGCGAGCTCGCGCTGCATGGCCTTTCGCGCGCGGTGCAGACGCGACATCACCGTGCCGATCGGGCAGCCCATCGCGATCGCGGCGTCGCGGTAGCTGCGATCCTCCAGGTCGACGAGCACGATCACACGGCGGAATTCGTCGGGCAGACGTGAGAGCGCCGCGTGCACCTCGTCCGAGAGGGCCTCACCGGGCGTGCTCGATGCGAGCTCGACGTTGCGGCGCGCATGCGACTCCACCGCGTGCACCTGCGTGAGCACCTCGCGCTCGCGGCGGCGCTTGCGGTAGCCGTTGATGAACGTGTTGAGGAGGATGCGGTGCATCCACGCGCGGCCGTTCGTGCCCGGCTCGAAGCGATGCCAGAACACCCACGCGCGCATCACGGCCTCCTGCACGAGGTCGTCGGCCTCCGCCCGCGAGCCGGTGAGCCGGATGGCGGCCGCGACGAGCTCGGACCGATGCCGAAGCACCTCGTGGTCGTAGCTCGCGCGATCAGCGCGCTCGGCCAGCGCGAGCGAGCCGAGGTCGTGCACGCCCGACACCTCGTCGCGCTCATCGTCGAGGTGCTCGACGGGGGCGTGGGAAGGGGGGCTCGCAAGGGGCTGGGCTCGTCGCATCGTGACCTCCGCGCCCCATTGAGCAGGGCCTGTGCCACGCACGTTGCCCTCGAATTGCCATGCAAAACCTCGGGCAGGGACGGCCTGCCACGAATTCGACATGTCACGATGACGAGGCGGTGACCGAGCCTCGTGTCAGCGTGTCAGCAAGGCCGTGTCAGGGGCGCCGCGAGCACGTACGACACCGCCTCCGCGACCTCGCCGGCCAGAAGGCCTCGGTCCCGTCCGGCCGCAGCGCGCTCCCCCGCGAGCGCATGCGCCACGACGCCGCGCCACGCGCAACCGAACGCGTCGCCGAGGGTCGCGGCGCGCTGCTCGGCCAGAAGGCTCCCGACGATGCCTGCCAGAACGTCGCCCGTGCCCGCGATGCCGAGCGCCGGTGTGCCCCGATCGCAGACCACGAGCGCGTCCTGGGTGGCGACGATGGAGCGCACGCCCTTGAGGATTACGACCTGCCGCGTGAGCGTTGCGAGGCGGCGCGCAGCCTCGAAGCGGTCGCGCTGGATCTCCTCGGTCGTCGTGCCGAGGAGCGCGGCGGCCTCGGCCGGGTGCGGCGTGAGCACACGCGGCGCGGCGGCCTTGGCGAGCGACATCAGCGCCGGCACGTCGGCGATCGCGCGGAGCCCATCGGCGTCGACCACGGTCGCGATCGGCAGCTCGATC
>JAIBCE010000105.1 GCA_019694315.1 Sandaracinaceae bacterium
AGCGCAGGAGGGACCGGGACTTCACCGAGGGGCGCATCGCGGCGGATGATAGCGCGTGCGCGCCCATGCTCCGGGCGCTCACGATGGTCGGAGACCCATGCGCTCGCGCCACGCCACCACGCACTGCCTCGTCGCGCTCGCCCTCTCCGCCTGCGCGGGCCCCTCGCAGCCGGCCGCGACCGCGCTCGAGGAGCCCCAGAGCGCAGGCGCCGCGAGCGCGCCCACCCCGGTCACGGGCGACGATCCGCTCGCGCCCGAGGCCACGACCGACCCGAGCCCACCCACGAGCGAGGCCCCTCCGTCGAGCGCGCCGCCGAGCGCGCCGACGAGCGCGGATGCGGTCGAACCGTGGCGCGTCACGCACGCGAACAACGAGGGCGCGTGGTCGATGGACGCGCTCGGCGAGGACGCCGTGGTGCTCCTCACGCACGCGAACCTCCGCCAGACGGGCTACGACCCGATGGGCACCACGATGTTCGTGGAGGCGCGCGACGCGAGCTTCGCGTTGCGCTGGCGCGTCGTCACACCGGAGCTGGCGAACGCGGTGGTGGCGAGCCCCGAGGGCGGCCGCGTGCTCGTGCTGGGCGCGACCGAGAGCCGACTCCTCTCGGGGAGCGATGGGAGCGAGCTCGCGGTGCTGCCGGGCGCGAGCCAGCTCGCGCTCCTCGACGGCGAGGGCCGCGCGATCCGCGCGATCTCGGCCCGCGGCGTGGAGGTGCGCGACGCCGACGGCACCGTGCACACGATCGCGGTGTCGGGCACGGCGCCGAGCACGATCCACGCGATGATGACGAGCGGCGAGTGCGAGACGATCTTCACCGAGGACGCGGTGCACGTGACGAGCCTGGCGAGCGCGGACGGAGTGCTCGCGATCGGTGCGAGCGACGGCTCGATCCGCCTCCACGAGCTGGCCGCGAGCGCCGACGTGGAGCAACGCCTCACCCGCGACGATCTCCCTCGTCTTCCGGGCGGAGCGATCTCCCCCATCGGCCTCTCGCTCCGCGGGCACGACCTCTTGATCGCGGTCTACTCGGATGGCTCGATCGCGCACTGGAACCTGCGGTCCCGCGCGCGCGTGCGCACCGCGGGCGGCCCGTGCACGGGCGCCGAGCTCCGCCGCATCGCGGTGATCCCCGGGCTGCCCGAGGACGTCGTGGCGTGCGGGTACGCGTCGCTCTCGCGCATCGGTACCGACGTGATCGCGCTCGCGGGAGGAAGCGGCGCGCGCATGCGCACGCTCGAGGGGCGCCCGCTGGCGGGCTTTCCCACGCTGCACGGCAACGGTCTGGCGCTCGTGCGAGGCGAGCTCTGGCTCGCGGGCACCGACAGCCAGATCGAGCGCTGGTCGCGCGATGGGCGCTTTCGCGGCACGCATCGGCTCGGCACGGGCTGGGCGAACGTCGTCGCGCTCTCGCGCGAGCACGTGGCGGTGATGGGCATGCGCGAGGGCGAGGTGCACGGCACCGAGACGGATGCGCCGCCGCGGACGAGGCTCTGGCGCATCGCCGATGGGCAGGAAGTGGCGGGATTCGAGGACGTCCGCGGGCCTCTGCGCTTCGTGGGCGAGACGCGCGTGGTGGCGACGCTGGGCTCGGGCGCGGTGGTGGTGCGCGAGCTCGCGAGCGCCGTCGAGCGCCTGCTGCTCGCGCCGGGCGAGCTCGAGGACGCGGGGCTGCCGAGCGCTGCCGTCTCCGTCGTGCCCGCGGCCGAGAACACCCTCGTCGTGGGCGATCGCGTGCACCTCGTGCGCCCCGACGAGATCCGCGAGCTCGGCGCTGCGCCGCCCCTGCCCGACGTGGGCGTGGTGACGGAGCTCGCCGCGAGCCGTGACGGTGCTCGGCTGGCGCGCGTCGTGTTCGACCCTGCGTCGTTCTCGTTCACGCTCGAGCTCTTCGCGATCGAGGCGGGCCAGTCGCGCCTCGTCCATCGTCGAGAGCGCGTGGGGGAGCACGTCGCGATGCGCGCCGATGGCACGCAGGTGCTCGTCTCGAGCCGCGGGGGCGCGGCGATGTTGCTCGACGCCGCGACCGGCGCGGCGCTGCCGTTCCCGGCGGTCGTGTCGGCCTGGGTGGGCTTCGACGCGCGCGACCGACCGTGTCTCCAGTCGCAGGCGCTCGACGCACGGCTCGCGTGCCTCGAGGGCGAGGCGTTCGTCGTCGCGGGCCCACGCCTGCTCGTGCCCACCGCGATGACCGCGCTCGGCGCGCGCTCGGTGGCCTTCGCGCTCGGCAGCGGTGCCTATGTGCTCGACGCAGAGGGTCGCACGCTCGCGTACGTGGGCGGCGTGGACGGAGACGGCTTCGCGATCACGACGCCTTCGGGCCTGCTCGCCGCGAGCCGCGGCAGCCACGACGAGCTCTTCGTGCGCCACGGAGCGCGCGCCGACACCGTGGCCGGCGACGTGCGGGACCTCGAGCGCTGGCGCGCGCTCGTGAGCCCTTGATCCGTCCACTGCGGATCGATCAGAAACGAACCGCGCGGTGCGCGCTCCAGCGCTGCGTGAGCGCGCGACTCAGCCGCAGAGCACGGGGCCGTGGCTACAGCGCACCGCATCGAAGGTGCCCGTGGACGTCGAGCCGTCGACCCACGTGATCGTGTACTGGCCCGCGGCGCCGCCGTCGGCCGCATAGCTCGTGAACGTGATGGACCACTGGTCGCTCGCGCGACAAGGAGGGCTGCCGCCCGGGCACTGGGACGCCGAGCCGTTCGAGGCCGCGGCAGTCGACGTGATCGTCGCGCCTGCGGTGGGCGGCAGCGTCGCGCCGCCGAGATCGTGGATGTAGAACGACGTCGAGGCGTGCGTGGGATCGGCGCTGCAGGCGCTGGGGTCGAGGAATTCGGAGATCAAGATCTGGAGCGCGGGACCATCGGCCGGGCCGCACGAGTCCATGACGTACGAGCCCTGCGTGGGCAGCGGCGCATCGCTCGTGGAGGGTGCGTCGGCCACGGCGCCGGCGTCGCTCGCGCTGAACGCGTCGCTCGCGCTGAACGCATCGTCCGCGCTGAACGCGTCGCTCGCGCTGAACGCATCGTCCGCGCTGAAGGCGTCGCTCGCGCGGAACGCGTCGGGGGTGTCGCTCGGGCCCGGGCATGCAGAGAGGGCGAGCGCGAAGGTGGTGCCGATCGTGAGGTGACGAAGCGAGGTCATGCGGCGGAGCATGACACGAAACGCCAGAGCCTCCCCCAGACCTCGAGGCGTCAGCGACGCCCGAGCGTGTCCTCGAACGCGATCGACGACGCGATCGCCATCGCCGCGTGGGCTCCGTCGGCGAGCGCGAACACGATCTGATGCGGCGTGGTCGTGAGATCGCCGCACGCGTGCACGCCCTTCATCGAGGTCTCCGTTCGCCCGTCGACGACCACGAGGCCCTGCGGATCCACCGCGAGGCCGAGGCGCTCGATCAGCGCACCGCGGGTGCGCGGCGGTCTGTGCACGAGCACGTCGAGCGCGACCTCGCGATCGCCCTCGAGCACCACGGCCTCGAGTCGATCCTCGTCGTGGCGGAGCGCGCGCACGACGGCGGTCTCGTAGCGCAGGTCTGCCGCCTCGTGCGCCGCGCGCAGCTCGCGCGGCGGCTCGAGGCCATCGGTGAAGAGCACGACCTCGCGCGCCCAGCGCGTGTAGAGAGGCGCCGTCTTCAGCGCGCCCACCTCGTGGGCGAGCACGCCCCAGCGTCCCGTGCGCGCCGCCTCACCCGACCGCTCGTAGCCATGACAGTACGGGCACGAGAAGCTGCTGACGCCCCAGGTCTCGGCGAGGCCCGGCAGCGGCGGCAGCACGTCGACGAGGCCGCTCGCGAGCAGCACGCGGCGCGTGGTGACGACCTCGCTCCGCGCCCCGTCCGCGATGGTCACCGCGAGCACGCCGTCGTCGCGACGTCCCACGTCGGTGACCTCGCCCAGCTCCACGTGCACGCCGTGCCGCTCGAGGCTCTCGCGAGCGCGGGCGCGGACCTCGGACGGGGCGACGTGATCGAGCCCCACCGTGCCTTCGGCGAGCACGGCGCGCCCGTTGCGTCGGAGCGAGGCGTCGTCGCGACCGAGATCCACGACGCGCACGCGGAGCCTCGCGCGCGCTGCGAGGAGCGCTGCCTCGAGGCCCGCCGGCCCGGCGCCGACGACGATGAGATCGACTTCCGTGTGCACGCCCGTTCGTACCACGCGCGAGCACGCGTCTTCGGGTGGACAGTGCGCGCCACCTCACCAACGATGAGGCCCGTCCGCATGCCGATGCACTGCCAGCACTGTGCGCTCGAGCTGGGCGACGAGCCGTGGCCCCACAAGGGCTCGATCGTCGACGGTCGCTATCGCATCGAGGGTGAGCTCGGCGAGGGCGCCATGGGGCTCGTGTACGCGGCGCGCGACGTCCACCTCGGCCGCCGCGTCGCGATCAAGATCGCGCAGCCCGGCGTGGCCCAGTCGTTCACGTCCGAGGCCGCGGCCTTGGGCTCGATCGATCACCCGAACGTGGTGCGCATCCACGCGTTCGGCATCGTGCGTCGATCGCCCATGTTCGTGATGGAATTCGTTGAGGGTCGCTCGCTTCGCGACATCCTCGAGGACTACCGTGCGGCGGGCTCGATGGTGCCGCCCCACACCGCCGTGCACCTCATCTCACAGATCGCGGAGGGACTCGGCGCGGCGCACGCAGCGGGCGTCGTGCACAACGACATCAAGCCCGCGAACCTCCTCGTGGAGGTGGGCACGGGGCGCCCGGTGATCGTGGACTTCGGCCTCTCCATCGACGCGCTCCGCCGCATCTCGACGGTGCAGGGATCGCCCGCGTACATGGCGCCGGAGGCCGCCGTGCCCGGAGAGCTCGTCGGCCCACCCGCCGACCAGTACTCGCTCGCAGCGACATCGTACGAGCTCTTGACCGGAGAGCTGCCCTTCTACGCGCTCACGCAGCTCGACTACGTGCGACAGCACGGCTCGAGCCCGCGCCCGCGCGTGTCGGCCAATCGCCCCGAGCTGGCCGCGCTGGATCCCGTGATCGAGCGCGCGATGGCCATCTCGCCGGGCCATCGCTATCCCACCTGCGTCGCGTTCGCCGCGGCACTGCGCGACGTGCTCGGCAACCTGCCGATGCCTGCCGTGCCGCCGGTGGATCTCGCGAGGACGGGCGATCAAGAGGCGAGCACCGAGGGCCTCTCGGTCCTCGTCGTGGATGACGATCCGGTGGCCGCGAAGGTCGCGATGCGCGCGGTGCGCATCGCGTTCGGCGAGGTGCCCGTGCGTCTGTCGCGGGCGAGCACTGGCGCCGAGGCCGTCGAGAAGACCTCGCGCGAGCTGCCGCGCTTGGTGGTGCTCGACTTCGGCCTTCCCGACATGGATGGCGTCGAGGTGCTCTCGCGCATCCGCGAGCACGCTCGCGGCGGAGACGTGCGCGTGCTCGTGGCGAGCGGCCAGCTCAAGGACGAAGCACGGCACCGCTTCGCCGTGCTCGGCGTGCAGCACTTCTTGCCCAAGCCGTTCGACGTGACGGTCGTGGCCGAGCGTGTACGCCTGATCGGCATCCGCGGCGGCTGGCTCCCGCGCGATCAGCCCTGAGCGATCCGACGATCAGCCCCGAGCTGCGTGTACGCGCGCCTTCATCCGAGTCCCGCCGAGCGCAGCGCGAGGCGCCAAGCGGGGCTGGGGCCCCGCGCGGAGTCACGAGCGTCAGCGAGTGGAGCGGGAGGGGGCCCCGCCTCGCGGGGGAGGGGGCGCATGCCCCCTCCGCACACTCAGGGACCGAGAAAGAATCGATTCGGGGCGCCGCGCGGCGGGGTGAGCGCAGCTCACCCCTGGAGCGGGAGCGATGCGAGTCGCGGAGCGACGAAGTGAGCGACGGGGAGCTCGAGGGGCCGGAGGTCCCTCGACCCAACAAACTCAGCGCGCCAGGTGCGCTTCGAGCGCCGCACGCGAGCGCGTGGCGAGCTCGCGGAGGGTGCGCGCGGCGGCCGCACGATCCTCGACCGAGAGCGAGGGCGCGGTGCGCTCGAGCTTGCGCGCGTCCTCGCCGAGCCGCGACATGCCGAGCTGGAGGCTCGCCGAGGCGATCGCGTGGCTCGCCCGCGTGAAGGCGTCGATGCTCGGAGGATCATCGAGGATGCCCAGGTTGCGCGCGAGGTTCGCGTGACTCTCCGCGAGGACCGAAGAGAGCTCACTCCCGAGCAGCGCAGCGACCTCGTCGATGCGTGAGACGTCGAGGAGCGACCAGTCGTCGTTCATCCCTCTGGTATGACAGCGAAGACGCCCGTCCACGAGCAGAATCGGCCGGCCGCGAGGGCTGTGTCATCATCGTGGCCCGGCCCACTGCGCCGCTCGAGAGGAACCCCACGTGTCCGAGACCTCTTCCTCCACCAATCCCTGGCTCCTCGGCTGCGGCATCGCGGCCGGCATCGGGCTCGTGCTCGGCTGCTGCGGGTTCGGGATCTTCACGTTCGCGTGCGGAGGCCTCGTGAGCGTCGGTCAGGAGTCGCAGCTCCAGCTCATCAGCGCCTCGCTCCACGCCGAGACACCCGGGCACCCGCGCGCTGCCGAGTACGACGCCGAGCTCGTGCGCTTCGACGCGGTCCGGCCGAGCATCGGCTTCCTCACGTTCGGCACGCTGAACAACCGCTTCGAGGACTCGCGCGCCGACGGGACGATCGACGACGCCGAGCTCGATCACCTGATGGAGCTCGTGCGGGACATCGACGATCACGGCGGCAACGTGGACATGAACCAGTATCCCGAGGGTCGCTGACGCGTGCGGGCGAGCTCGCTCCTGGTGCTCGCGTCGCTCGCGGCCCTGGGCTGCGGGGGCAGCGCTCGTCTGGTCGCACACGACGAGCGAGGTGGTCTCTTCGCGCTCGAGGGCGACGAGGGCGCCGCGCGACAGGACGCGGAGCGACAGATGCGCGCCCACTGCGGTGGGCGCGGCTATCGCATCACTGCGGACGCCGAGTACACCGTGGCGATGCGCGAAGAGCAGGAGGTGACGCAGGCCGAGCAGGCGCGGCGCCTCTCCGACGACCAGACGCGGCTCACGAGCGCCGTGAGCGGTGGCACCCCCGGCAGTGCGCTCGGCGACACCGTCGGCACGTCGGGACGTGTCGGCGAGTCGCCCGAGATCTACGACCCGGCGAGCACCGGCGCGACGCCGCGGCTGCCGACGCCCGTCCGCGAGCATCGCGTCGAGTACGAGTGCCGAGGACAGCGGCGAGGAGCGCCGTGAGCACGCTCGAACGCTCGTCGCGTCGGGCTCACGGCGCGATCCGCGTGCGCGTCGTGCACCTGCGCGCCGCCCTCGTTGCCTCGGCGATCGCCCTCCACGCCGCGGGATGTGGCGCGAAGTCGGGTCTCGATCAGCCGCGCTTCGACGCCGGACACCCAGACGCCGCGACGCCGCTCGACGCCTTCGTCCTACCCGACGCGGCGCCCGAGTGCCGCAACGCTCTGGCCTGCGACGACGGCCTCGTGTGCAGCGACGACACCTGCGTGGAGGGTCACTGTCGGCACGAGTACTTCGGGGACCGATGCAACGACGACGTCTTCTGCAACGGCCTCGAGCAGTGCGTGCCGGGCGCGGGCTGCGTGTCGCCGGGCCGCCTGTGCGACGACACCGTCGCCTGCACCATCGATCGCTGCGACGAGGCCCTCGCTCGCTGCACCGCCGAGGCCGAGGACACGCTCTGTCCGCTGAGCTTTCGGTGCGACGTGAGCCGCGGCTGCCTCGCGCGCGCGCTCGTGCACGACGCGGCGAACCTCTTCGAGATCGATCTCCCCTCGGGCGAGCTCCGACGAATCGGCATGTTCCCGGTGCACCTCAACGACATCGCGCTCGCGCCCGACGGCACCTTCTACGGCGCCTCGACCGACGTCGCGGCGCTCGTCCGCGTCGACTACCGCACCGTGACCTACGAGATCGTCGCCCCCGTGACCGGCTCCTTCAATGCGCTCGACGTGAGCCCCGACGGCACGCTCTACGGCGCTGCGGACGAGCTCGTCTACGCGTTCGACGTGGCAGCGGGCTCCACGAGGGTCGTCGCCCGTCTGCCCGCCGACATGATCTCGAGCGGCGATCTCGCGTTCGTGGGCGATCGCCTCTTCAGCACCGTGCGCCCCGCGACCCTCGACGTCGTCGACAGTCTCGTCGAGGTCGATCTCGCCACGGGACGGAGCGCGATCATCGGAGAGATGGGCGTGCGCTGCGTGTGGGCGCTGGCCCCGCTCGGTCCCGCGCTCTACGCGCTCACGTGCGAGGGACGCCTGCTCGAGGTCGACCTCGCGACGGGCCTCACGACCGAGCTCTCGATCCGCCCCGAGCAGGGCTACTGGGGCGCGGCCTCGCGGTGAGGCGAGCCGAGCGACGATGACCCGACGCTCGCCCACCCTCGCGGTGTGGCCCACGCTCGCGGTGTGGCTCCGCGCGCTGAGGCCGCTCGCGCACGGCAACATCGCTCCGCCGATCCTCCTCGGCCAGCTCCTCGCGCTCGAGGCGGGGCACGCGCTCACGCTCGGGGCCTTCGTGCTCGCGCACGCCTTCGGTCTCCTCGATCACGCGTTCATCGTCTTCGCGAACGATCTCGCCGATCACGAGACCGATCGCGACAACCTCACGCACACGCCGTTCTCTGGCGGCTCGCGCGTGGTGCCCGAGGCGCTCGAGTCGCTCGAGGCGCTGCGGCGCGCGGCGATCGGCGCCGCTCTCGCGCTCTTGCTGCTCACGGGCCTCGCCGCGCTCGTGCTCGATCGCCCCCTCGCGCCCCTCTTCGCCGTCGGCGCGATCGCGCTCCTCTGGGCCTACGGCCACGCGCCGGTGCGCCTCGCGCACCGCGGCGGCGCCGAGCTGCTCCAGGGCCTGGGCGTCGGCGCCGTGCTCCCGCTCTGGGGCTTCTATGCGCAGGCCGGGACCCTCGCGCGCTTTCCGTGGCGCGCGCTCGCGCCGCTCGTGGCGCTGCACACGATCGGCAACGTGATCACGGCCCTGCCCGACACGCCCAGCGACCGACGCGCGAACAAGCGCACCTGGCCGGTGCGCGTGGGCGAGCGTCGTGCGCGCGAGCACGTGCTCGTGGGCCTCGCCCTCACGCTCGCGCTCCTCGGCCTCGTCGTGCGCACGACGCTCTCGCCGTGGCTCACGCTCGGCGTGCTCACGCTGCCGAGCCTCTCGCTCGCGCTCTCGCTCCGCTGGCTCGCCGACGGCGACGCGGAGCATCGGAGCGCCTGCCTCCGCTTCGTGCTCGCCACGGCGGGCGCGCTCGGCCTCGCGCAGCTCGCGTGGTGTCTCGGGCTGTTCCTGCGTGGAAGCCCATGAAACAAAGGGAATTCGTGCCGTCGACGGACGCTCGAGGCCACCGGCAGCCTCGCCGCCGGTGGCCTCGATCGCCTCACTCGCCCGTCGTGAGCGCACCGCTCGGCAGGCCGACGACGAACTTCGCGCCGGCCTTGGCCATGTCGGAGAACGCGCTCACCTTGCGCAGCTCGAGCAGCTCGGGGTGATCGCGCAGGGCCTTGGCCTCGTCGATCTCCCAGAGCAGGCGCAGGCGCTGCTTGTCGGCCTCGGCCTCGAGGGCCACGCGCTGCGCGGCGCGCTGCATCTCGAGCTGCTCGCGCTGCGTCGCTGCGGCCGCCTCCGCCTTGATGCGCGAGACCTCGGCCTCGCGACGCGCCTCGACCAGCTTGGCCTCGGAGCGACGCTCGACCTCGAGCACCTGGTTCATGATCTCGCGCAGGTTGCCGGGGAACACGAGGTCCTTCACGTCCGCGCGGACGATCTCGACACCGTAGGAGCCCGCCGAGCTCGCGACGTCCTTCTTCACGGCATCGGAGATGTCGTTGCGGTCGTTGAGGATGTCCGTGAGCGCACGCGAAGCGAGGAAGCGACGCGCTGCGAGCTGCACGTCCTCGTAGATGCGCTCCTCGTACGACGTCACGTGGTGAAGGGCCGCCTTGGCGTCCATCACCTTGAAGTACACGAGCAGCGAGATGCGGATCGCGGCCTTGTCGGCCGTGAGGATCTCCTGGCCCTTGATGGTCACCGAGCGCTCGCGGAGGTCCACGACCGTCACGCGTCGCGTGACGCTGCCCACCAGCGACTCCCAGAACGAGCCGAAGCGGTGCTTGCCGGGCGAGAGCTCGCGCGCGAACGCGCCGTCCTCGTAGAGCAGGCCGATCGAAGACTCGGGGATCGTGATCTGGTTCTGGTTCGTCATGGCAAGACCTCGTGATCGAGGGAGAGGTAGCGCCAGGCGCGAGCGCATTCGGCGATGTGAAGGACGGGATGGTGGGACGCGCATTCCCAGATCTCTTGGAAGGAGAGCGCGGTTCCATTCGCTCCGGCCGCTCGCGCGCCTGGCGTGAGCAGAGATGCGTGCGCGCGCGCGTCCTGACGCGCGACGATCGCTCGTCGGCGCTGCGCGAGACGCGTGCTCGAGCTCGTGTCAGCGGCGATCGAGGCCGAGCACCCAGCGGCGCTGGCCCTCGTCGCGGCGCGCGACGACGACCGTGATCGCGCTGCCGAGCACGAGCACCTCGCGCTGCGTGTCCCGCTCGCGGAGCACCACGCCGCGCTCGTCGGGCTCGAGCCACACGGGCGGCTCACCGCGGGGCGCGAGCTCCTTGCCGAGGTCGCGCAGGTAGAGCTTCACGTCGATGGGCGGCGCGTCGAGGCGCACGTGCACCTTGCCCGAGGTGAGCCCCATGACGGTCCCCACGAAGCGCGTCCGCTCCTCGCGCACACGCTCGAGCTCGGGACGGAACACGCGATCGATCACCAGCTCGTTCGCCAGATCGGCCACGCGTCGCTGCGTGTCCTTGGCGCGATTGGCGATCTCGACGACCTCCGCGCGCAGGGCCTCGTCCTCCTCGACGCTCGGGTGCACACCCGTGAGCATTTCGACCGCCTCCTTGTGGAGGAACACGCCCACGAGCTCGCGCATCGGCGCCGAGAAGCGTGCGTAGGGCTCGGCGCCCACGCCCACGTGCGGGCCGGGCTCGGTCGAGTACGCGCTCCGCAGGTTCACCATGATCGCCTGCCGCGTGAGCGCGCGTGCGACGCGATCGTCCCTCGAGCCGTGCGACGCGACGGGCAGCGCGGCGAGGTAGCTCGCGAGCGAGTCGCGCTCGTCGTGCCAGATCCACGGCGTCTCGGGCAGCGCATGCACGCGCGCGAGCTCCGCCGTGAGGGCGGCGAGCGCGCGCAGGCGCTCGGGATCGGGGCCGCCGTGCACGCGGTAGATCGGCTGCACGGCCGGCGCCGGATGCTCGCGCAGGAGCCGTCCTCCTTCGGCGTTGCAGAGGAGCGAGATCTGCTCGTTCCAGAGCTCCACCTCGTCGCGCACCTCCTCGACCACCGAGAACGACGCGCCACCATCGGTGAGCTTCACCTCGACCTCTTCGCGTCGATAGCGCACGAGGCCGCGCTCGGTCGCGAGCTGCATGCGCTTGCGCCCGACCTCGCGCAGGAGGTGCAGGCTCTCGGTGAACGGCTCGCGCGAGAGCGTGGGATCCGTCCCGTCGAGCAGCGCCTGGACGCCCGGAAACGAGAGCTTCGCGCGCGAGCGGATGCGCGCCCGCACGAGCTCGGTCGACACGATCTCGGCGCGCGCGTCGAGGTGATGCAGGAACACGAGCGCGCGCCGCGGGCCCTCGGGGTTGAGCGAGACGATGCCCTCCGAGAGCGCGCGCGGCAGCATCGGCACCGAGAAGCCCGGCAGGTAGTAGGTGGCGCCGCGCCGCATCGCTTCGCGAAAGAGCGCCGAGCCCGGTCGCACGTAGTGCGAGGCGTCGGCGATCGCATACGAGACGAGGTAGCCCTCGCCTTCGCGCGCGACGTGCAGCGCCTGATCGAGATCCTTCGAGCTCGCCGCGTCGATGGTCACGAAGGGGGTGGCCTCGTGATCGGCGAGCGCCGGATCGTCGAGCCCCGGCGCGCGCACGAAGGCCTCGACCTCGGCGAGCACCTCGTCGGGGAAGTCCACCGCGAGCTCGAGCGAGCGGACGATGTCGGCGAGCGGCGCAGGCAGGCTCTGGCTCATGCGCGCATCGTATCCCTCCGCCCGCGTCAGCGCGGCCCGAGGCCGCGGACGAGCCCTTCTTCGTTGCGATCGGTCGCGCTCGGCGGCGCGGGGACGAGCTCGGAGAGGCGCGCGCGGAGCTCGGGGCTCATCGCGAAGTCCGCCGCGGCGAGGGCGGGCGCGAGCTGCTCGACGTTGCGCGCGCCGAGGATCGGCGCGGTCACGGCGGGATGCGAGCCGACCCACGCCACCGCGAGCGTGACGGGGTGCACGCCGAGCTCGTGGGCGATCGTGCGGAAGCGCTCCGCGATCTCGTAGTTCGACGGAGCGCCGTAGCGCGTGCGGTAGATCTCCCAGTCGACGAGGCGCGCCTGGCTCGGCCGATCGACCGTGCCGTACTTGCCCGACAAGAGGCCGCCGCCGAGCGGCGAGTACGGAAACACCGCGAGCGACTCGCTCTCGGCGAGCGGGAGGATCTCCACCTCGGCCTGCCGCTTCACGAGGTTGTACATCGGCTGGATCGCGACGATCGGCGACCAGTCGTGGAGGGCCTGCACGCCGAGCGTCTTGGCGATCTGCCACGCCGCGAAATTCGACACGGCGGGATAGAGCACCATGCCGCGCGAGACCATGTGCTCGACCGCGCGCAGCGACTCCTCGAGGCTCGCGGCCTCGTCGAAGCGGTGCAGGTAGAAGAGCTCCACGCGATCGGTCTTGAGCCGGCGCAGGCTCGCCTCGAGCGTGCGCACGAGGTGATAGCGGCTCGAGCCGCGATCGTTGGGGCCCTCACCCGTGGGGAAGTAGCCCTTGGTCGCGATGACGAGGCGATCGCGGATGCCCTGCGTGAGCTCGCCGAGGATCTCCTCGCTGCGACCGCGGTTGTAGACATCGGCCGTATCGAAGCAGTCGATCCCTGCGTCGAGGCATTTGTAGAAGAGAGCGCGCGAGGTCTCGAGGTCTGCGTCGCCGCCGAACGTCATCGTGCCGAACGCGAGGCGCGAGACCTTGACGCCCGTCTTGCCCAGGAAGGTGTGCTGCATGGTGGCTGGCCTCGTGGAGGGCGAGAGAGATCAGGGAGGGTAGCCGTCGCGCGGCGTGCAGATCGCGTGGGCCTCGTCGCACGTCAGCCCCGCGAAGCAGTCGGTGTCGCTCGAGCAGGTCGGCATGCAGTAGGCCCAGTCGCGGCCCGCGGCGGCGCCGTTGTGGACGTCGCACGTGGTCGTGTCCGAGACGCTGCTCGGACAGCCTCGCGTGGTGGTCGTGCTCGACGCCTCGATGCCACACGTGGGAAGGCAGGTCCCCGCCACGATGGGTCGGCGCGCTTGGTCCAAGACGTGTGCGGCGGCGTCGAGGAGACATCGCTCGTCCGTCGCGCAGTCGTCGTCGGAGAGGCAGCGCGCATGGCAGCGTCGCCCCGGCATCGAGGGCGTGGACAGATCGGGCGCACAGTCGAAGTCTGCGTTGCAGCCGTAGCCCATCCAGCAGGGTCGGTTGCGACATCCGTCCCCTTCCGGATCGCCCGCGCACGCGACGTTCGCCGTGGCCGGGTAGCACGCCGTCGTCACGCGCCGATCGTTGAAGAACACGACGCCGCAGTGCATGCCGGAGGGACAGCCCGCCGCCTCTCCCGAGCGCGCGGGGTTGCAGGGCTGCGTGCAGTGGCCCTGCTCGTCCGGCACGGCCGGACCGCCGGTGAATTCGTTCGACGTGCAGCCACTGCCTTCGCCGCAGCTCGTGCCGGGGACGTAAGCTCCGAGCGCGGTGTCGAAGGTGCGCTGACACCAGCGCAGGCAGCGTCCCTCCACGCAGCTCAGCCCAGCCCGGCAGGTCTCGCCGCTGCACGGATCGTGGAGCTCGCCGGGCATCGCGCTCGCGGTGCTGAGATCGACGCAGCCGCTCGCCGTGCACGTCTGCGCGGCGCCGCAGCCCGCGCCCGAGAGCAGATCGCAGGGCCCTGTGAACATCACGCGCTCGCAGCCGCCCGCCTCGTCGCAGGTCTGCGCGGAGGCGCACTCGCTGTGATCGGTGCACGGCTGCGTGCACTTGCCCTCGATGCACTCGAGCCCTTCCGCGCAGTCGATGGTGCCGCGCGGGCACATCCCGTCTTGCGGAACGCGGCAGCCGCTCGCGTTGCCCACCACGAGACACTCGAGCGGAAACGGACAGTCGCGCACCTCGTGACACTCCACGCGACAGCGCCCCGCCGCGCACACGTAGGGCGGATCGCACTCACTGCTGAGCTCGCAGCTGCGCCCGAGCGACACGCGCGGCTCACAGCCAGCGAGCACAGCCGTGGGCAGGAGCACCAGCGACGCGAGCACTGCGGCGCGCCACGACCAACGAGGAGACGACCCCATGGCACGCGATCCTACACGGCTCGCTCAGCGGCACACACCGTACATGATGCGATCGCCGCTCGAGACGAGGACCGGCACGGCGCCCGAGAGATCACACGTGCCCACCTCGCAGTCCCCATCGGTCGCGCAGCGCTCGAGACAGCTCGACGTCATCGTCGCGTCGTCGGGCACGCACTCGAGCCCGAACGCGCACACGCCCATCGCGCAAGGGCGCCCCGCGCAGCCATCGGCCATCGCGTCGGCCGTGCAGTCCACGTCGGCCGGGAGGATGCACTGGCCGAAGGTGCGACCGTCCGCCATCGCGAGCACGCAGGTACGCGTCTCGTCGGTGCAGTTCTGGCCCACGGGGCTGCAGCCCTCCGTGCAGAAGCCGCAGTGGGTCGGCGCGGCGGAGCCCGCATAGGTGGGCACGCACTGGCTCCCGGTCCCGCAATTGCTGCCCACGGTCGCGGCGTCGTAGAGGCACCAGCGCAGACACTGGCCCGCGACACACGTGAGCCCATCGCGACACGGACGGATGAGCTCGGTCATCGGATCGGCGTCGCACGGCTCGTGCTCGTCGGCGTCGCGCACCTCGCCCACCGCGAGCGTCACGCACGCCACCACGCGCTCGGCCCCCGTGCCCGCGATCCCGCAGCGCTCGCCGTCGCCGCAGCCCGTGCCGCTCAGCACATCGCACGCGCCCGTCGCGTTTCGCACGCAGTAGCGGCCGTTGCAGACCATCGCGACCGAGCACTCGGAGTGATCGGTGCAAGGCTGCACGCAGTGATCGTCGAGGCACGCGAGCTCACCCGCGCAGTCGGCGCTCGTGCGACAGATGCCATCCTCGAGCACGCGGCAGCCGCCTGCCTCGGGCAGGCCATCGGCCATGCACTCGAGCGGAAACGCGCAGTCGCGCGACTCGTTGCACTCGGTGCGACAGCGACCCTGCCGGCAGACGAGATCCGCGGGGCAGTCGCTGTTCACCTCGCACGCCGCACCGAGCGAGACGCGCGCCTCGCAGCCGACCGCCAGCACCACGCAGGTCACGAACGCGATCCACGATCCACTCACAGCGTGCCTCACGATCGTCCTCCTCGGTCCGTGCCCCACACGGGGAGCCTAGCGCGCCATGCCCGCTCGCGACGGCCCGCGAGGCCACGCATAACTCGGTTTAATTCCAGCCGTCCAACGAGCGGCACGGCGAAGCACGGCGGGGGTCTGCGACACGGAGGTCTGCTACACCCGCGTCATGTCCGAGCCGCGCGTCCTCGTCTCCGTCACCGATCACGTCGCCACCGTCACCCTGAACCGCCCCGACAAGCGCAACGGCCTCGATGTCGCGATGTTCGAAGGAATCATCGCGGCGGGCGAGTCCCTCGCCAAGGACACGAGCGTCCGCGCCGTGGTGCTCGAGGGCGCGGGCAAGGTCTTCTGTGCGGGCCTCGACTGGGGCGCGTTCCTCGCGATGGGCGACGAGGGCGGCAAGACGCTCCTCGCGCGCGACGCGAGCTCGCCCGCGAACGTCGCCCAGCGCGTGGGCTGGATCTGGCAGGAGCTGCCCGTGCCCGTGATCGCGTCGCTCCATGGCGCGGCCGTGGGCGGAGGTTTCCAGATCGCCCTCGGCGCCGACGTGCGCATCGCGCACCCCGACACGCAGCTCTCGGCGATGGAGATCAAGTACGGGCTCATCCCCGACATGAGCCTCACCCAGACGCTCCTGCGCCTCGTGCGGCCCGACGTGGCCGCGGAGCTCGTGTACACGGGGCGCGTCCTGCCCGCCTCCGAGGGCCTGGGCCTGGGCCTCGTCACGCGCCTGTCGGACGACCCGCGCACCGCGGCCCACGAGCTCGCGAGGGAGATCGCGACGAAGAGCCCTCACGCGATCCGCGCGGGAAAGAAGCTCCTCCGTGGCGCCGTCGGGCTCGGACCCAAGGAGAGCTTCCTCCTCGAGACCGAGCTCCAGCTCGGCCTGCTCGGCACGCCCAACCAGATGGAGGCCGTGATGAGCGTCATGCAGAAGCGCGAGCCGACCTTCGTCGACTGACACACCTCCGCGTTGACCCGAATTGACCCGCGCCGAGGGGCCTCGCGGCGTCGGGACGCGTAGGCTGGGCGTCGTGCGTGCCTGCGCACGCGGTCACCTCGACAGCGGGTGAGCTTCCGTGGCGTGATCGCGCGGCCTCTCGGCGGGCACCCCCCACATCGGCTCACGGGTCGAGCGAAGGAACGAGATCTCGGATGGCGATCGAACGCGGATTCAAGGCCAAGCTGCAGTACCGGGTGGACGAGTTCATCGGCGGCGGCGCAGGCAAGCAGCTGCTCTTCCTCGCGCTGCTCACGCTCTCGCTGATCCTCACGTTCACCGTCGTCGCCGTCGTGCTCTCGTTCGTGACGCCCGTGGGCCCCGACGTGGGCGATCGGGGCTTCTTCGCGCAGCTCTACGAGACCGCGTGGTTCTACTTCGGCCGCGTCATCGACGCGGGCACGTTCACGGCCGACGAGGGCTTCGTGAACCGGTCGATCTCGACCGTGATCTCGATCCTCGGCGTCATCGTCGCGGGCCTCTTGATCTCGGCCCTCGCCGGCAATTTCCAGGAGCGCCTCGACTCGATCCGCCGCGGCGGCGCGCCCGTCATGGAGGAGGGTCACTTCCTCGTCCTCGGCTGGAGCGAGAAGATCTTCTCGGTGCTCGACCAGCTCTCGGAGGCCTACGCCGCCGAGGGCCGCATCGTCTGCGTCGTCATGGCGGAGCGTGACAAGGTCGAGATGGAGGAGGAGCTCCACGACAAGGTGCAGTACGGCGATCGCATCAAGATCGTCGTCCGGAGCGGCAGCTCCGTCGCCTTGAACGACCTCGAGAAGGTCAGCTTCGCGCAGAGCCGCGCGATCGTCGTGCTCGTCGACGAGAAGGACGTCGAGGACCCCGATCAGGCCGACGCGCGGGTGATGAAGACGCTCATGGCGATCTTCAACCACCCCGAGGCCAAGACCCTCCAGGACAAGCTGCGCGTGACCGCCGAGGTCATGCAGTCGCACAACCAGGAGCTCGCGGTCATCGCGTCGAACAACCGCGCGCGTGTGGTGAAGACCAACGAGATGATCTCGAAGATCATCCTCCAGACGGCCCGCATCCCGGGCCTCTCGCTCGTGTACGACGAGCTCCTGCGCTTCGAGGGCAACGAGATCCACTTCAAGCCGGTGCCGCACGCGGTGGGCCGGCCCTTCCTCCACGTGCTGCTCGACTTCCCCGACGCGTGCGTGGTGGGCATCGCCAAGGCCGACGGCTCGAGCCACGAGCTCAACCCGGCCGCCGACCGCATCATCGGTCAGGACGAGGTGCTGCTCCTGCTCGCCGAGGACGCGAGCATGAAGGTGCAGCCGTACGCGGGGCCGCTCCACCCCAACCAGATCCCCGCGCTCGAGTCGAGCGCCAAGAAGCCGGTGGAGCACATGCTGGTGCTCGGGTGGAACCCGAAGATCTACCCGATCATGAAGGAGTTCGACGACTACGTGGCGCCGGGCTCCACGCTCACGCTCGTGAACTCGCTCCCCACCCACGAGCGGCAAGAGCTCATCCAGGAGAACGTCGGCGAGATCAACACGATCCAGGTGCGTCACCTCGAGGGCGAGTTCTCCACGCGCGCGCTCATGGAGGAGCTCCAGCCGCAGAACTACCCGAACGTGATGGTGCTCGGCGACGCGATCTCGGCCAAGAGCGCCGAGGAGGCCGACACACGCGCGATCATCGCGCTGCTCCTCTTGCGCGACATGAGGCGCCGATCGGCGATGGCCCCGAACCAGCGCGTCTGCAGCGAGATCCTCGACCCGAAGAACCGCGAGCTCGCCGCGACCACGCAGATCAACGACATCGTGATCTCGAACCAGATGGTGTCGATGGTGCTCGCGCAGATCACCTACGAGCCGCGCGTGCAGGCGGTGCTCGAGGACCTGCTCCGCAGCGAGGGCTCCGAGATCTACGTGAAGCCCCTCGAGCTCTACTGCCCGCCGGGCCAGCCCGTGACGTTCGAGTACCTGATCCTCGCCGCCAAGGCGCGCAACGAGCTCGCGCTCGGCATCCAGGTCTACGAGAACGACCCCGACAAGCGCTACGGCCTCCAGCTCAACCCGAAGATCCGCAACCAGCCGATCGTCCCCAAGCCCGGCGACAAGCTCGTCGTCCTCGCCGAAGAAGACGGCTGATCAGCCATGGCCGAGCGATCACGCGAGCTCGTCGCGCTGGTCGAGGCGCATCCCTTGCCACCCCGGCGAGGCGCGAGCGGCCACGTGCTCGACGACCTCGCCCTCGCGTCGTCCCGCTACGCAATCGCTGCAGAGCGCAACGGAACCAGCGACCTGTGGCGCGTCTGGCTCGCGATCGAAAGAGAGCGTGGCCGAACACGGGGCCAGTCGATCGACTCGCTGTCGCCACAGGGCCGTCGCTGGCTTGCGCTCTGGGCGTTCGATCAGGACGACGACGATGCCCTGGGCGTCGACGCCTACGCTGCGTTCCTGGAGAGGCCGGGTCGCATGGCCCCGCAGGATACCGAGACGCTTCGCTATGTCCGTGCGCTCTCGCGGGCCGGTCGCCTCGATGAGGCGCTCGCGACGCTCGATCGCCTCGGTCCGCGCGCTTGTGTCGAGACCTGCGGTCTGGTCGCTGAGTTGATCGCCGCAGGCCGCGCGCCGGAGGCGGTCGATCGGATGAGAGCTGTCGTGCACGTCTACGACGACTCTTCGTTCGCATGGGCACACCTCGCGTTGGCTTTGGGAGCGACCGGAGCGGACGAGGAGATGCGGCATGCGCTTCGCGAGAGTGCGCTTCACGAACCGCTCGATCCGAGGACGTCGATGGAGCTGGCACTCGCCACCCTCGCGCGTGGGGAGCACCTGAATGCGTGGTGCGGCCCAGAGGGGCCCTCCAGAGACCGATCCTGGGTCGAGTGGCGGGCGGCGTCGGGGGAGCGACTCGTCCCGAGTGAGGATCCATCGCCGCACACGTTCGGTGGAGATCTGCTCGAGCTCCCCGACTGTCGATGCGGTCGGCGCATCCGATCCGTGTTCGTGCTGGACGTCCGCGAGATTTCGTTGCTGCACGATCGGTTACCCCGATGGAGCCTCGTGCCGCTCCTCGCGTGTGCGGACTGCGTCGACTGGATGTTGCGGCGCGACTTCGCGTTCGAGGGCCGCGCCCTTCGTCTGGTCGGCGTCCATGGGGCGTTCCAAGCCTGCGACCCGACTCCGCCCGTCGCGCCTCTCTCGACTCGTCCCGCCCGTCTCGTGCCGAACCTGCCGGACGAGCAGGGATTCGCCGACTGGCGCTACACGCAGGTCGGCGGGGTGCCGTTCTGGGTACAAGGCCCTCGACGCGTCCGCTGCCGCAGCTGTCGGGAGGAGATGGTGTTCGTGGCCGCGCTCGCGAGCTCGACCGGCTTCGAGCCCTACGTCCCGATCAACAACGATTCCGGTTTCCAGTACCACTTCGCATGCAACGAGTGCCGCACGCTCAGCGTCTTGGGTCAGTGGACGTGACGCGCGCGGTCAGGTCGAGCTCGACCCCGTCGTGGGCTCGGGCCTTCGGACCATGCGCTCGTAGGCGAGCATCACGATCGCGCTCACCACGCCCAGGCCCGCGTAGATCGACCAGATCGTGAAGGGATCGCGGTCGCCTTCGAGCGGGAGGTAGCGGTCGATGAGGCGGCCCGACACGACGCCGCCGATCATGCCGCCGAGCGCCACGGGCAGCACCGTGAGGCCCATGAAGGTGGCCTCCTGGCCCTTGGGCGCGAAGCGCGCGACGTAGTCGTAGAAGCGGGGCGCGAAGATCATCTCCGCGAACGCGAACACCGCGAACGACACGCACGCGCCGCCCAGGCCGAGCGCCACCCCGCCGTGCTCACCGAGCGAGGGACCCACGCGCGCGCCGAGCACGGGACCGAGCGTGCCCATGAGGAACATCGAGAGCGCGCCGACGAAGCTCGCGAGCACCATCGCGACGAGCGGCGAGAGGCCCTTGGTCTTCTTGGTCACGAGGCCCTGGAAGAGCGCGATCGTGAGGGGATTGAGCATCGTCACCCACTCGAGCGGCGCGTGCTCGCTCACCGAGCGCGTGATGTACTTCGGGAACGTCTGATAGAACTGCTCGCTCATGAAGTAGAAGCCCGTGAGGATGAGCAGCGCGCCCGAGAAGCGGACGTCGCGCAGCGCCGTCCACACGCCCTTCAGCACCGTCAGCACCGAGGGCTTGGCCGGCTCGGCCCCCGCCGCCTTCGTATCAGCCGCCTTCGCGTCGGCCGCCTTCGTATCGGGCGTCTTCGTGTCGGGCGTCTTCGTATCGGGCGTCTTCGTGTCGGGCGTCTTGGCGCCGGGCTCCACGAACACGAAGAGCGCGAGGCAGAGGCCGATCACGCTGGCGGCGACGGCGTTGAACACCACGAGGCTGAGCGCGCCGAGCGTGCGGATGCCGTAGGTGAGCGACTTGCCGATCACCGAGCCCGCGTTGACGGTGCGATAGAAGATCGCGAAGCCCTCGGTCTGCTTGCCCGGCGGCGAGGTGCGCACGACCGTGCCCGTGATGATCGGCTTGAAGAGCGCGCCTGCGAGGCCGATGAGCACGATGGAGAGGCTCGCCATGGAGGCGTCGTGGGCGAAGCCGAGCACCGCGTAGCCCACGGCGTAGATGCCGAGCGAGACGGCCAGCGCCTGCTTGAAGCCGATGCGATCGGCGATGATCCCGCCGATCAGCGGGCCGAGGCGGAAGAACGCATAGAGGGCCATCACGTCGCCGGCCTGCGCGTCGCTCAGGCCCACCACGCTCGTGAGGTGCAGCGAGAGCACCACGTAGAGGCCGTAGAACGCCCAGCGCTCGAAGAGCTCGATGCCATTGGCCACGTAGAAGCTCCGCGGGAACACCACCGCGGGCTCGGCTGCCTTCTGGGGCTCGTCGGACATGACGGGCACCCTACCCGATCGCGGCGGAGGTTCGCGTGAGCCTCGGCATCGTCGCGTCTGCTCTGCCCCTCGATCCGCAGAGCGCGACCACCCCGTGCCTCACGGACGCACCCTCGAAGGCGCGAGCCAGTCCCTCCCTGCTCCACATCGAACAGGAACATGGAGGTTCGCGCCGCAACGCGGGCTCGCGTGAGCCTCTGCATCCTCGCGTCTGATCTGCCCTTCGGTTCGGATCCGCAGAGCGCGACAATCCCGTGCCTCACGGACGCACCCTCGAAGGCGCGAGCCAGTCCCTCCCTGCTCCACATCGAACAGGCACATGGAGGTACGCGCCGCAAAGGGGGCTCGCGTGAGCCTCTGCATCCTCGCGTCTGCTCTGCCCCTCGATCCGCAGAGCGCGACCACCCCGTGCCTCACGGACGCATCCTCAGAGGCGCGAGCCAGTCCCTTTCAGCTTCCAATCGAACAGGAACTTGGAGGCACGCGCCGCGACGGAGGTTCGCGTGAGCCTCTGCGTCGTCGCGTCTGATCGCGATCTCGGATCCGCAGAGCGCGACCACCCCGTGCCTCACGGACGCACCCTCGAAGGCGCGAGCCAGTCCCTCCCTGCTCCACATCGAACAAGAACTTGGAGGCACGCGCCGCGACAGGGGCTCGCGTGAGCCTCGGCATCGTCGCGTCTGCTCTGCCCCTCGATCCGCAGAGCGGAGCCTCGGCAACGGCCGCGATTGACGTGGGGCCCGCGGCGGTGTGGAGTCGCGCCCGTGATCAACACCGTGATCAAGTCCGGGCTCCTCGCGGCCGCGCTCCTCACGATCGGCTGCGCCGCCCCGGCGCGGCTCTCGGGCCGCTGGGTCTACCTCACCAACCGCAGCGACGAGCACCCGGTCGCGGTGGGTCAGTCCGATCAGCCGCAGGCCGGCGGCCCACTCCACCTCGTGCCCGGCTCGCCGGCCGCGGGCGCGTGCATGCCGGCCGAGGAATACGAGCAGATGTTCGGCGGCACGTGCGAGCACGAGAGCGAGGGCGACGCGCCGGGCGCCGACGCGTACGTGCGCTGGTACTGCGGCGGCAACATCGCGCTCCGCGTGCGCCTCGAGCCCTGCGAGGAGCACCGCGATCGCTTCCGCGTGACCGAGCTCGCGGTCGCCACGCACGAATGATCCGGCGACGCGTCGGCCCGCACGAATGATCCCACCGGCCGGGGCGGCCTCTTGATAGGCTCCGCCCTTCGCGCCTCGCCCCGCGGAGCTGCCCGATGAGCGACTTCGACACGTTGCCCCCCGCCGAGCCCTCGCCCAAGCCGGGCCTGCCGCTCCTTCCCATCGCGCTCGGCACCACGCTCGCGATCTCGCTGCTCGGCACCGTGGCGCTGCTCGTGCGCGGGCCCACCGTCGTCGAGGCGCCCGCGCCCGCGTGCCCGCCGCCGATCGTGTGCCCGCCGCCGATCGAGTGCCCCGTGTGCGAGGTGTGCCCGCCGCCCG